>CAZJGK010000157.1:0-1863 GCA_964545545.1 uncultured Fibrobacteraceae bacterium | reverse complement strand
ACCCAGGGACATGGTGATGATCCGCGCCCCGTTCTCCACGCAATACTGCTCGGCGGCCCAGATCATACCCAGGGATCCGCCGTTGCCGGCGGTATCCCAGACCTTGCAAGCCATGATCCGGGCGCCGGGAGCCACGCCCGTGCGCACCCCAGCCGTACCGTCCCCGACCACCGTTCCGGCCGTATGGGTGCCGTGTCCACCGGTGGGAGAATCGTCGTTGGGATCTCCGTCATCGGCGCCGAAGTCATAGCCGTGAACATCGTCGATGAAACCATTGCCGTCGTCATCGAGGCCGTTGTCGGGAATTTCGCCCTCGTTGAGCCACAGCCGGCCGGCCAGGTCCGGGTGGGTGAGATAGATCCCCGTGTCGATGTGGCCCACGACGACCCCGCGGCCGGTGATGTCCAGTTCGCGCCAGACCCGATCGGCGTGGATGTACTTGAGGCTCCAGGCCGTGTCCTCGGCGGCGGTATTTCCGCGCACCGGCATTTCTTTGGCGACTCCGGTGCCGGCCACCAGGTTGTACCGCTTGTCATGGTACAAGGTGGCGCGGTCGGGCAGCTTGGCGAGAGCCCCGACGACCTCCGCAGTACCCCGGAAGGAGATGGCGTTGGCCAGATAGAGCTGGCGCACTTGGGATACGCGGTCACCCCAGTTGCCGCCGTGCAGCAGGTCCGCCGCATTCTGTTGGGATTTGAGAACCTTGCGTTTGATATAGGCGATGATCTTCTTGCGGCGCTTCTTGGGATCCAGTTTATCGAGACCCTGGATGACATCATCGGCCCCGACCGGATCATCGAAAACCAGCAGGATCGGCACCCCGTCGGGATAGGCCTTGATCGCCAGCATGTGTTCCAGCTCGGGATCGATCTGGATGGCCTGCGCACCGGTCGCAGCAAGCAACACACCGACCAGAACACCGAGAACCAGGGAAAATGGGCCAATCCGACGCATTGAGAAATCCCTCGAAGATGTAGAAATGGGCGAGCCCATGTTTCCTTGCTCCCCTTGATGATACAAATAATCCCGGAATCAAACAACCCGGAGCTGTCAGACTAGGCCGGCGGCAGGATATGATATTCACTGGTCATGGCGGCGGTTGCACGCAACATGGCCGAGGCCGAACAGTATTTGGTCTCCGAAAGATCGATGGCCCGTTGGACCTTTTTCTCATCCAGAGCGCCGGTCAAGGTATAGACCAAGTGGATCCGTGTGTAGACCTTGGGGTGATCCTCTGCCCGTTCCGCCTCCGCTGTGACCTCCAGGCCCTGCAGGGGTTCCTTCATCCGGGTCAGGATGCTGGCCACATCCACGCCGGTGCACCCGATCAGGCCCAGCAGCAGCAGTTCCATGGGGGAGACCGCCGAGCCAAGGCCGCCGTGTTCCACCGGGGCATCGGTGACCACGGCGTGGCCGCTGGCGGATTGGTGCACGAAACGCATTCCGCCGGCCCAGGTCGCGGTCATCTTGGTGGCCATGGTGGACATCTCCCCGGTTATTTTCTGGGCTTGCGCAGCAGGCGCACGTGTTGCGGAGGTTCAAGTTCCTCCATGCGTTTCATCTGGGCGTTGATTTCGGCGCCCAGCAGAAAAACCAGGCCCGACAGCCACAACCAGACCATGAGGATCACCACCGCAGCCAGGGAGCCGTAGGTGGCGTTGTACTCGCCGAAGTTGCGCAGAAACACCCGGAAACCCGACGATGCGCCCATCCACAGGACCGTGGCGGTGACCGCTCCAGGCAGAATCCAGTGGAACTTCTGTTTCGCCTCCGGAGCAATGTAGTAAAGGATCGACAAGGCCAGCAGGTTCAGCCCGAAGGCCATGGGCAAACGAATGCTGGTCCAGAACGTGTTGGACTCGC
>CAZJGK010000156.1:0-2567 GCA_964545545.1 uncultured Fibrobacteraceae bacterium | reverse complement strand
TCCATCATGGAAAAAGCCCACCAGGCGGGGTTGCCCACCACGGCGACCATGATGTTCGCCCACATCGAGAGCTTTGCCGAGCGGGTCGAGCACTTCCTGCGCGTCCGGCAGAGCCAGGATCGCACGGGCGGCTACACCGCGTTCATACCCTGGACCTTCCAGCCCGGGGGCACGCCCATGATGCAGAAGCCGGAGATCCGCGCCCAGGTCGCATCCCACGGCTACCTGGGATCGGTGGATTACCTGCGCACGCTGGCGCTCAGCCGCATCGCCCTGGACAACTTCCCCAACATCCAGGCTTCGTGGGTGACCCAGGGCAAGGCCGTCGGCCAGATGACCCTTTACTACGGGGCCAACGATCTGGGCAGCCTGATGATGGAGGAGAGCGTGGTCTCGGCCGCCGGCGTCAGCTATCCTTTGACGCGTGGGGATCTTGATGAAATGATTATCGGTGCTGGATTTGTCCCTGCGCTGCGGGACAACGGTTATCACCTGGTGGACTGACAGGGCGGAGGATTTTCATGCGCTTGGCCTCCAAGGGCGGCATCGGATTCGGCGAAGAGCAGGCCTTTCGCTGGCTTCGCCTGCGCAAAAGGATCTACCAGTTCCTGCGGTTCCGCTCCGGCTGCGACAAGACGGTGCTGCTGGTCGTCGGCTGCCAGCGCAGCGGCACTTCCATGCTCCACCACCTTTTCCGCCTCGACCTGGCCAGCGTCACCTACGACGAAGTGAGCCCGCTTTCGGCCGGAGACCACCAGGAGCACCTGCTCTGGACCGACCCCGCATTGGTCAAGGCCAGGATCACCGCCGACCGGGCGCCCCTGGTGGCGGCCAAACCTCTGGTCGAGAGTCAGAACCTCCCGTTCTGGCTGGATATGTTTCCCCGGTCGCGGGCCATCTGGATGGTGCGGCATTATGCGGATGTGGCCGCGTCCAACGTCAAATTCTTTCCCGCCGGCAACAGCCTGGACGATCTGGCCCCCATCGTCGCGGTCGATCAGACCGACTGGCGGGCCCAGCACATGGCCCCCGAGGATACCGAGACCATCAGCCGACTCTACCGGCCCGACATGCCGGAACATGACGCCGCCGCCCTGTTCTGGTACGCCCGCAACAGCATCTTCTTTTCCCGAGGCCTGGACCAGGATGAGCGCGTGATCACCTGCGACTACCAGGACCTGGTGACGCGGCCCGCGGAAATCATGGCGCGGGCTTACGCATTTCTGGACCGGCCCTACCCGGGCGACCGGATCATCCGCGATGTCTTTGCCGGATCTGTTGGCAGAGGGCGTCCAATCCCGCTGGATTCGCGGGTCCAGGCGCTTTGTGAGGTCATGCTGGAGCGAATGAAATCCACCCGGGCTCTGGTCGTGGAATAGACCCCGGCTTTTTTTGGTAGGAAAATGATTCTCAAGGGTGCGCCCCTGCCTTCGCGGGCGAATGGTATTTTCCCACAATAGCACCATTGGGAATGGGTTTTGCTGTCTGGGTCCATATAGGTCCCGGGAATTGCATTCTGCCTGGATACCTGGTTTTCCCCCGGGTGGAGGTTATAGTGATGCATAATAGAAATAGGATAATTACGGTGGTATTGGCCATTCTTGTGGGGTTGCTGGTCGGAGCCTGTTATATGCCGGAAAAGCCCAGTTATAGCCCGGAAAAGCCCAACGAACTCAATGTCGTGAATCCAACGGACCGTTCCGTTCAGGTGGCGGCCTGGGATGTTCAACTGGGTGATTTGAATGACCCGGAGGAATTGGCCAAAATCGCGCGGGCCGATATCTTCATTGCGCCGACCTGGCAATTCTGGGAAACCAATATCGACATGGGCAAGATCCGCCTGGCGAATCCCAACATCAAGATAATCGCCTATTATCGGCCACTGTGTATACGCAAAGTCTGGAGTGAATCCCCAGTAGGATCATACACTTATCAGCTTTACCATACGGCCTTGCCGTATCTGAGCTATACGACCACGGGTGATACAGCCTCGAACTGGCCGGGCACTTATCTGTATAATTTCATGGATCCCGCTGCTCGGGCGGCCATGTTCCAGGTTTTTCAGAATTTCCAGGCCAGTTCGCCCAACAAGTTCGATGGCATATTCTACGATTATTTTCCTCCGTCCTTGTGGGTTCCAGATTTTCTGACGGATGTGGACGGGTTTGCGGATATGGATGGGGACGGTGTTATCTACCGGGATGACGAGGATGAGGCCCAGGCCTTTCGGGCTGCTGAAGAATTCTTGACCGATGAAGTCCGCGCCGCCATGGGGGAGGATTTCATTCAGGTCGCCAACGGGATCAGAGCCCATAGGGATTCCACCTTCGCTGGTAAATTTGACGGGGCTTTCTATGAGGATTTCCCAGCCCAAGGTTGGTATGGAAACCAGCAATTCCGCATGGCACTGGATCCCGCGGAGTTCAACAATCTTTTTGCCGCCCGCCACTGGTTTCGCACGCGCAACGGCGGACCTTGGCTGATCCTGTCCCACAAGAACAGTGCCGGTGTATATTTCGACAGTGACCTCAACCCTCTGGATATCAATGGCGGCAACCTGGCCCGGG
>CAZJGK010000155.1:0-2702 GCA_964545545.1 uncultured Fibrobacteraceae bacterium | reverse complement strand
AGACCCGGCTCGATGACAATGGGTCCCATTTTGAGCCACGGTTCAAGACTGAAACCGGTGGTGTCGCCCAGGGAATCACTCACGACAAACAACAGGGAATCGGCACGGTTGGCAACGAGGGAATCGGCAACAATGGACAGCGAGGAGTCCCGGTCCAGGTCCGCGAACAAGATGACGCGATTGGGACCCGGAGGAATGTTGCGCAAGGTATCGGCCAACGTGGAATCAAGAATCGTGAAGCGGAGCGAATCATAAGCCGTTGGTGCAGGCGTCCAGCCGGTATCGGTGGCCGTGATCGCCTGGGTTAAAGCGATGAACCGACCGCAGTCCGGCAGCAGGGAACGCGCCTTGAATCTGAGAGACCCAGGCGTGTCCAGGGGAAACAGCTCCAGGGTCGCCAGGGTGAGCCGGGAATCCTGGCGTGTTATTTGCAGCGTGTCGGGATAAACCCGGCGGGTTTCTTTTTCACCGGGTTTGCCGTTCCGGTCTCCGTCGGCAAACGCGCGCAGGATGTATGGCCCCGAGGGCACCGGCAACCAGTCCAATTGGAAACGGCCCGCGGCGTCGCAGCGGGTGCGCCGCAGGATTGGTTGCTGGTCCAGCACCACCGAATCGGGCGGAACGGCGAAAAGCTCCACCATGGCTCCGGCCAGGGCCGAGTCGGCCAGGACCAGGGAGCCGCTGATCTCGCCCGTGGGAATGGAATCCCCGGTGGCCAGGGGAAACCGCCGCTCCACCTGACCGGACACCTTGTGGGCATCCTTCATGTTCGCCAGGACCTCGACGACCACCACGGTGTCCGGTGGGAAAGGTTCTTCCAGCTGGACATCGGCCCTGGTGGAACCGTGCCAGGTGGTCTTGCGGATTTTACGGTCGGGATACAGATGGAGCCA
The DNA here is from genome assembly GCA_964545545.1 of uncultured Fibrobacteraceae bacterium. Lineage (GTDB taxonomy): Bacteria > Krumholzibacteriota > Krumholzibacteriia > LZORAL124-64-63 > LZORAL124-64-63 > JAHJTW01. Next base: position 1,809 of record CAZJGK010000155.1, on the reverse strand, counting down.
GGCGCCGGCCGGGGTGCGATTCATCTTCTCGCTGAAGGTGAAACTCAGCCGATCCAAAGCGCCGAGCTGTACGCTGGCCGAATCGGGGGCAAAGGAAACCAGGATGGGGGGAACGATATCCGCCGGTCCCCCGGGCGGGGACTCGACCACGGCGCAGGCTCCCAGGCCGAGACCGCAAATCACCAGGGCCCCCAAGATGCCGTGGGAACATCTCATTTGATGAGGGTCGCCAGAATGGCCCGCTGCGCATGAAGCCTGTTCTCGGCTTCGTCGAACACGACCGCATGGGGACCGTCCATGACCTCGTCGGTGATTTCCTCTCCCCGGTGGGCGGGCAGGCAATGCATGACGATGTGTTCCGGGTCGGCGCCCGACAGCAGTTCGTTGGTGATCCTGAAGGGCGCGAAATCGCGCCGGCGCTTGGCGGCCTCCGCTTCCTGTCCCATGCTGTAGAAAGCGTCGCTGTAGATCACATGGGCGCCGGCTACGGCCTCCAAGGGATCGTGGGTGATCATGAAGGAAGCACCGGCAGCCTCCGCCTTGCGCATGATTTCCTCGGCGGGAAGGTAACCCTCCGGACAGGCCAGGATGAAATTGAAGGGGAACCGGATGGACGCGTTCAGCCAGCTGTTGGCCAGGTTGTTGCCGTCGCCGACCATCACCACGGTCTTGCCGTCGATGCTTCCCAGATGTTCCTCGATCGTCAGGATATCCCCCATGACCTGGCAGGGGTGATTGAGGTCGGTCAGGCCGTTGACCACGGGCACGGTCGCGTGCCGGGCCAGTTCCACCACTTCCCCGTGATCGAACCAGCGGATCATGATCCCGTCGACCAGGCGGCTGAGAACCTTGGCCACATCGTGGACCGATTCCCGTTTGCCCATGCCGATTTCCTTGTCGGTGATGAAAAGCGATCCCCCACCCAGCTGACGCATGGCGACCTCGAAGCTGACGCGCGTCCGCAGACTCGGCTTGGCGAAAACGCAGGCCAGGACCCGGTTGGGGTGGGAATGGGGCAGTTCATGAGCACGTGCCAAGGGTTTCTGACTGCGGGCCAGATCCAGGATCCGGCGCAGCTCCGGCAGGGTGTAGTCATCGATGGCCAGAAAATCCTTGCGCTCTTGTGTATTGACGGCAGCCACGGCAAACTCCTTGCTGAAGGTCGAGGGTTGAGATTGGAACAAGAATAATCGCCGCAGCCCCAGAGTCCACCCCCAGAATCAGAGAATGTACCGGCTCAAATCCTCATCCTTGATGATATCGGCCAGCACCTTCTCGACATAGGCCTCGTCCACGGTCAGGGCCTGCAACTGCTCGGTCGGCACCCGGTACAACAGATCATCCAGGAGCTGCGCCATGAGGGTCTGCAGCCGCCTGGCGCCGATGTTCTCCATGCGCTTGTTCAGCTCAGCGGCCAGACGCGCAATCTCGACGAGGGCGCCGGGGGTGAATTCCACCGTACAATTATCCACGTTCAACAGGGACGTATACTGCCGGATCAGCGACCCCTCGGTATCGCGCAGGATCCGGACGAAATCATCCATCCCCAGGCTGGCCAGCTCAACCCGGATGGGGAAGCGCCCTTGCAGTTCGGGGATCAGGTCGCTCGGCTTGCTCATGTGAAAGGCGCCGGCGGCCATGAAAAGAATATGATCGGTCTTGACCAGCCCGTACTTGGTGCTGACGGCCGTGCCCTCGACGATGGGCAGCAGATCGCGTTGCACGCCTTCCCGCGAAACATCGGGCCCCGAGCCGTGGCTGCTCTTGCCGGCGATCTTGTCGATCTCGTCCAGAAAGATGATGCCCCCG
>CAZJGK010000154.1:0-2720 GCA_964545545.1 uncultured Fibrobacteraceae bacterium | reverse complement strand
CCGCCGGCCATGGCCACCGCGGCCACGGGGCCCAGGCCGTTATCGGGCAAGCGGATCAGGCCCGGATTCCGAACTTCACCGAGGACATAAATCTGTTTGCCCGCGGATTCCAGCACAATGACGGAAATCCGGGGATCGCGAAACTGATGGGAATAGGCCTCGGTGAGGATCGAATCCGCCTCGGTCACCGTCAAACCAGCCAGTTTCACCCTGTCCAGACCGACCAGCGTCACGGCCCCGTCGGAAAGGATCCGTACGGGATCCGAACTCAGTGTCTTCTCGTCGGCGAAGGCGACTTTCAATAGATCGCCGGTTTGCAGCTGATATTCGTATTGCTTGCCGGCGTCGATCTGCTGCAACTGTTCGGGCGTGAATTCCACGAAGTTGCTCCGCACCACAGGCCCGGGATTCCCCGCGCAACCGGCGAGCAGAATCATGGCGGCGGTCGCTGCCGTCAGCGTGAGGATCGTGAATCTCATCCTTGACATGGATCCCTCCGGCTACAGGCGATCGTAAATGATCTTGGGTAAAGCGAAACTGCGCCGGTTGATGACCGAACCCAGCACCTGGACACTCTTGTCCCTCAGAACCTGAACCCCGTGTTCCACGATCTCCCATTTGAGGAACTTCTGCTCGATGACCAGCAGCACCCCGTCACACCCGGCAGCCATCAAGGCCGTATCGGCGCTGGCCAGCACGGGCGGCAGATCCAGAAACACAAAGTCGAACAGATTCGCCAGGCGATTCATGAGCTCAGGGTATTTCTCGTCGGCAAACAGCCCCTTGACCCGCAAAAGATTTGTCCCCCCTGCGACCAGGAAAGGATTGTCCTCGACCAGGAGGGTATCAGCCAGATCCGGATCCTGCATCATCGCGCTGAGAGAAACGGAGTCCTGCTCCTGAAGCCTCACCTGAGGGGAAAGGAAGTTACCGTCGATCCAGGCCACCCGCTGACCGTATTCCTGGGCGAGAATGACCGCCGCATTGTAGGAGACAAAACTCGCCCCCTCGCCCGCAGCGCTTGAGGCGAAACCGAGCACGGCGCCACGATTGTTCAGGCGGAGGGAAAGGAGGCGGTTTGCCAGGCGATCAAAATCGCCCTGCTGGGCACCGACCGGGGGTGGGAACAGGGTAAACGAACCCACCCGCCTGACCTGCTGGGTCAGATCCAGGGATTTCCCCGCCTGCTTCTTGTATGCGTCAAAGATCTTCGACATCCCATTCCCCAGACAACCGATGGATAGCCCACCGCATTAATCCCCAGCCGCCCTGCGGGGTTCCTCAAGCCGGACCGCCTGCCGGGCAACCCCATTTCTTTATTGGGTTTCGTTCATTTTGGAGCGGACTTTACCAATTTAACCGATTGGATCTCCTAGGCAGTCCTAAAGCTTGGTAGGTGCATGATAAATAGTAAAAGCATATCAAGCTGTCAACCTCCATGGGCCGCCAACAAGGAAGCCGGGCCAAACATCAACGCGCCCGGCAAAACCCTCTTTCAAAACGCAATGATACCACATTTTACCTTATCCTGCAATCCTGCGCACTTCCTGGATCACCAGATCCACATCGTCATCCGTCAAATCCGCGTGCATGGGCAAACTGAGGATCTTGCCGGCCATCCCCGAGGCCACGGGGAACTGATGGGCCGCGTAGCCCAGGTGGGCATAGGCCGGCATGTTGGGCAAGGGCACCGGATAATGTATCCCGCAGGCGATATCCTGCTCCGTCAGGTGTTTCATGACCTCTTCCCTGTTGCCTACCTGGACGACATAGAGATGAAAGACATGCTTGACGTCCGGGGTCGTAACCGGCACGACACAAACATCGTTCAGGCCGGCACTGTACCGGGCAGCCACTTCGATGCGCCGCTGGGTCCAGGCGTCCAGATGGCGCAACTTCACCGACAGCACCGCCCCCTGGATCCCATCCAGACGGCTGTTGGTCCCTTCGAAGTCGTGCTGATACTTGATGGCGCTGCCGTGATCGCCCAGCTTGCGGACAAAGCCCGCCAGGTTTTCGTCATTGGTGCAAACGGCGCCGGCGTCCCCGTAGGCTCCCAGGTTCTTGCCGGGGTAGAAGCTGAAACATGTGGCATGGCCGAAAGTCCCCACCTTGCGCCCCCCGCAGGTGGCCCCATGAGCCTGGGCGCAGTCCTCAACCACAAGCAATTCGTGGGCCTCGGCAATGGCCATGATGCGGTCCATGTCCGCGGGTTGACCGTAGAGATGAACCGGGACGATGGCCTTGGTCTTGTCGGTGATGGCCGCTTCGATCTGTTCGACATCGATGTTGTAGGTCACCGGATCGCAATCCACAAAAACCGGCGTGGCGCCCGTGCGGCCGATGCCCTCGGCCGTGGCGATGAAGGTGTTGGCCGCCGTGATGACCTCGTCCCCCGGGCCGAAGCCCAGGCCTATCATGGCCATGTAAAGGGCGTCCGTGCCGTTGCCCACGCCCACGCAGTGTTTCGTGCCGATATAGGAGGCAAACTCCGCCTCGAACGACCGGGAGTTGATGAAGGCGCAGCTGTCGAGCACTCCCTGGATCGCAACATTCACTTCGTCCTTGATCGTTGCGTACTGGGCCTTGAGATCCACGAAGTTGACTTTCATTATTTCCGGCTCCTTGAGGAGGGGCGAATTCCGTGCTGATGCTGGTGCTGGTGCTGAATTTCACCGCCAGCGCTCAATATCGTATCTGGGGATTGATCGTCAATGTCG
>CAZJGK010000153.1:0-3240 GCA_964545545.1 uncultured Fibrobacteraceae bacterium | reverse complement strand
CACTTGGGGCGCCCTGAACTAGGATTCTTTCTTCCGGGGACCGCTGCGCCCGGTGGGCACCAGGCATTCCTTGCCGTTGCCGATCAGATCGGTCCGGCCCATGGCTTTCAGCGCTTGGCGTAGAAGAGGCCAATTCCTGCGGTCGTGGTAGCGCAAGAAAGCCTTGTGCAATTGCCGTTGCCTCCCACCCTTGACGGTTTCCACCTGGTCCGCGGGAGATCTCACCTTACGCGTGATCTTGCGCAGGGGATTGCGGCCCGTGTGGTACATGGTGGTGGCGGTGGCCATGGGCGAGGGCAGAAAAGTCTGAACCTGGTCAACCTTGAACCCGTTGCGATGGAGCCACAGAGCCAGGTTCAGCATGTCCAGGTCGGTGGTCCCCGGGTGGGCGGCGATGAAATAGGGAATCAGGTACTGCTTCTTGCCCGCCTGCGCGCTGAATTTCTCGAACATGGCACGGAACTTCTCGTAACTGCCGATGCCGGGCTTCATCATCTTGCCCAGAGGGCCGGGCTCGGTGTGTTCCGGAGCGATCTTCAGATAACCGCCCACATGATGGGTGACCAGCTCCTTCACGTACTCGGGCGAGGTCACCGCCAGGTCGTACCGCAGACCAGAAGCGATCAGCACCTTCTTGACGCCGGGCACGGCGCGGGCCCGCCGGTACAGCCTGATCAGCGGGGCGTGGTCCGTGTTGAGATTGGGACAGATTTCCGGAAACACGCAGGACGGCAGCCTGCAGGCCGACTCGATCTTGGGTGACTTGCACGCCAGACGCCACATGTTGGCCGTCGGCCCGCCCAGGTCGCTGATGGTCCCGGTAAATCCCGGGTTCTTGTCCCGGATGGCCTCGATTTCGCGGATGATCGAATCCTCGCTGCGGCTCTGGATGATGCGGCCCTCATGCTCGGTGATGGAGCAGAAGGTGCACCCGCCGAAGCAGCCCCGCATGATGTTCACGGAGTTCTGGATCATCTCGTAGGCGGGAATCCGGGCCTGGCCGTAGCCGGCGTGGGGCAGGCGCGAGTAGGGCAGGTCGAACACCGCATCGATCTCGGCGGTGGTCAAGGGGACCGGCGGCGGATTCAACCACACCTCACGCTCACCGTGGCGCTGGATGAGCGCCCGGGCGTTGCCGGGGTTGGTCTCGGCGTGCATGACCCGCGAGGCGTGGGCGTAGAGCACCGGGTCGTCCTTGACCGCCTCGTAAGCCGGCAGGCGGACCACGCTGTGGTCGCGGTCCCGCAGCAGGCGGCGGGGATCGGGCGCCGGCAGCAGGGATTGCAGCTGCGGTCCCTGGGCCGCGGGGGCCTGGTCGCAGTCGGGCTGCAGGGCGTAGGGATCGGGGTGTTTGATCAGCTCCCCGGGTGTGTCCACGCTGGTGGAGTCGATCTCCAGCCAACCGTCAGGCACGGATTTCCGCATGAAGGCCGTGCCGCGGATGTCGGTGATCTCCTTGATGTCCTGACCCTGGGCCAGCCGGTGGGCGATTTCCAGAATCTGTCGTTCGCCGTTGCCGTAAACCAGGAGGTCGGCCTTGGCGTCGGGCAGCACCGAGCGGCGTACCTTGTCCGACCAGTAATCGTAATGGGCGATGCGACGCAGGCTCGCCTCGATGCCGCCGATGACCACGGGCACACCCTTGAAGGCTTCGCGACAGCGCTGGGCGTAGACAAGGACGGCGCGGTCGGGCCGCTTGCCGCCCTCGCCGCCGGGGGTGTAGGCGTCGTCGGAACGAATTTTTCGCTCGCTGGTGTAGCGGTTCACCATGGAGTCCATGTTGCCGGCGGTCACTCCGAAGAACAGGGAGGGCGCACCCAGGGCGCGAAACGGCTCGGCGCTGTGCCAGTCGGGCTGGGCGATGATCCCCACCCGGAATCCCTGAGCCTCCAGCACGCGGCCCATGACCCCCATCCCGAAGCTGGGATGGTCAACATAGGCGTCCCCGGTTACCAGGATGATGTCGCAGGCTTCCCAGCCGAGACGGTCCATCTCCGCCCTGGTCATGGGCAACTGGGGGGCGATGCCGAAGGAGGCGCCCCAGTATTTGGGGCGGCTGAACAGGGGCACGGCGGGGGGCATGGCGGTGGTGGTCATGCGTACAGGAAAGCCGGAGAACCGGGGATCGTCAAGAAACTTGCACAAATGCGCCATATTCTGCGCATTGTCTATCGAGAACGTGTGCTATGCTGAAGCTATACCTCCATTCCTAATATGGTGTCGTCATGGATTCTCAGAAATACCAACTCATCAAGGAAATCCTGGCCGAGGCCCTTGCACTTCCCCCCGAAAACCGGGAGGCGTTCATCCTTGAGGCCTGCAAAGGGGATGAGCAACTTTCTGGTGAGGTCACGGAACTTTTGCGGTTCGATCATTCTCGCGCAGCCGATGCAACTGTCCCCGGCCGAGTTGATTATGCCAAGGAAATCGGCAAGGAGATCTCAGGTTACACCATCCGTGAGATTCTGGGTGAAGGCGGCATGGGGGTGGTCTTCCTCGCGGAACAGAAAGAGCCCCTGCAGCGCAAGGTCGCCCTGAAGATCATCAAGGTGGGGATGGACACCGCCGAGGTCGTGGCCAGGTTCGAGGCCGAACGGCAGGCCTTGGCCTTGATGGACCATCCCCATATCGCCCGTATCTTCGATGCCGGCGCCACCGTTGACGGCCGGCCTTTTTTCGTGATGGAATACATTCCTGGACGGCCGATCACTGAGTTTTGCCGGAAACGTAAACTGGACCTGGAAATGCGGTTGAGGTTGTTCATCCAGGTCTGCAGGGCCGTCCACCATGCCCATCAGCGGGGAATCATCCACCGTGACCTCAAACCCGGGAACATTCTGGTCACCGGGGATGCCACTGAGCCCGACGTCAAGGTCATCGATTTCGGTGTTGCCAAAGCTACCGGCCACCGCCTTTCCCAACACACGATGTTTACCCAGGCCGGGATGTTGATCGGAACACCGGAGTACATGAGCCCGGAACAGGCCGATCCTTCCGAGCGAGATATTGATGTCCGCTGCGATGTTTACACCTTGGGGGTCATCCTCTACGAACTGCTGACGGGATTGCTTCCCATCGGCCGCGAGGTTCTGCTGGAGGAGGGGTTGATACGGATCTTCCAGATGATCCAGGATTTTACCCCGCCTCCGCCCAGTACAAGGATCACCCGTTTCCAGCATAATGACCCAGATGAAGGCAATGAGCTGCAACAGCCCCGAACCTGGGCCGGCAAACTGCGTG
>CAZJGK010000152.1:0-3426 GCA_964545545.1 uncultured Fibrobacteraceae bacterium | reverse complement strand
TGCGCATCACCGGCGGCAGCATCATCAAGCCAACGGGCCCTGAGCCCACGGATCTGGCGGTCAAGAACGGCCTGATCGCGGCGGTCACTCCACCGGGCGAACTCGGCCCCCCGGACCCAGGTGAGAGCGCGTTCGATGCCTCGGGACTCTGGCTCCTGCCGGGAGCCGTGGACGCCCACACCCACTTCGGCATGCCCCTGGGGGGCGGCATCAGGAGCCTGGGCTGGCGCGAGAGCAGCGAGGCGGCCCTGCTGGGCGGCACCACCACGGTGATTGATTTCGCCAATCCCGAGCCCGGGGAATCCCTGGCCTCGGCGGTGCAACGTTGGCAAGCCGCCGCCGACGGCGCCTGTCTGTGCGATTTCGGCCTGCACTGCACCGTCAGCGATACGAGTCCGGACAGGCTGGCCGAGATCCCGGAGCTGGTCGGCGCCGGGATTCCCACCTTCAAGGGATTTCTGGCCTACAAAGGCCGCCTGATGCTCACGCCTATGGAGATGAAAACCCTCATGGACGCCGTGCACGGAGCCGGGGGCATGCTCCTGGTCCACGCCGAAAATGGCGAGTTGAACGACACGGCCCAGCACACCCTGATCACCACCGGCCGCACGACACCCAACTGGCACCCCTTGGCCCATCCCGCGGTCTCGGAGATTAGCGCCGTCCGTCTGGTCCTGGACCTGGCCCACAAGACCGACTGTCCTTTGACCATCGTCCACCTGAGCCTGGCCGCATCCCTGGAGGCCCTTAGGCGGGCCAAGGCCGCCGCGAATCCCGGGGATCTGTTCGGCGAAGTCTGCCTCCCTCATCTGTGCGCCGACCAGTCGCGGTATGAGATGGGACACGAAAAAGCCCTCGCGGCCATCTGCTCGCCGCCCTTGCGCGCGCCCGCGGACACGCGGGCGTTGCTGAACGGCCTGATCGCCGGGGATCTCGACCTCCTGTCCACCGATCACTGCGAGTTTCCCCTGGCCGTCAAGATGCAGGCGGCCTCCCAGGGCTTCCCCGCTGTCCCCAATGGTTGCGGTGGCGTGGGCGAACGGCTGACCCTGGCTTACAGCCTCGCCGTCGCGGGCGGGGCCATGACTCCCTGGCGCTGGCAGGAGGTCTGCTGCTCAAAACCTGCTGAAATAATGGGATTTAAGGACCGCAAAGGCCGCTTGCAACCCGGCTGCGATGCCGATATCGTGGCGTTTGATCCTCACTGTGAATACCATTGGGAACCCTTGGGCCGCAGTGATCGCCACGGCAATCTTTACCAGGGCCAACTTGTGGCCGGCAAGGTTACCCAGGTTTGGCGGGGCGGCATTCCGGTCGTTATAGACGGCGTCCTGGCCGCTCGGGTGGACCCGGGCCGGTTCCTGCATCGCCGCCTGGACCGACAATAATATTAATATCCGGAAAGGTGGAATCATGTCTACAGCGAAGCCGTCTGCCGATCAACTCGCCGCACGCTACGAACGAATCCTCGCTCAGCTGATGGATTTGTTTGCCGGCTACCAGGAAACGGCCAACGACGAGATCGCCCGCATGGCCACCGCCTGCGCCTTGTTGCACCACAAGATGCCCCACTTTTTCTGGACCGGTTTCTATCGCCTCATGGGTAGGGAGTTGATCGTGGGACCCTACCAGGGGCCCTTGGCCTGCGCCGTGTTGCCCGCAACCGACGGCGTTTGCTGGCGGGCCGTCCAGGACCGCCAAACCATCATCGTGCCCGATGTAAGGAAATTTGCCGGACATGTCGCCTGCGACGAGCGCAGCCGGAGCGAGATCGTGATCCCGGTGCGGGAACCCGCAGGCAACGTGGTGGCCGTGCTCGACGTGGATTCCGATCAGGCCGATGCCTTCGGAGACATCGACCGTCATGGTCTGGAAAAAATCACCGCGTTGATCAGCGGCTAGGCGCCCGGTACATGGCCTTCAGGCCGCTCCAGGAAACCGGCGCGGTGGTACGGGCGGCAGGACCCAGGTCGTCCTGGGCGATCAACTGCCAGTAACCGCGCACCAGACCATCGACCACCGAATCCCTGGCCGCCGCGTAGAAATCCACCGTCCCGTCCACTTGCAGATCGTCCCCTGTCCAGCGGCGCAGAAAAACGCTCACCGTGTAAGTGGCATGCTGGGCGCCCGGTACCCGGTCTTCGACTCCGGCCACCGACCACTCCTGCTGCTTCTCCAGGGTGGAAAACGAGATCAGCCCCACGCCGGGAACGATCCGGTCCGCGGGATCGGTCACATCTTCCCCGCTGAACATCCGATTCAGGGCCGCCAACTCCTGCGGCCGCGTCATGACGCCGCCCAGATCGGGATAGGCGGCGTTGGCCGTGCTGTCCAGGTACGTGACATGTTCCGGAGCCAGCAGATCATCCGCAAGGGCCGTCACGCGGTTATCATAGACCGTGCGAAAATTATCCATCAGCTGGTCGGCGGAAGCGGGAAAGGGCAGGGAGGCCGCGGGCACATCCACCCCCACCTCGGCCACCGCGACCAGTCCCCAGCGGTCACGCACTTCAAGGCCCAGTATGGCCGCACCGGAGTCGGCGTAGGAAAACCGCATCAGCGGCGCCGAGCGCCATGTTGTCCAGGCGCTGTCGGCCGCCGCCCGCCAGCGGTAGGCGAAGGGGTGCAACCCCGAATCGTCGTCCCCGCTGCCGGTGGCATCCAGTTCGAAGCCCGGCAGGGGAAAAGTGCCGGTGCTCCGCACGTGCAACACGGCACGGGGCGGCTGGTTGTCCAGGTAGGTGAAAAAACCCATGCCCCAGGTGTAGATCTCGGCGTTTTTGGCCGCTGCGGTGGGCGGGACGGTCGGGTCAACCAAGCCGGCCAGCTGATAGCCCGTGCGTGTGTTGCCCTGGTTGTCCGTGCGCTCCACGGCCCGGGCGTAGACATCCAGCAACCCGATTATGCTCATGGTCGGCATTCCGAAAGCCCGCTCCACGTGGATCCTGACAAAGTGGCGACAGACCTGGGTGTCCGGAAACGGAGCGTCCGGCCCCGCGGGTTCCCAGGAACCCTGGGCAGCGAACTCGTACACGAGAATGCGGGCCACCGCGGGCACCAATTGTCCCCGACTGTTCTGAACGCCCAGGCCGCGGAACATGTTGTCGGCCGACTGCAAAGCCTCGGCACGGGTCATGAAACCGGTGGTCAGATGATTGAGGGCCGTATCCTGGACACTGAAGCGGTACTGGAAATCCGGGGCCAGCAAAGCCGGGTAGACGACGGTATCCATCTCCGCCAGGGCCAGCTTGTAAAGAACCACCAGGGAATCCTCAGTGGCCGGGAAGGGAGCCGCCGGTTCATGGTCGCCGCCGCCAGGAGGTGTTGTCGCAGGATCCTTGTCAAAACAGGCCACCAGGCCCAACCCCAGCGCGAGCAGGGTCACCGCCAACAACATGCGCCCGGATCGAGCATCCATCATGACAC
>CAZJGK010000151.1:0-3432 GCA_964545545.1 uncultured Fibrobacteraceae bacterium | reverse complement strand
GGTCACGGGGATGATCGCGGTGGTCAGCAAAAGAGGCGCTTTTCTCGCCGCCAGCACCCTGCTCGGCCTGTTTGCCTTCTATATGTTCACCGACAGCCTCGTCTTCGGGATCTATAAGTTCCACATTGATTTGTTCTGGATTGATTTCGTCCTGCACAACGCCGGGGGGATGGGTATTACTCCGGTCATGGTCCTCTCCGCCCTGGCATGCCTGGCCGCGGTTATCGCCCTGGAATTCGGGCTGATCCGGTTGGCTGGCCGCTTTTTTCGCCGGGCCCGCTTTCCCTGGATCATGGTGGTTCTCTCCCTGGTGTTGTTTGCCTCCAGCCAGGTGATTCACATCGTGGCCTACGAAAAGGATGATTCTCGCATCACCGCCCTGACGCCGGCTTTGCCGTTCTACCTGCCCTTCACGTCACACAAACACGCCGTCCGTTACGGGGACAACCTGCCGTTGTTCGCCCGCCAGGACGATGAACAGGGCAGTGCCCAAACGATCTCCCACGAGGGCGCTTTCCGGTATCCCCTGCGCCCGTTGGAACTGGCTCCGGTCCCCGCGGATTCCCTGCCGAACATCCTGTTGCTGGTGCTGGAAAGCTGGCGCGCAGCGGAAATGAATGAGCAGGTCTCGCCCCACGTGTGGGAACTGGGCCGGAAATCGACGGTGGGGTTGAAGCACTACAGCTCGGGCAACTCGACGGTGGCCGGCATTTTCGGCATGTTCTACGGCATCCAGCCCACCTACTGGACGGAAGTGAAAGCCAACAGCGAGCGCATCGACAACCCGGTATTCATCGATGTTCTCAAGGACCGGGGTTACGACTTCGGGATCTATGCGCGCTCGCGCTTCCGCCGGCACAAGATCCAGGACACGGTGTTCCGGGGTATCAAAGTGCACAAGGATTTCGCCGGCTCATCGTTCGCGGCACAGGACCGTGACCTTACGGACCAATTGCTGACCTTCATCGACCGGGAACACGCCGCCGCAAAGCCCTTCATGGCCATGGCCTTCTTCAAGGCCTCCCATTTCGGCTACTCCTGCGATGAGGAACACGCGGTTTTCCAGCCCGCCAAGCGCCTGAATATGGCCGTGGCCAACAACATAACCGACATGACGCCGTACCTGAACCACTACCGCAACTCCATCTATTTCGACGACGACCAGATCGGCCGTATCCTGGACGACCTGCAGGCCAAGGGCCTGATGGACAACACCATCATCCTGGTCACGTCCGATCATGCCGAGGAATTCAACGACAACGGCGACGGATACTGGGGTCACGGCAGCAATTTCACCAGTTTCCAGACCCAGGTGCCGTTCGTCCTCTACCTGCCCGGCCGTTCGCCGCGCCAAATCTCCACCGTGACCAGCCATCTGGACATCATCCCGACGCTGCTCAAAAACTACCTCGGGTGTACCAATCCGGTCAGCGACTACAGCGACGGCGTCGATTTGCTTTCCCCTCTGCCCGTCTCGCGGCCCCTGGTCATTGCCAGCTACTTCAACCACGCCGTCATGTTGGGGGATGATGTCTACGCGTCGTGCCCCATGCAAGTGCGCAAGTACAAAGTCTACGATTCAACCCTCAAGGCCGGCCCCCCGACCATGAAGTTGATGAAGGCCACCGTGGAGGATATGGCGAGATTCTATGACGCACCGGACACGGAACCGCAACCCGCCGTCCCGGTCACCGGCCAGGTGGACCTTCCCTCGAACTGAAATTATCCCGCACGACATTATTCAAGAGAAAATGATGTGAGCAGCGATCAGCGCCACGCCCAAGGCGGCTCCAAACCAACCGATGGCCCGGTTGCCCATGGCCATCAGGGCCGTTCCCGGTTGCCAGCCCTGGAGGTACCAGGTGGGGATGGCCACCACCAGAAATCCAAACACGATGACCACGGTCGTCAAAATAAGGTATGGCGTGCCGGCAAAGAGCAGGTTGGCGAGGACCGTCATCGGAATGGTCGCCAGCATGGCGGCCCACACCAGACGGCGCGCGGGATTCCGCAGAAAAAACGCCGCGGCGATCAGCACCACGAAACCGTTCTTGATGAAGTAGCTGGCCTTCTTGAAGAGAGGATCCAGAGGGAAGGACGGGTTATCCAGCTTGATGTACGCGAACACGAATCCGAACAGGACGCCCGCGGCCAGGACCACCACGATGGCCCGTCGGCCCATGGTCACCACCTGCTGTTCACTGGCGGTGGGGTTGATGTGTCGCTGGTAGAAATCGATGGACCACAGGGTCGAAATGGAATTGAAGATGGAATCGACGCTGCTCATCAGCGAGGCGAACAGCCCGCACAGGACCAACCCACGAACCCCGGGCGAAAGCAACAGGTTCACCAGCTTGAGGTAAGCTTGGTCGGGATCCTTCAACTGCCCGTCCCGGCCCAGAATCACCACCAGGGCGACGCCCGGCAAAACGAGCATGGCCGCGGTGATGAACTTGAACACGCCGCCGACCAGCAGGCCGATCTGCGCATCCTGCAGACTTCGCGCCGCCAGGGATCGCTGCAGGATCACCTGATTGCAGCCCCAGTACTGCAGGTTCAACAGCAGCATGGCCGAAATGCCGAGCCACGGCAGTTGCGGGTGGGAATTGGGCAGGTGCAGATGCATCTTGTCGGGGGCCAGGGCGTACAGCTGCCCCAGTCCCCCGGCCCGATGCATCGCCAGCGCCGTGAGGGTCAGGCCGCCGCCCAGCAGCAGGATGAACTGCACGATGTCCGTGCGCACCACCGCTTTCAGACCGCCGTACCAGGTGTACAGGGCGGATATCCCTCCCAGCAGCACGATCATGACGCAGATCCGCAACATGGGTCCGCCGCCCCAGGTCGCCTGCAGGGTGTTCCCGTAAAGAACCTCCAGGGCGTAACCGCCCCAGAACAGGGTGCCGCCCAGATAGAGCGTCCCGTAGAGAAACATGGTCAACAGGGAATATGTGGTGGCCACCGTGGGTCCGAACTTCTGCTCGAAAAACTGGCTGATGGTCACCACGCGGGCACGCAGGTACAACGGCACGAAAACAAAGGCCGCCATCAGCAGCCCAAACACGGCGTTCAGTTCGAAGTTGGCCTGGGCCAGACCGAAGGCGTAGGCGGCGCCAATCACCGCCAAAAAATGCCCCGCGTGCAGGTTGGTGGCGATGGTCGAGGCGGCGATGGAATACCAGGGCAGGTCGCGCCCGCCGACGAAATACTCGTCGATCCCCGCGTCAGGGCTCAGGCGCGAGCGCAAAGCCACAACCATGATCGCCGCGAAGTAGGAGATGATGATGATGAGGTCGAGCAACTCGCCGCCCTAACGCTGGAACTCGACTTCACCCATGCTCTGCCGTTTGCTGAGATGCAGAACCGGCAGCGGACTCTCGCGATCGGAACCCGACAGCTTCTTGACGGCAAGACCGGCTCCAACCACATCGATAT
>CAZJGK010000150.1:0-3449 GCA_964545545.1 uncultured Fibrobacteraceae bacterium | reverse complement strand
CAGTGTTTCGCGCCAATGGAATTCAAGACCTGCGCCTGCAATTGCGTATTCTGCTTCGTCGATCAAAATCCCCCGGGCATGCGGGACCGGATTTACGTCAAGGACGAGGACTATCGTTTCAGTTTCCTGTATGGAAACTACATCACCTTGACTTCACTGGGCAAACGGGGTTTGGCGCGCATCATCGACCAGGGTATGTCGCCGCTGTATGTTTCGATCCACGCGACCGATATCGAAGTCCGCACCCGCATGCTGGGGATCAAACGCCCCCTCGATGTCCTGGAAATCCTGCGCCGGCTGCGCGCAGCGGATATCGAGGTCCACGCCCAGGTGGTGTTGTGCCCCGGCTGGAATGACGGTGCGGTGCTTCAGCAGACTTTTCGGGATCTTTTGGAACTGGCACCGGCTCACGCCGGCGCCGGGAGCCCTTTTCATCCGGTCAGTGATCGGGGGCACGGATACCGGGAGCGGGAAGACGGCCAATTCGCGGCCATGGCTGCGGACAGAGAGCGGGGGGGGGTCTGCTCGCTCGCCGTGGTGCCGGTCGGATTGAGCGCGCATCGTGATGGCTTGACTAGGCTTGACCCCGTAACCCCGGCCCTGGCCGCCGAAACCGTTGCCCAGGTCAAGAGGTGGCAGGATGAAGCTCGGCGCCGGGTTGGATTCAACTTCATCTACCTGAGTGATGAATTTTACCTGCTGGCTGGTGAGCCATTCCCCGCCACCGGCAGTTATGATGGGTTCTGGCAGGTGGACAGCGCCATCGGTCTGACGCCTCAGCTGCGCGATTTATGGGCGGACGACCTGGAATGGGCCGCCCAGGATGGCGCCTTGCCCCAGCGCCCCGTGACGGTCCTGACGGGGGAATTGGCCGCCATGGCCTGGTTGCGGGAATTCCAGCCTTTGCTGGAAAAATGGGGCTGCCCGCCGGTGGAAGTTATTGGCGTGCCCAACACCTTCTACGGAAACACGGTGACGGTTGCCGGCCTGCTCAGCGGTCATGATTTGCGGCAAGCCCTGTTGAAACTGCCCGGTGAACCCGTGCGCACGGTGGTCTTCTCACCCCGAATTTTCAACAGTGACGGACTGACCCTGGACGATATGACTCTTGAAGATATCGCGCGGACTCAACCCCATCGGGTGTTGGTGGGCCAGGAAGATGGTTTTATTGCTTTCTGGAGTAGCCTTGACTAGGTTCCGCCGGAGGCGTTGATTCCCGTTTCCAAGGAGATGATTATGTCCCTGCGCACAGTGGCCATTATCGGCAGGCCCAACGTGGGCAAATCCACCCTGTTCAACCGCATCGTCGGTGAACGGCGCAGCGTGGTCCATGAGACGGCCGGCGTGACGCGGGACCGAATCGCCGAAACGACCGACTGGGCCGGGCATCCATTCATCCTGCTGGATACCGGAGGCATTATTCCTTTCGGTGAAGCCACCGGCGATTTCGACCGCCTGGTCACCAACATCGCCCAGGACACCATTTCCGAGGCCGACCTGATCCTGTTCCTGGTCGATGGCAAGGTTGGCCCCATGGCCTGGGACGAGGCCATCGCCAAGAACCTGCGCCGCAGCGGCAAGCCGGTGGTGCTCGCGGTCAACAAGATCGAAAAACCGGCGGAAGAACTGGCCGTCCATGAGTTTCATGGCCTGGGTCTGGGTGAGCCCCATGGGATCAGCGCCCTCCACGGCCTGGGGGTGGGGGATCTTCTGGATGAAATTGTCAGGGAATTTCCCGTCCATGAAGTCGAGTCACCCTGTGATTGCCGGGTGGCCATCCTGGGCCGTCCCAACGTGGGCAAATCCTCCCTGCTGAATATCCTGACCGGCCGCACCGACGCCCTGGTCAGCGAGATCCCCGGCACGACCCGGGATTCCATCCACACGGACCTGGCCTGGCACGGCAAGACCATCCGCCTCATCGACACCGCCGGGCTGCGCCGCAAGGCCCGTGTCCAGGAAGCCATTGAAGTCTTCAGCAACATGCGCACCATTCGCTCTCTGGAGCAATGTGATATCGCCGTGCTGGTGGTCGATGCCGAGGCTGGCGCCGTGTCCCAGGACGCCAAGATTGCCGGTCTGATCCATGATGCCGGCAAGGGTGTGGTGCTGGTCTTCAACAAGTGGGACTTAATATCCGACAAGACCACCCAATCCCACCTGGCCTGCTGGGATAAATTCACACAGGCCGTTCCGTTCCTGTCGTACGCGCCGTGGTTCACCAGCAGCGCCCTTACCCGCCAGCGGACCGGGCGGGTGATGGAAATGGTTTGGGAAGTGCATCAGCAACGTCAAAAAAGAATCGCCACTTCGGTTTTCAATGATTTTCTGGAGCGGATCACGCGTCGGCAGCAACCCCGTTCCCACGCCGGCGGCCTCGGGCGGATCTATTATGGCACTCAGGTGGAGAAGGAACCTCCGACCTTCATCCTTTCTGTCAATGAACCCCGGTTTTTCGCCAGGAACTATTTGCGCTACATCAACAACCAGATCAGGGAGGAATTCGGCTTTACCGGCAATCGAATATTTGTCAAACTGAAGCAGCACTGAGCCGTCAACCTGGAAACTGCGGAGAAGCCAACGCCATGATGATCATTCTTTTTCTTGTCATTGCCTTTCTGCTCGGCGCCTTGCCGTTCAGTTACATCATCGGCCGGCAGGTCAAGGGGATCGACCTGAGAAACCATGGCAGTGGCAATCTCGGATCCACCAATGTGTTTCGCACCCTGGGCCCGGGTTGGGGCGGATTGTGCCTGGTCCTTGATCTGGCCAAAGGGGCCGCAGCCGTGGCTTTGATGACCTGGTTGGTGGGAACCTGGCCAAGCGGAATGCCAACGCCTTTTCACATCACCCCTGACCTATTCCGTATTTTTGCCGGAACCCTGGCCGCGCTGGGGCACACCTTCAGCCCCTTCGTCGGCTTTCACGGGGGCAAGGGCGTGGCCACCACCGGGGGAGCCTTCGCGGTGCTGGCGCCTTATTCCACCATTGTGGCCACCGTCGCGTTTCTTGCTTCCCTTTTGACGACGAGAATTGTCTCTTCGGCCAGCATCACCGCAGCTGCGGTTCTGCCTGTTTCGGTGCTTTTGTTCGAATTGTCCAGCGAACACGCATCCTCGACCATAATCGTTTTTGTTTTTCTGATTTGCGGCTGGGTCATTTTCAAGCACCGCGCCAACATCATCCGTCTCCAGGCGGGCTCCGAGACACGGATCAATGAGGAAAGCAGCGATAATCCTGCCCCGCATGGCGCAGGCAACGTGTGGGATTCGCAGGCGCAAGCCCCGGAAGGGGAGGGTAAATGAAGGCTTCGATTCTTGGCACCGGCAGCTGGGCCAGCGCCTTCGGCAGGCACCTGGCCCACAAATGGGATCGGGTTGTCCTGTGGGGTATTGAATCCGAACAGATTCACACCATTAATACGACCGGCACCAATCCAGCCTTCCTCG
>CAZJGK010000149.1:0-3536 GCA_964545545.1 uncultured Fibrobacteraceae bacterium | reverse complement strand
GGCCATCGTGCGCACCCCGGGAGGTATCCTGCTGGCCAAAGCCCTGCACCCGGAAATTCTGTACGCCCTGAGCACCTGGCTCAGCGGCCATAGCAGGAACGCCACCCGCGATGAAGCAAGGGCCATCGAGTCCAAGGCCGCAGCATGGCTGGCCCGGCATGAGTCCGCGGCCTGGGACCTGATGATGATCGGTCATGTCCATCACCGTTTCTGCACCACCAGCGCAGGGCACAGCCTGTGCGCCCTGTCCGGTTGGTTTGACCAGCTGGATTGCGGTATCATCAAAGATGGCCAACTGAGCCTGCTGGACTTCGAGCGGGATCGGTTGCCGGAATTTTGAAGGACCGGCCAACCCCGAATTCCTACCAGGTCATCCCCAGGGAGAACTTGCTCCCATCGTTGAATCCAGCGGCGGTCATGTCCTCGTAGGCATAATCCACCCTGAGATTCCCCGTCACAAAACCCGCCCCGGCTGTAATGCCCTGGGTATCATAATTGAGGCGGGAACCGAAGCGCAGGGCAAATTCGGGGATCAGGCGGTACTCCAGCCCCACATGTCCTTTTCCCGTTGTATCGTTGGGCAACAGGACATCCCCCACCAGAGTCAGCTTCTGCCGGAATAGCTTGTTGTGCGGCGTATAGGACATGCCCAGTCGCACAGCCGTGGGCAGGTCGAAAGGCTGGTCCCGCAAATTCATCTGGCCACCAAGATTGGTCGCCGAAGCCGCAAAAACCAAACCTTCGATCAAGGCCCGATGGGTGATGAAGAAATCGAAGGCGAGGCCCGTGTCCGAATAAAAATCGATCTTCTCGTAGATCATCTTGACGCCCGCCCCCACGGCAAAATGGTCTCCCAGAGGATGGGCGTAGGAGGCGCCGAAGGCCACATCGTACGGCTTGAAGGTACCCTCGAAGACATTGACACCGGAATCGAGGGTCTTGCGTTCTATCTCATCCGAATAAAAACCCATGAAGGTGATCCCCAGCACCCCCCGCCCCACACGGTGTGCCACGGCGGCGGCCTCATGGCTGAACAGGCCTAGATATCGGTAGTGCTGCAGGATCAGATCAGTCTGGAAATCGGCAAAAACATTATTCGCCGGATTCCAGAACAGGGCCGTCCCTCCTGTGCTCGCAGCCACACCGGTTTCGCCCATGCCCCCTTCCCGCGCACCGACACCCATACGCAAGGACAGCAGGGCGGCCTCGCCCGGATTACCCGCCAGCGCAGACAAGGGAATCAAGACCAGGGGAATGACCAGGACCGGGAACAAGCCGGCCAGCAACCGTTTGCAATTCATGGGATCCCTTTCCTTGTGCGCCCGACACCAGGCCGCAGCAATCACCTGACGATCGTAAACGAAATGACACTGAACTCGGTCTCACCCCCGGCATCCACCGCCAAACGACAGATGTACATTCCCGTGACCGCGCGGTCCAGGGGAACTTCCAGGGTGAAGGGGTCGCCCGCAGGAACATCACGCCAAGGTGACACTGCGACCTGCTCCCCTTCCAGATTATAGACGAAGGCCCTGGCTCTGCCGGCAGCCCTCACCTGCCCCCGCACGAAGAGACTGCCTTCGCGCAAAGGATTGGGATAGCAGTTGTGGCTACCCGACAACAAGCCTGCACCCATGGCAGCCGGGGAAAGCACGGTCCAGGCGCTTTGGTCATAGGACCCATTCCGCCAGATGCCACCGCCGGCCATGGGCCAGGCGGCCTCCGCAGCGGCAACATCATCCCATACCATGACGGTGCTGACGGGCTCTCCGGTCAGCGCCGAAGCATCTTCGGTCAGGCCCCTGATCCGGTCAAAGGTGCCGATGGCCACCAGATCGGACCGGCTCCCGGCCCCCACGTTGCCCAGGGCCGGAGTACCCGCGCTGGCCCCCGGACCGGCCAGAGGCCAACCGCTGATACCCCGTCCATCGGCGTCACGTGCGATCAGCCTGCCGTCCCGCACCGGAAAGATGAATTGCGGCCGGGTGGAATCGACACCGCCCAACCGGGCAACCAACGGCCCCCCGTACGAGGCCGTCCCCCCCGAGGCGTCAACCAGGGCAGGCCAGCCGTCCGACCAATCCCCACCGTGGCCGATGCGGGCCGTGTAAGCGGGGCCTACAAAACCCCCGCCGGGCGCCAGCGGAGAGGCTACCCGGACATCCCCACTCCACGCCAGAGGCCTTTCGGCGGGCGCAGAGTACCCCTGGAAAAAAAGTGTCTCTCCGGAACCCGAGGCGCCGGGAACCATGACGTAATTCAGCGCTTGGCCACCAGAGTCGGCATGAACGATTCCGGCCAGCACCGGCCAGGGACCGGGCTCGATGGACAACGGATAGACATCATGATGCGCGCCGGAAATCCCGTCATTTGCCAACCGGAAATCCAGCACATCCAACTTGTGAAGACCATTACCCGAGGTGTCCGCGCGGGCAAGGACAAAGACATCCGGCTCGGTCAATACCGGCGGTGCGGATATCGACCCGGGGCCAAGTTCCAGACCGGGATCGGCAAGATCAGGGTTTGCACCATACTGCCGGAAGTACTGCTTCCCGTTTTCCTGCACGATGACATTCGCGACGACCGGAATCGATTCTGCGTCAGCCGGTGTGTCCCCGGCCTCAATCCGTGGCGTCAAGACCGGCGGCAGGGAACACCCAGGCAATTCCTCGTACAGACCATTATTGGCAACATCGCCGGCCACCAGGGGCGTCCCGTCGCCCCTGAAGGCGTAGATCCCGTGGGGGCCGGTCAGCACGATCTCAGGTTTGCCGTCACCGTCAAGGTCCCCCATGGCCGGCGGCAGATTCCAGACCACAGGCTGGGAATTCCAGGTTCCCACCGCCAGCGGGGCGATGGTCGCAGGATCCCCGTCCCGATCAACGTACTCCCGCAGATCCCCATCGAGGGCATAGACTTCCCCCGCGTGACCGGCGAGGATGATCTCCTGAGGAGTACCGCCGCCATCGAGGTCTCCGACCAGGACGTGACTCCCGCGCAGATCCACACCGGCCGGCAAGGTGAGCCGTGCGCCCAGGGCCGGCCGCCCGCTTCCGCCGTCCTGCATGCCCACGTTAAACCGCATGACATCGGCGTAGTGGAGCCCGCCGACGGTATCGGCGATCACCTTGCTGAAATCACTGATAACGATCCCCGTGAAGGCACCGGTGGCCGTCTCGGTACTCGGCCGTGTGGACGGGCCAAACTCATGGTTGCCTTCGCCACGAAAGGAATCATCATCCCCACCCAGGATATATGCGGAAGGAATCCCCGTATCCAGATCCTGGATTCCATCGGCCTCCTCAAGGTCCACCGCCTTATGCGCAGCATTGGCGTTGAAAAGGTTTGTCTCGGCGTCGAAAACATCCCGAATCACACCTTCGTCCACGTGCCAGATATAAACCCCGCTGCCGGCCCCCTTGACGCCCGGTGCCCGGGCGGAGTTCTCGCTCATGAAGAAATCCCATTCGGCACCCGTCAATTCCTCACGGGTGTCGGTGGCCGGGTCGAAGAAACCCGTGGGGACGCCGTTGCCC
>CAZJGK010000148.1:0-3561 GCA_964545545.1 uncultured Fibrobacteraceae bacterium | reverse complement strand
TCCGCTGATACCCGACAGGATAGGGTAATTCGGATCAAATGACCCCCAATTAATCCGCCACGCGTTAGGCCACCGAACAGAACCAGATCTTGTTGCCCTCGCTGTCGAGAAAGCTGCCGATGAGGCGGCCACCGTAGTCCGAGACCGGATCGGGGATCTCGACGCTGCGCTCGCGCATCCTTGGTCTCGATGGTGATGCGGGGATTGGGGGCTTCGGTGGGGCGACCGTACCAATCGCTCTTGAACATGAACAGGGTCTCGCCGAGCTGAGCCCCGATCTCCTGGTCGCCTTCATCCGTCGGGGCGAAATTGAGGGTTTCGACATAGAACCGCCGGGCCCGAGCCGCGTCGGTGACGGCCAGGGCGACCCCCTTGACCTGTTTGAATCCCAGAGTCGACATGATTACCTCCCACTATTGATCATTCGGACCGTAGTCCGAAGCTGTTCGGTCTAGCCGTTTCAGGCGCTTCGCGGAAAAGGTAATCCCGTTGTTTCTGGCCCGCTGCTCCCTGGTCTACTTAATGATGGAGTCAGAAATTGTACCGTGCCCGCGCACGCCAGATTGTTTCGATCCTGAACGAGGCGGATGCAGGCCTGGCGGCTGCGGAGTTGAAACGCATCAAGGAACTTGAGACCGGAGCGGGAAGCTGAGCTACCGGATCAGCATCATGCGCTGTGTGTCGATCTGCCTCCCGGCCTGCAACCGGGCGAAATAAACCCCGCTGCCGACTTGGCGCCCACGGGCGTCCGCTCCGTCCCAGAACGCCTCATGGCTGCCAATTCCCCCGTTTCTTTCCCTAAGAGTGCGCACCAGACGGCCGCGGCCGTCGTAGATATCCAGCCGCGCCGCCGAGTCGTCGGTCAGGTTGTAGGTGATCACCGTACGCGGATTGAACGGGTTGGGCGCGATGGAGGCGATGGCCGCGCCGCCTGTTTCCCGGCCCGGGGGTGTGTCCGCAACCTGGGCGGGAATGAATTTGGCGACGAAGACATCCGCGGGGACGTTGATGGCTCCGGTGACGTAGACCCCACCCTGCCGATCCACCGCGATGCCGTGGCCGGCGTTGAGGGATCCGGAGAAGATCCCGGCTTGATATTCGAGGACCGAGCCCAAGCCGGACAATCCGACCACGACCAGGCTCGATCCGCCGCTGATTCCGTGGGGCGGGAAATCCGACGAGAAGGTATAGCCCACCAGATGAACCCGGCCGGCTGCATCAACGGCCATGTTGGTGCACACATCCTCCCGGGTCCCGCCCAAAAACGTGCTGAAGACCAGAGCGTTCGCGGGGGAGATCCGCGCCGCCCACATGTCCGAGCAATCGTAATACCCGCCATTATAGGTCTCGCAGCCGCGGATCGCGCCGACGAAGGTGTCCTCATAGGAGCCGATCGTGGTGGGGAAATCATAGGAACTGGTGGTGCCCGCCAGATAGAGATCCCCGCTGGGGCCCACCGCCACGGCACAAATGCTCTCGCTGTCGTAGCCTCCCAGGTAGGTCCCGAATTCAACGGCGTCGCAGGCGGCGTTCAACCGCTGGACGAAACAGTCCCCGTCGGTGTGCATGGCCGACTGGAAAGCGTTGATAACCGGCATGTCGTCCGATTTGGTGGTCCCCGCGATCCAGATGCGGCCCTGCGCGTCGATGGCCAGGCCCCGCATTTCATCATCCAATCGGCCGCCCAAGTAGGTGCTCTGCAGGATGGCGCTGCCGTCGGCGGCGATGCGGGTGACGAACAGGTCGCTGGTCTGGTAGGGATAACCGTTCGGCTCGGCCTGGATCGGATCCAGGACCGGAAAGTCCGTGGACCAGGTGGAACCCGCAATCACGATATTCCCGTCGGGATCCAGGGCGATTCCCCGCCCCTCGTCGGTGTAGTCGCCCCCGAGCAGGGTGCAGTAAAGGATGGATCCGTCGGAGGCTGACAGCCTCATCAGGAACGCGTCGCGGAACCCCGTCAGGGTCTTGTCGATGGCATCGGGTGTCACGGGGAAATCAGCCGCGCTCGTCCATCCGGTAACCAGGACATTGCCGTCGTTGTCGAGGATGATGCCGGTGGCCCAGTCGTGCCCGGAAGTCGTGATCAATTTGGTCCAGAGGCGCCCCCCCTGGGGATCCAATTTGGCCACCAGGAAGTCCAGAGTCTGGCCGTCCGGGTAATGTTTGGCGTACAGGTAGCTGTTGCCGGCCGCATCAATCACCAGGCCCTGGCCGGAGGACAGGTAGTAGCCCGGCAGCACGGTGTTGAAGGCCAAATTGGGCACGCTTCCCAGGCTCTGGGCGACCGGAATTCCCATCAACAAAGCAAACGCGATGAGAGGCAGTACCTTTTTCGGCATGGCGCTATCTCCTTTGCCAGGATCATCGCAGGCTCCTTGTCGGTGTCCTTGCGAAACCGATCCTCCCCCTGTGACCTCGGGAAACAAACCCCAATAAGGATATACATCCATTTTGTGGAACGCGCCAGATCCGGGGGGAATCCGCGAGCTATTGCCCAAAGACCTCGTCCAGGAAATCCTGCATCGCCCGCCACGAACGGCGGTCGGCAGCGGCGTTGTAGGCGACGCCCTTGGAGATGTCGTCGCCCGCACCCTTCTGGGTGAACGCGTGGACGGCACCGGAGTACATGATCAATTGGTAGTCGGCGCCGGCCGCGTTCATTTCCTCCAAAAAGCCGTGGACCTTGTCCGGGGTGACGTAAGGATCCAGCGCCCCATGGCAGACCAGGAGCTTGGCCTTGATGTCGCCCGGCTGCGCGGGCAGCGAGGTGTCCAGGGTGCCGTGGAAGCTGACGACTCCCCGCAGATCGGCTCCCGCACGGGCCAGTTCCAGGGCGGCGCCGCCCCCGAAGCAATAGCCGATGGCCGCCAGACGCGACCCGTCCACTCCGGGCTGGCTTTTCAAGACATCCAACCCGGCGGCAAGGCGGGCCCGCAGCAGCGGGCGGTCCTTGTACATCTTGCCGGCCTCCTGACCGGCCTCCTGGGCGTTGGTCGGTCTGACGCCCTTGCCGTAGACATCGGTGGCGAAGGCAACATAGCCCAGCCCGGCCAGCATGTCGGCGCGCATCCGCTCGTTGTCGCTCAGACCCATCCACTGATGGACGATCAGGATGCCCGGCCGCGGACCCGACAAGGCATCATCCCAGGCAAGATATCCTTCGAGGGGAACGCCGTCGTAGGCGAAGGTGATGGTCTTGTGCGTGACCTTGGCCTGGGCGGTCACGGATCCCAGCAGCATCATGCCTGCCAGCAGAACAGAGGTGGTGTTCATGGGAGCCTCCGGTATATTCGGGTCATGGGGTTGATTTTCACTCTCAATTTCGGGGCAAAGTTACCCAGCGGCAACCCGCTCCGGCAAGGAACATTACAAAAACACCCCATCATAAAGAAAGCAGGGCTCTCCTGATTATTGTTACATATAGTTTCCGTCGAAGACCATCGTCTCCAAGGGGAGTTTGATTTAGGCCCGGCCCTGGACCAATACGGTGAATTGAGGGCCGGAGTCTATCACGGGGTGGTGGGGACCCAGGAAGTCCTGAATGAAGAGGCCCCCCTG
>CAZJGK010000147.1:0-3655 GCA_964545545.1 uncultured Fibrobacteraceae bacterium | reverse complement strand
CCCCGTACAAGGTCAATCCCCCGTCCCAGATAAACAGGGACCGGTACCAGGGATGGAAACTGCCCAGGTGGGTCAACACGTAAAATAGCCGCACGCCGACAATACTGGAGACCAACACCCCGAACACCAGATCCATGATCGGCTCCGGAGCGATGGCATAACGCTTTCCCCGGTGAATGCTCAGAAACAGGCCCAAGGCAAAACTGATGGCCAGCATCAGGCCGTAGCTCTTGATCAAACCCAGAATAACGGGGTGCATCCAGGGACTCCTTCCCTCACGTTTCGAAAGTGTGTGAACTGATGTTGAGCAATATTCCCAGCAGGATGCTGCTGGTCAACATGTTGCTGCCGCCGTAACTCAAAAATGGCAGCGGCAGGCCGGTAACAGGCAACAGCCCCGTGGTGATGGCAACATTGACCACCACGTGAAAACTGAAGTAGGAAACAATGCCCACCGCCACAAAACGCCAGAACGGTTGCCGCGCGGAGGCGGCCACACCCAGGCCACGCAGGATGATCACCAGGAAAAGCAGCAGCATGGTAACCGTGCCCACCAGTCCCAGTTCCTCCCCGACCACAGAAAAAATAAAATCGGTGTGCCGCTCCGGCAAAAATGCCAATCCCTTCTGAGTTCCCTGCAGATAATGCGTGCCGAACACCCCTCCCGACCCAATGGCCACTCTCGATTGGATCGCCTGGTAACCGCTGCCGAACTTGTCCCGCATGGGGTCGAAAAAAGTGAGGATCCGTTCCTGCTGGTAGTTCTGCAACTTGGCCCACATGAAAGGAATTCCCAGCCCGGAAACCACGTTGATCACCAATAGGGAAATTCGTGCGGGAATACTGATGGGGACCATGTACAGGATGAAAATCAGCGCCAGCAGGTAGATCCCCCATGGCCATGGCTGCCTGGCCAGGATGGATTCGGAGATGAACATGATCACCGCGCTCAGCCCCGCACTTCCGGCGCCAAGCAGGAGGATACCCGGCACCCCATACCAGAAAACGGCCCCGATCCAGATGGCCAGGAAAACCAGGCTTGTGCCCAGGTCAGGTTCCCGCATGACCAGGCCCATATGGACAAGCATCAGCCCCAGGGTGCCCAGCACCACCAGGGGTTTCGGACCCTGGTCATGGCCCACGGCCAGGATATGGCCGACCGCGAGAATGAACGTGATCTTGGCGAATTCAGCCGGCTGCAGCCGGATGGGGCCCAGCAAAAACCACCGCCGCGAACCACTGATCTTTGGCCCCAGCACCAGCAATAGGCCAAGCAAGCCCAACAGCACGATCATGCTCGGAATGCTGAGATTCTCCAGGGTGCGCAAGCGGATCCTGGCCGCAAACAACAGGGCCACAAAGCCGATGCCTATCCACAGCACCTGCCGATAAAATACAGATTTGGCGACACCGGGGTTTTGCTCCAGATAAGGGCCATGGATGGGCTCGGTAACCGACCACAGCAAAGCCAGGCTGCCTAGACAGAGCAGGATCCAGCAAATCAGGATCCAACGATCACCGCCGGGTGATATCATGGCACGCAAGCTCATGGCACCGGCTCCGAGACCGGCGTGAGCGCCTCCAGGGCGGAAACCCGGGAAGTCCCGTGAAAATACGCTTCCAGCCATGCACTGGCCACGGGTGCGGCCTGACTGCCGCCGTGCCCGGCATTCTCGACGATGACCGCTATGGCGACTTCGGGATCCTCGGCCGGAGCGAAGCACATGAACCAGGCATGATCCTCCCCATGAGAGTTCTGGGCCGTGCCGGTTTTGCCGGCCACCGCAACGTCCGCCAGTTGCGCGGCCTGGCCCGTCCCCCGGATCACAACCTCCCGCATGACCGACCGCAGCCACGCCAGATCCTCCGGAGAAAACGGCAGGACCGGCAAAGGGTCGATCCGCTGCTGGCCGGCCACGAATGTGGGCGCCGGCATGGCCGAACCTCCAGCCAGGCGCCCGGCCACAATGGCCATCTGCAGAGGGGTGACCAGGACTTCTCCCTGGCCGATGGCGTTGTTCAGCAACACACCCCGCGACCACTTTCCGGGTCCGAAATGCTCGTCGTACCATTTGCGGTCAGGCACCAGACCCGGCACTTCCTCCGCAAAGATTCCGGACCGCAGGGACCCCAGGCCGAAAGACCGCGCCGCGGCGGCGAGGGTATCAATGTCCAACTGCAAACCAAGTTGGTAGTAAAATGTGTCGCAGGAATGAACAAAGGCCTCGACATGATCAACCCGCCCATGGCCGCCAGCCTTCCAGCAGCGGAAATACCGGTTCCCCAGCTGCCAGCCGCCTAGACAGGGCTCCAGCTCCGTGTGCTGACCCACAATCCCCGCCTTGAGCGCCGCCAGAGAGACGATGGTCTTGTACAGGGAAGCCGGGGGATAGGTGGCCTGCAGAATCCGGTCGAAGAAAGGCTTGTCGGGGTTGTCGACCATGCGCTGCCAATCGGCCTGGGCGATGGGCACCGTCAACAAATTGGGATCAAAGGTGGGATTGCTGTAGGCGGCCAGAACCTCCCCCGTACGGCAGGACAGGGCGACACCGCAGCCAACCCGCTGTCCGAGAGCCGCGGCCATGGCCTGCTGCAGCTTCAGATCCAGGGTCAGGCGAACATCCCGGCCGGGACGAACCTCCTGCAACCAGACAGGATTGCGCCCCACACGATGTCCAGCGGCATTGACCTCCTCCAGTTTCAGACCGCAGCGCCCGCGCAAGGAATTCTCGAAGGCGCGCTCGATGCCCTGGCGGCCAATCATGTCGCCGCTCCGATAATCAAGTACCGGATCCCCGCTCGTCAGTTCCTCGTCCTGGATTTGTCCCACATAACCAATGATGTGGGAAAACAGGGGCCCCTGGAGGTATCGCCGGCGCGGCCGGGTCTCCACGGTGACACCCGGCAATTCCCGCCGGTGTTCCTCGACCGCCACGATCCCCGCCATGTCGGCGTTGGACACCAACGTCAGGCGCTCCGCTCCCTGCTCTGCCTGTTCATCCAGGCGCAAGCGTATGGCGGATTCATCCAGGTTGAACCAATGGCAGATGCACAAGACGGTGCTGTCGCATACGCCGGCGCGATATTGTTTTCCCGCGATCGTGATGTCGGCGATAAAGGTGTTATCCGCCAGCAGTATGCCCTGACGATCCAGGATCCTGCCCCGTGGTGCACTCACCCGAAATCGAACCTGCCGGTTTTCCAGGGCCAGACCGCGATAATAGCGATTGCGGGGCACGGTCATCCAGAACAGGTCGCCGACCAGGACAAGAAACAGCAGCACGACAACCGCCCGGAACACCTGCTTGCGATACTCCAGCTTCCAGCTCGGCATCTCAATCCTCCCGGTATATCAAGCCGAGCCAGGCCGCGATGTGCAGCACCGGGATGGCCGCCAGTCCGGAATAGACCGCCACCGGTAAGGAGCGAGCGAAGAACTGCAACAAGAACGGTTCGCCGGAACCGAAAGTCTGCACCAGCAGATACACCAGGTCGTGAGCCAGCACCGCCAGGGCGACCACCGTCGCCTCCACCAGGGGCATCCCGTAGGCAAGCCTGTTGCGCAGTCGCCCCAGACCGAAGCCCAGACAGGAATTGATGCCGGCCTGGATGCCGAGCTGGGCAGGATTGGAAAGATCCAGGACCAGGCCCATCA
>CAZJGK010000146.1:0-3665 GCA_964545545.1 uncultured Fibrobacteraceae bacterium | reverse complement strand
CCTCTGGGAACGATGGCTGTCCGGGCGACGCCCATGAAGGAGAAGTGAGCATGCTGACAAAATACCTGTTGATTCCCGGCCTGGCCCTGGCGCTGCTGAGCGCTGCGGTGGGCAAGGCTGTCGCCGATAATCCTCCGACGTCTGCTGACGGGGTTAGGGCCGCCGCCATTTCCGCGCAGGTGTGTTCCTTCATTGATGAAGACGGGGATGGCTTCAACGACCTGGCCCCCGATCAAGACGGGGACGGTATCCCCGACCGCCTGGACCCTGACACCAAGTCGGTGCAGGGAGTCAACTCCAAAGCCAGGGGATGGCTGCGTTTGTCCCGTCTGTTCGGCCTGATGTTTGACCAGGCGGGGTTGAAGGACCGCGCAACCTGGGAAGCGGGGCAGGGTTTGCACGGCCAAACGGGTTTGGGCCAGGGTCCTGGCCAGAGGACTGGTTTTGGTCCCGATTCCGGTGATCCATCGGGTGATGGCGTCGACCTGGGCGGACGGTCCCAACGGCGTGGTGGTAAGCGGTAATTGGGGCTGAACGGGCGGGGGGATCGCTCACCCCCGCCCGAAAATTCGAGAGGGGAAGCATTGAACTCCAAACCAGGCTTATCCATGGTCGCCACAGCCATGCTGCTGGCCTGGGCGGCCCATGCCCTGGGTGGAGACATCAGGGGCTCTGTCACCCTGGGGGGCGGGTACCTGGACAATCCCCTGGGGATCGCCGCGGAGCAGTCGGCCGGATATGCCCATCAAGCCCTGAGCCTGTATGCACTCCAGCAAGGCGCGGTCGATCAATTCAAGTTGGGATACGAACTGGAGGCCAGCCAGTTCGGCCAGGGGACGGACCTGGGCTCCTGGTGGCACGGCTTGGGCGGACAGTGGCTGAGAGTTTCTTCCCAAGGTCCGGGGTCCCTGGGGATGGGGGTTCAATACGCCCGGCGCAATTACCAGACGACCTATGATTACTACGACTATCGTGACCTGAATTTATATGGGGTCTGGAAGACATACTGGCGCCCTGATCTGATGGTCAAGGCCACGGCAACTTTTCGCTATCGCCGGTATCCCGATTTGCCGGAAGAAAGTTATCTGGAACCAAGGTTCATACTGGAAGCCAAACGTTTTTACGCCAACCGGACGACATGGGGCCTGATGTGTTCCCTGGGGCAGAAACGTTTCTACGACTCGGCCGCGTCACAAGTCTGGGAGACCCCCAATCTCCCCTCCGCCTCCCAGTTTGCGGCGCGGCTGAATATTGCCAGAGGTCTGGGTGACCGTTTGGGAGTCAGAACGTGGGTGGAACAGAGATTCACCCTGGAGGGCTTTCCCCACTATGTCGGGGACGATGTCTACGACAGTCCCTTGCTGGATTTCTATGCCCATGAAGGAACGGACGCCCTGGCGGCGGTCAAGTGGTTGTCGCCCCTGCTGGTCTGGGTGGAAAGCGGTATGGCCTATGGGCACCACGACTATAAAGACCTGCTGTTCGGGACCGCGTCGGGGGGCGCGCAACGCATCGACAACGTCCGCGATTATTTTTTCGCCTTCAACCGGACCTTTCGCGTGGGATCAGAGCAGGCCCGTTGCAGGGTTCAGGTCGGGTGGCGCGACCAGGATTCCACCCTGGCGACCTATACCCTTGCCGGCGGTTTTTTCAGCAGCAGCCTGGTGTATCCCTTCTGAGCCGGTTCCCCAAACCGGTTTCCTTCCCGCCCGTGACATTGTAATATATCCGCGGGACCGGACGTCTTGCCTGTCGTCATTCCAGGGGAATTTATCAAGCCGGGGGATGCTTTGCCTGAAAACGTTGCCCACCTCATCAAGCAGATTCGGGAGTCCATCATCGGCGACGACCGGGCCATCGAGGGTCCCTATGGGGTGAGGCGCCTGACCTATGCCGATTACACGGCCAGCGGTCGCTCCCTGGATTTCATCGAGGACTTCATCCGCGAGGAAGTCCTGCCCCTGTACGCCAACACGCACACCGAGACTTCCAGCACCGGGTTGCACACGACCCGCTTCCGGGAAATGTCCCGCCAGATCATCCTGAAGGCCGTCGGGGGTTCGCCGGCCGATGTGGTCATCTTCAGCGGCTCGGGCGCCACCGGCGCCATCAACAAGCTGATCGAGATCCTCAACCTGCGTTTGCCCCACGAACTGGACGAGCGGCATGGACTGGCGGCCCATATTCCCCTGGATCAGCGTCCGGTGGTTTTTATCGGACCCTACGAACACCACTCCAACGAACTGCCCTGGCGCGAATCCCTCGTCGATGTGGTGGTCATCCCCGAGAACAGGGATGGCCGCATGGACCGGGACATCCTGGAACAACAGTTGCGCGCCCACGCCACGCGGCCGCTTCTGATCGGCAGTTTCTCGGCGGCGAGCAACGTGACGGGCATCGTTTCCGATACCGTCGGCATCACGACCCTGCTGCACCGCTACGGGGCGTTGGCCTTCTGGGATTTTGCCGCGGCGGCCCCGTATGTGAACATCGAGATGAATCCGGGCTATGTCCCGGGCGATCCCGGGGACGGGGTGGGGCCGGCCAGCAAGGACGCCGTTTTCATCTCCCCCCACAAGTTCATCGGCGGGCCCCAGACTCCCGGATTGCTGATCGTCAAACGGAATTTGCTGACCAACGCCGTGCCCTCGGTCCCCGGCGGCGGCACGGTCGCTTATGTCAGTTCAGCCAAGCATACTTATCTGAGCGACCTGGCTCTCCGCGAGGAAGGCGGCACGCCCGCCATCGTGGAAGCGATCCGGGCCGGCCTGGTTTTCCAGCTCAAGCAGGCCGTGGGGGCGGAGGCCATCGAGCAGCTGGAGGCCGGATTTCTGGCCCGGGCCATCACATCCTGGGCCCGGCATCCCAACATCGAGATCCTGGGCAACATCGAGGCCCAACGTCTGTCCATTGTCTCGTTCGTGATCCGGCACGGGGACCTGATCCTGCACCACAACTTCGTGGTTGCTTTGCTGAACGATCTGTTCGGGGTCCAGACTCGCGGCGGATGCTCCTGCGCCGGGCCTTACGGGCATCGGCTGCTGGGTATCGATCTGGCGCGCAGCATGAAGTATCACGAGGCCATCAAGGCCGGCGCCGAGGGGATCAAGCCCGGCTGGGTGCGCCTGAATTTCAACTACTTCATCAGCGAGGAGGTGTTCCGCTTCGTCGTCCGGGCGGTGGAACTGGTGGCCGACAAGGGCTGGCGGCTGTTGCCTCATTACACCTTCAATCCCGAAACGGGGATCTGGCGCCACCGCGGCACGGTTCACCAGGATGTGCGGCGCCTGGACAAGATCACCTTCGACGACGGCAGGATCCAGTACCCGGGGCGACGGTTGACCGCGCCCGAGTCGGACCTCGCGGGCTATCTTGACGAAGCCGAGGCCATCATGGCCGGCATGATCAACGCCGAGAATATTCCCGGCGGGCATATGTTTCCCGCAGGAGAGCAACATTCCCTGGGGGAAGAACTAGAACATTTGCGCTGGTTCCCTTTGCCGGGCGAGGTTTCCGACCCCACGGCGGAACCGCAGAATCCACCGGAGGTGTCATGATGGGTGCTCGATCCGGGCGCATCCTGTTGGCGGTGACCTTGCTCGCGCTGGGTCTGGGCCTGGTGGCCTGTTTTGACAAGGATCCTGCGACAACACCTCCTGGCGGCG
>CAZJGK010000145.1:0-3722 GCA_964545545.1 uncultured Fibrobacteraceae bacterium | reverse complement strand
CGACGACGCCTGATTCAGCGATCACCATCAAGGAGATGGATACCGGTGGTGACCCGGTTCAGACGGTGGTGGTGGCCCGCCTCCTGTGTGGAGAGCCGGAAATTTCCGCCTTGGTCGGCGCCCTGACCACAGGTTGTACCGTGGCGGCCGCCCTGGTGGCCGACAGGGCCGGCGTGCCCCTGGTTTCCCCCACGGCCACCAACGAGCGTATCGAACAGATTGGTCCCCATGTTTTCCAGACCAACATGAGTGACCAACGGGAAATCGGAATGCTGGCAGAATTGGCGGTCCCCGTCCTTCTCAAGCACAGGATTGCCATCCTGGGGCCTGACACACCCAATGGCCACCACTTGGCGGATCTTTTCAAGGAACATGTCTTGACCGTCGGCGGCGAAGTGGTTGCCGAAGCCTATTTCCCGCCTGCGGTGACGGATTTCAGACCTCAGATCATGGCGGTGCGCCCCAGCCGGCCCGAAGTGTTGTTCGTGCCGGCAACGTTCGACCAGATGGCCATGCTGGGCCCCCAACTCGATTTTTATCATGCCGGCTGTCTGGTCCTGGGGCCGAGTTCATGGAGCATGGCCAACCCTTCCGTGCAACAGGCTGCCAGCCTGGAAGGGACCGTGTTCCCTGACGCCCAGGCCCGGTTCCCTGCGCCATGGGTGGCTGGCTTCGATGAGGGTTGGGATGACGCCGCCTATCCTGCGGACCAAACGGCGGTGGGCTTGCGGACTTACCTGGCGGTTCGCCAGGTCATAGCCTTGGCCGGAAATCAAGGCGCCGGGACCAGGGTTGGCATGGCGCGCGCGCTACAGGAAAAATTGCGCAGTCCGACGGCTGGGAGCCTGGACGATATCAGTCCGGCGGGTCTGGCCAAGGGCTTGCGCCTGTTCAGGGAGGGAAAAGCGCAGCCTTTCCCCGCGGGATTGTTTACCGAGACTATCGAGGCCGCGCGGGACAGTGCGGGGTCCCATGGATTCATGGTCCCTGCGGCCCGTGACTCTGCTGTGGCGGCACCTGACTCGACCCTCCGATGAAATAGGGGCTTTTGAAATTCCAGGTCATCTCGATCCAGCGGCCCTCACCCGGTGCCACCCGCCAGCCGAACCTCCATTGACCCAGTGCGTTCAAGACGGCCTCGGTGAACGCCCTGCTTCCGTTGGTGGCCAGGATCATTTTCTCGCGGACCGTTCCCTCGGGACCCACGAAAATCGCCGCCCGGACGAAGATGATGGGGGTTTTGCGCTCTGATTCCTGGGCGCTGATCGGGTATTCCGGCCGGACTTCCTTGAGAATGTACCAGTCCGGATTGGATTGACTGGGCAACTTGAGCTCCACCCGGCTTTTCGAGGCAATCTCGGCATCGGGGTCCAGGGTTTCCGCCGGATTGAGCACGGAAAGTGGTTGGAGGGGTCGGGGAACCGGGATTTCTTCGGTTGCCTTGGGGCTGAGATCCGCTTCGTCG
The DNA here is from genome assembly GCA_964545545.1 of uncultured Fibrobacteraceae bacterium. Taxonomy (GTDB): domain Bacteria; phylum Krumholzibacteriota; class Krumholzibacteriia; order LZORAL124-64-63; family LZORAL124-64-63; genus JAHJTW01. The sequence continues at coordinate 2,257 of CAZJGK010000145.1, read as the reverse complement.
GGAACGACGTAGGAAGGCGGGGGAGCCTGCTGCAGGGATTTGGGCAACTGGTGAACCTTGTCGGTTCCGTTTTCTATGGAAATTTCAGGCATGATTTTCAATTCGCCGGGGGCGCCGTACATCTCGAATTTGCGCTTGACGGTCATCTTGTCGGGTCCCAGCCAGACCAGTACCAGCAGCATGACGAAGGCGACCAGGGCCGCGCCCGCGAAGCGCCTGCCGTTTCGACGGCGAAATTCCGTCTGGGCCCGGGTCGTGAAACCCGAACTCTGTTGCTGGTCCTGTTTCGGTGTCATCAAGATCCTGAAAGCACCATCCTTCCCCGCCAGTAGCTGACCTCGTGCCGCAGCACCCAGACTTGCCAGGAATTCTCCGTGTGGATTTCCAATTGATGTCGCTCCCCACGGGCCGGCAAAAGGGTCCGGTTTGAGAATATGGAATCGCTGCGTTGAAGGCCAGTGCCCCCTGGTTGTTCAGGGGTGATGGTCAGGGAAAAATTGCCGTCCCAGAGGGCTCCGGTGATCTGATCGGCAGCGGGGCTACCCGGCAGTTCAGCCAGAAGCGTCGTCATGGTCACCGTTGGATAATCCGCGCCGGAACCGGTGAGATGACCCATGATGCCCACGGCCAGAGCCGCAGCTTCGGCCCGCAGATGCGCGGGCCGGCTCATTTTCATCTCCGCCTGGGCATCCAGCATTGAGGGTAGTTCGATCACCAGGGCCGGGCAGTGGGTGTGGCGCAAAAGGTAGTCGTACCCGGGCCCTGTCTCGAAGCTGACCGAATCGATGGCGGCACGGCTCAGGATCCCGGCCGCAGCCTGGGCCCAGGCGGTGCCGTCCGGACTGCCGGGATAATGGCGAATCCGGGGTTGACCCTGGCTGCGCTGTCTGCCGATGACCAGAAAAAGATCCGCATCCGCATCCCTGGCCAACAGAACCTTGTCGGGATCCTCGGGGGTGTGCCCATCGGCGCGCGTGATGAGGACCCGGGCGCCGGCTCCCCGCAGGTATTCCGCCGTAAGGCGGGCAACCTCAAGGTTGAGGTCAGATCCCCGTGTGCCCAGGGGGCCTTCACCGTCACAGGCCGCGCCTCCCCCGCGAGGGTCCAGAACAATGGTTCTACCCCATACTTCCGGCTCAATGAGCGTGACTGTCCAGTCGATCGTATCGGCGCTGCAGAATGAGGATGAAAGAGGGATCTCCCGGCCGGGATCCAGCAAGGGCAACAAGCCCGCACTCTCGATCCACACGGGTTGGTCCGCTGGTGTGGCCAGGAAATTTCCGGGGATCATTTCCGGATCCAGCGCGGGGGGTGGGGAGCTTCGCCGGTAGCGCCACAGGGGGTGCTGACCGCGGGGGTCGTTGCTCCCGGGCAGACCCACCAACCGGTGCCAGCGCCAGGGAGCAGGAATAGTCAGCATGGTCACCGGACAGGGCAGGCCCTCGGGATGATCCGCGGTGGTCCAAAGCGGCTTGATATCCCCGGGGAGGCCGGCCGTACAGTCCCAAAGTTGCCCGCCAAAGGATCCGTCCCCGGTGGCGGCGGTTGGCCCTCCCGGCCAGGAAATGCTGCCCTCGGGGATGCTTCCCTGGCTGGTCTGACGCCAGGTAACCAGGGCCGTCCGGTGCCCGTCAATGCCGAGGGACTCCGCCATGATGGTCACCACGGGCGGCTCTGTTGATCTGGTCAGGATGAGGGTTCTGCGCACGGGCGTGCTTCGTCCCGCCAGGTTGCGGCCGCTGATCTCGACCCACCCGGAAGCCTTCCTGGAGGGGGGATTCCAGGTGACGGTACGGCCGGCGGGGGACAGCATGAGCGGCTGCAGCTGGTCGTTGAAGCGAACCCGGAAGGATTCCGGGTCAGGTCCGGGCAGCCCCGCGCTGAGGCCGGTCTTGTCATCGTGCCGGGGTTGATCCGGGATGAAGGTCCACGACAGGGAGGGGAGTTGGACGGATGCGGGCAACAACAGCGTGTCGCCCTGTGCGGTTTCCCAGTCGGGGGCTCCCTGTGAGAAATAATCCACCAAACCCAGAAAATAGGCTTCGGCTTCCAGGCGTTGACTGGCGGCCAAGGACAAACGTCCGGCCATCACAGGGTTGGAAATCATGGCCGGCTCACCCAGCACGGCCGGGACCGTGGCGTTGCGCAGCACATGAAAATTTCCCGGCATGATCCTGGCGGGGGTGATTTCCAGATTCAGGGCCAGGTGCCGGTGAATGGCTCGCGCCAGTTCCAGGGAAGTCCCTTCGTCCCCCAG
>CAZJGK010000144.1:0-3729 GCA_964545545.1 uncultured Fibrobacteraceae bacterium | reverse complement strand
GCCGCTTCACGCACGCTGATGAAGGGGATGCCTCCGATCTCCTTCAACCGCATCCGGCTGGTATGCATGGCCTCCAGGTCGGGGACGTACTGGACATCGACGTTGAGGTTCGCCAGAGCCGAGGCGACTTCCCTGATCAGCGGCAAGTTCCGGATGGAAACCGTCAGCACCACAAGGTCGATATCGTTGTCTTCGACAACCCGGCGCACATCGGCCAAAGCGCCCAGGCGGGGCAGGTCGGGCACAATGTCCGTCACGGACAAACGGCGTCCGGCATCCAGCAATCCGTGGCCTGCTTCGGCCTCGGACGAAACCGGCATGCCCTCTCCGGAAACCTCGAGCCATCCTACCGGACGCATGGCCAGGCCCGGGAATTCCCTTGTCAGACGCAACAGGCGATCCCGCATGGGGCTGTGGCCCACCACCAGGGTGCGCACCAGGTTGCCCCCGTCCCGGACAATCCGGCGCAGGACAATACGGGCCACGATCCTGCCGAAGGTCAGGAACACGAAGGTGGAGAGAAAGAACAAACCGAAGAACGAGCGACTGAAGGTCAAACTCCGCAAAAAGAAAGTCAGGGCCAGCACCAGCAGGCTACCCAGAACGACAGCCTTGAACAACCCGACAAGGTCGTCTTCCAGGGTCCTTCCGCCGCGTCCGGTGTACATGCCGCTGAAGTAGAAAATCCCGAAAAACACCAGGAGCACGACCAGGCCGGCCACAAGATATGGACCCAAGGGCGGGATCCCCAGCGGCACCAGCCAGATGCCGCTGTAGAAACGAAACCAGTATGTGATCAGGAATGCCATCTCCAGCATGGCCATGTCCACGATGATCAGCAGGGCGGTGTCACCCACAGCGCCGCTGCGGGCACGGCCGGAGCGGTCGGCTCCCCGCCCAGGAGGCGGCGATGACACGGGGCTGGTCATTCCCCGCCCGAGCCTGTGGTATCAAGGAAGCGGCACAACAAGTGTCCCATGGTGATATGGACTTCCTGGATGCGGGGAGTCTGGTCACTGGGAACAAGGAGCGAGGAATCCACCAGGGAGACCAGCTTGCCTCCGCTGCCGCCGAGAAACCCGTGCACCCGCATCCCATGCTCGCGCGCGGCGGCCACGGCGGCGATGCAATTGGCGGAATTGCCCGAGGTCGAAATGACCAGCAGGACATCGCGGGGCCCGCCCAAAGCCTGGACCTGGCGGGCAAAAATGTGTTCAAAGCCGTAGTCATTGCCCACGGCGGTGAACGTGGATGCATTGGTCGTCAGGGCCAAGGCGGGATAGCCCCCACGCTCGGCCATGAAGCGCCCCACGAGCTCGGCCACGATGTGCTGGCTGTCCGCAGCGCTGCCTCCGTTTCCACAGACCAGGAACTTCCCCCCGTGACGCCAGGCTTCCCGCACATCTGCGGCCAAGCGGGTGACGGCCAGCAAGTGGGTCTCGTCCAGGGAAGCCAGCGTCGACCGGAGGTCGGCAATGGTCGCGATGAATTCCCGGTTCTCGTGCTCCGGTGCCTGTCGCCCACTATCGCGTGCCATGATCATCCTTTCCGGAGTATCGATCCCCCGTCACGGATCATTCTGCCATGAGACCGGATTTCAAACCAGCGGATACCGGGCCCCACCGGAGGTCAGCAGCCGATAATATCGGTGCAAAGCATCCTGCCAAGTCGGACGCACCGGGTACCCGGCGGCCTCCAGGTGCCCGCTGCGCAGGATGGAGCAGGCCGGTCGCGAAGCCGGTGTCGGATACGCGCTGCTGGGACAAGGCGATATCCGCTGCGGATCACTGCCCGCCTCAACCGCAATGGCCCGGGCGAACTCGAACCAGGTGCATACTCCCGTATTGGTTCCATGAAAGATACCACGGTGCGACCCGGTGACAAGGAACTCGATAATCCCGGCCAGATCTTCGGTGTACGTGGGGTTGCCGCGCTGATCATCCACGACCTTGAGTCCATCTCGGCGGTCCAGAAGGCCCGCAATGGTCCGCACAAAGTTCCGGGGCCCGTCACCGAACAACCAACTGGTGCGCACGATCTGCCAAGGCCCCACCATGGATTCAACGGCCTCTTCACCTCGGGCCTTGGTCAACCCATAGTGATTGATCGGGTCACGGGGGCTGTCCTCGTCGAACCCGTCCCCCACTCCTGAAAAAACATAATCGGTGCTGACCTGGGTCAGTCCGCATCCCAGGTCATCGCAGATTCCGGCCAGATTGACGGGAATGCCGCCGTTGGCGGCCATGGCTTCCTCACCTCGGGCCTCGGCAGCATCGACATCCGTCCAGGCGGCGCAATTGACGATCCAGGCAGGAGGATCGTTGCGGACGATGGCCTCCGCTTCGGTCCGGTTGGCCAGATTCCCCGCGGCGAGGTCGACACCCCTTACCTCATGATCGGCAGCGAAACGCGCCATCACGGCACGTCCCAGCATCCCCTCGCATCCTGTGACCAGAACCTTCATGTTACTCCATGTCCTGTTCGGCAACCCCGGGCCGCATGGCCCGCGCAGCACGGTGGGCAACGGCCGGCGAGAAACCCCTGCCCAGCAGGAAACGGATGACCTTGGCCAAGGGCTCGTTCCCGGAGTCGCCCCGGGTTCGGTTCCATTTCCTGGTGGCAGCCCGCAGGGCTAACTCTTCTTCCTTTTCCGGGGTCATGACGGCAGCCACGACTTGCCGGGCCAGAACGAAAGGTACCTGACGGGACTGCAGGCGCGCCACCAGATAGCGCGGCCCCACCGCCCGCACGAGCAGGGTATCCCGGCAATAGGCTTCAGCATAGAGGCTGTCCGAGCACAAACCCTGTTCCTGCATCATCACCAGGACGGCCTCGACGGCCTCGGACGGGTGCCCCTTGTCCAGGAGCTTCCGGCGCAGGCGGGCAACCGGCTGCAAGCTGCGGCCCAGCATATTCATCAAATCCCGGGCCGCGAGTTTACGGCTCCCGGCCGCCGCCATTTCCTGCAGCAATTCCGCGCCGACGGCCTCCCCCCGGGCAGGCAGACCATCAGGCACACTGCCTTCATCAAGCTCGAAGCTCAGCCCACCCGAGAGCGAAACAACGAGCGTTCGACCCACCCGGTCAACGCCGAGCAGCCGGACCTCCCCCTCGGGGGTGCCCGGCTGCCCAGTCTCTGATCCACCGCGGCCATCCAGACCGCCCATGGCAAATTTCCCGCGAGGCTTCACCAACGCCCCTTCCCGGGTATCAGCCCGCAGTCTTGCGCGCCTTGTCGCCGGAAATAGTCCCGGCGGCGGCCTCGATGATCGGCCCGGCGACGGCCGCGTCGGGCTCGGCAACCGGAGTACCCTGTTCCCCGAGTCCGTATTCCTTGAAGACGAGGGCCTTTATCTTGTCGTACAGGTCCTTGTTCTCCTTGAAGAACACCCGCACGTTATCGCGCCCTTGGCCCAGCCGCTCCTCCTTGAAGCTGTACCAGGCTCCGGATTTCTGGATAACCCCGCAGGTCACGCCGAGGTCGATGAGATCGCCTTCCTTGCTGATACCCTCACCGTACAGAATGTCGAATTCGGCCTTCTTGAACGGGGGGGCGACCTTGTTCTTCACCACCTTGACGCGCACCTGGTTGCCGATGACATCTTCACCCTGCGTGATCGCCCCGATCCTGCGGATATCCAGCCGCACCGAGCTGTAGAATTTCAGGGCATTGCCGCCGGTGGTGGTCTCGGGGTTGCCGAACATGACCCCGATCTTCATGCGGATCTG
>CAZJGK010000143.1:0-3915 GCA_964545545.1 uncultured Fibrobacteraceae bacterium | reverse complement strand
TTCTCCCGGAACCTGTCGAGATTCTCGTTCACGCTGACACCCAGAAACTCGCCAATCCACAGCCCTGCATGAGGTTAGGGCGTCCCAAGGAAAGAGGCAAATCCATCACTTCACCAGCGCCCCCCGCACGACCTGCACCTGGTCTCCCGCCTTCACACGCAGGAAATAGATACCGGTCGCCGCCGCTCGGCCTTTATCGTCCTGGCCCCGCCACCGCACCTCATGCCCACCGGCCGGCAGCACCTCATCGAGCAGGTCGCGCACCTTGCGGCCCGCCACATCGAACACCGTGACGGTCACACGGCCCGCGAGGCCGGTTGTGAATTTCAGGGTGGTGGCCGGGTTGAACGGATTGGGCGCGCAGGACATGACCCGCAGACCGCTTGCGCCTGGAGTGTTCCCGTCGAAAGGAACGGGCGAAGCCAGGCTCTCGCTCACGGTGAGCACCTGGTCCGCGGCCACTCCATACTGAAGATGCTTCACCCCGCCCGGCCAGGTGACCTGAAGGGTATCGACCACCGTGGCGTCACCCAGTCCGAAGTGGACGGTCATGGCATCAGACGACCACATGCCTCCGCTGGATCCGGCTTCCCGGATCTGGACGAGGGAATCTGCCGTCACGATGCGAATGCGCGCCCCGGGGCATCCCACCATGCCTGATGCCGCATGAAGATCGATCTCCAGCCAATGCCTCTGGGCCGCTCCGTCATTGCGATACAAACGGGTCGGTCCGGATCTGTCCGCAACGACCAGGTCGAGGTCGCCGTCCTTATCATAATCTCCCCAGGCCGCGCCCATGCTGCTGTCCGCGGCGGCGAATATGGAATCCGCCGTATCGATGAACAGGCCGCCGCCGTCATTGCGCAGCAAGCGGTCCGCCGTGCCGCAATTGGCCAGGAAAAGATCCAGGTCGCCGTCGTTGTCCCAATCTCCCCAGATACCGCTGCGGCCGGGTCCGGCATCCTGCAGGGCAGGAGCCGTCACCTGGGTAAAGCTGCCGTTGCCGTCGTTGCGCCACAGGACGTTCGCCGTGTTCGCATTGGTCAAATAGAGGTCCAGATCGCCGTCGTTGTCGTAATCCCCCCAGGCGGCGTCCCGGCCGGAGCCGGCGTCCTGAACCGCGGTGATGCCGGCGTCCTCGAAGAGGCCGACATTATGGAACAATTGGTTGGGCTGACCGTCGCGCACCAGGTAGAGGTCGCGCTGGCCGTCGTTGTCGTAGTCGGCCCAGACGGACTGGACCACGCCCGCGGTCTGGGTCAGCGGCCAGACGGTGACATCGACAAGAGCACCCGCGCCATTGCCCTGGAACAAGCGGCCGGTGGTGTCCATGGCCGCCAGGTAGAGGTCCAGGTTCCCGTCATTGTTGTAGTCGGCCCACGAACATCCAGCCCCGGCGCCGGCGTCCTGCACGCCATTCAGCACCACCCAGTTGAAATGACCCTGCTGGTTGTTCAGCAGAAAATTGATCTCCCGGTCGTTGATCATGTACAGATCCGGGTCCCCATCGTTGTCATAGTCACCCCAGGCCCCGCCCAGGGCCGGTCCCGAAAAGGACGCCAGGGTGTCCACATGGGCCACGAACAGATCGCCCCCCGTTCCGGCCAGCAGTTCATTGGTCGTGTCACGGTGGGCCACGAAGAGATCCAGGGCTCCGTCGAGGTTGAAATCGATCCAGGAAACGCCTCCGCCCCTCCCGGACAGCGGCGGCAAGGCCCCTGAAACCGACGTGAAGACCGAAGGCGCCGGGCAACCGGCGCCGAACGCCCCGATGGGCAGACCGGAGACCGTGTTGATGGCCGCGCAGGGGGAATCCGCCCGCACCTCGAAGTCGTCCGCGCCGGCGTCACAGTACAAGGGATCCAGGCTGAGGTTGCCGGCCGCATTCGACTGGGCGGCCAGACAATCGGTATAGTCACCCTCGGCGTTCTGATAGATGTCGCAGGCGGTCGCCGTCAGCGTGCCTTGGTCATAGCAACGGGCGGCCCGGCGGTTGCCGAAAGTGATCTGGGTACGGTCCAGGGTCAGGGATGAGTTCCCACCCACGCCCACACAGGCCTTGTCGATCGAGCTGTTGTTGGCCGTCAGGGTGCAGCCGACGAGGGTCACGGCGGATGAATCGGGCAGGAACACGGCGCTGCCCATGTAACCCCAGTTGCGCGTGAACAGGCAATCGGTCAGGACAGCCCGAGAGGAAAACAACCCCACGCCTCCGGCCCGGGAACGCCCTTCGTTTTCCACGAAGGCACACCCCGTTATCACCGGCGATCCTCCCTGGCAATAGATGCCGGCGCCCATGGCGGCATGATTGCCGATCAAACGGCAACCTGAAATTCGGGGCGATGACTCACACAGGATGCCGGCGCCGTTGTCCGCCACGTCCGCATTGGTGATGGTCACGTATTCCAGAGTGGAGGTCCCGATCTCCCCGCTGTGGAAATAGAACCCGCGGTGGGGTTCGGACGGTGAGCCCTGGCAATCAATGACCACCAGGTTCGCGTCCTTGCTCCGACCTGTGACCACGATGCCCTTGCCCAGAAAATCGAGATCCCGGTTGCCGGTCCCGGTGAACGTGCCGTCATCCAGGGCGATGGTGTCTCCCTCGGCGACCGCATTGATCGCCTCCTGGATGGTGGGAAAGTCCCCGGTGCCGTCCGGCTGGATCAGATAAGTGCCGGCTCCCGCCCCGCAGGCAACATCGAGGGCTCCGATCAGCCCGCAGGATGCGCTGTTGTCGGGCGCGCAGGGGGAAATCATGTGCAGGTTCAAATCCCCGAACAGGGGGTTGCAGAACATGGGATCGGCCTCGATGTTGCCTTCGGTGCCCAGCAGGGAAATGAGGAAAACGGGCCAGTTTTCCTGGTTGCCGTACAGGTCGCAGCAGAACATGCTCGCCGCCGGGTCGTTCGACGTGTTGCGCGCAATAGCCGCCGCATCCCCATCGGCAATGATGGTGTTGCTGATGACCGGGCCATGGGTCGCGTAATGGATCCCCGCTCCGTGGGTGCCTTGAATGGTGCAACCGATGATGTCGAGGGTGGCCGCGGTTGTCCGCACAGCCCCGCCGATATTCTCGGTTCCGCAGGCCTGGATCACGCAATCTTCCAGGGTCAGCCCCCCGTAACCGGCGCTGATCGCTCCGCCGGCGAAATCGGCGTTGCAACTGTCGAACACACAGGAGCGAAATACGGTCGTGGATTGAAAACTGAACACCCCGCCCCCGCTGCCGAAGGGGTTCGAGGCCTGTCCGCGCAACAAGGTCACCCCTTCGACGGACACCCCGGCGGCACAATTGCGGATCTCGATGCACCGCCCCTGGCGGCCTGCGTCCAACACCACGTCAGCGGGATCTCCCGTCTCGCCCCGGAGGCTCACCCCGGGTTGCAGGATGGCGATGTGCGGCACGTTGTTGCCGTTCAGATGGGTGCAATCGGTGTATATTCCCGGGGCGACAACCACCACATCACCGCTGACGCAGGAGTCCACGGCGGACTGGATGGTGGGCGCCTGGGACGGCACCAGCCAGTCGCGGCCCAGGGCCTTTTCCTGCCCTGCCAGGGTGATCAGCAGCGCCGTGACAAGCACGAATAGCGGGTATTTTATGGCCGTCTGTGGTGTGTTTGCGGACATCCCGACTCCTTGTCCCTTCATGGCGGCGCCCAAGGCCCTTCACCGCTTCCCGTAACCGCGGCCTCGCCAACCCCAGGCAATGTGTTTAATCGCAATATGTTGCCAAATCACAAGCCGGACTTCAGAAGAAGCCGGCCGGAAACTCAGTTCGTTTGGTGATGTTGAAAATGCAAACGGGATGCCCGCTGGGCATCCCGTCCTTCTGAACTGCAAATTTTCGCTCCGCCGGGCTAGCAGGCTGTTGAAAAACTCATTCTGGTGCCTGGTGCGCCTCGCCGAACCGAG
>CAZJGK010000142.1:0-4055 GCA_964545545.1 uncultured Fibrobacteraceae bacterium | reverse complement strand
TGGTCCAACACCGGCAGGGAAATGAGGTCATGGGTCATGAAGAAGGCGGCGACCTCTTCCTGGTCCAGATCCACATCCACGTAAAGTGGGTCGACTTCCATGACATCGCGCATGGAAGCCTCGGGATCCGCGAGCAACAACCCGATCAAGGGCAGACGGCCTGTCAGGCGACCCCTGGTGTCCAGGGCGAACACGAAATGGATGTCTTCAAGGTCATCCTCGTCCAAGCGGCGCAGCTGGTTCACGGCCTCACCGCAGGTCTGGTCCTCCTGAACGGCGATGAACTCCTTGTCCATCAAACCACCGGCGGTTTCGGGCTCGTACTGCAGAAGGTCCGAGACCTCGCCCCGCTCCTCCTCCTCCATGGCGGCCAGGACCTCAGCGGCCTGGTCCTGGTCAAGATCACCGATGACGTCCGCCGCCTCGTCCGAAGGCATTTCCTCCAGAACGTCGGCAATCTCATCGATATCCAGCAGGGTGAACAGGACTCCCAGACTGCGATCGTCGATCTCGCCCAGGACTTCGGCCAACGGATCGGGCGGCAACAGCCGCAAAATCCGCGCCGTGTCCTCGACACTCAACGGGCGCAGGATTTCCGAAAGGTCACCGGGCGAAAGTTCCAGGGCCAGGCCCCGGACCTGGTCCATGTCCTGGGAGGCGAGCAACTCCTTGAAGCGCAGACCCAGGGCATGGCGCTCCGCATCGAGGTTGCTGGGATCCAGGATCCGCTCATCGGTCCGGACCTCGGGAGCAAGGGGAAGATTGTCGTTATTCATGATTTCAACTCCCGGGATCCTGATCAGGAGGCATGATCTTGCCAGGCAGTGCCGTCATGCCGGCACCAATGGTCTGCACCTGGGCCGCCGTCATGATGGCGCCCCCCGACACCACGAGCTTGATGGCCTCTTCAACCGAAAGTTCCAGATCGAGCACCTGTTGCCGGGGCAGGAGCAACATGTAGCCCGAAGTGGGATTGGGGGTCGTGGGCAAAAAGACGCTCACCACATCTGCCGTGGGGCTTTCATGGGTGGTAAAGCCCAACGAAAACATCCCCGGGTGGGGATAGGTGAACAAGACGACCTTTTTAAAAGCCGTCCGGCGGTCCTGCAAAAAAACCGAGGCAATCTGCTTGATGGCCGAGAACACGCTCTTGACCACGGGAATGCCGGCAAAAAAACGGTCCAGCATGCGGAAAAAGGCGCCGCCGATCACGTTGCGGGTGAACAACCCGACCAGCACGATCAGGCAGAAGACAACCCCCGCCCCGATCAAGGTCAGAAGAAAATCAGGGTAGGTTTCCGTCAAGGAAGGCACACGCTGCAACCACGGCCGCATGGTGCCGCTGACCAGGACGTAGGATCGCCACAGGATCCAGCTGGTGATCGCCAGCGGAGACAGGGCCAACAGGCCGGTCAGGAAGTGACGTTGCAAAAAGCGAAGCATGGCGCCCTCAGGAATTATCCGGAGCGGAATTGCGTTCCGCCGCCAGTTGTTTGAAAAAACCCGGCAGATCCATCGGCGCCTCCAGCAGCACCCGCAGGATCCGCTGATCCTCGACATCCTCGACGGTGATGGTCAGGTTACCAACCGTAATCCTGTCGCCCTGGTTGGGCACGTTCCCCGCCGCCTCGTAAATCAACCCGCCCAGCGTTTCACTGGTATCCCAGCCGTCGACCCCTTCCAGGTCCAGGCCCAGTTCCTGGCTCAGATCATCCAGGTCCATCTTGGGATCCAGGCGCACATGCCGGCCGTCAACCCAGGTCAGCAGTTCCTCCTCGGGGTCGAACTCGTCCTGGATCTCGCCCACGATCTCCTCCAGCACGTCCTCCAGGGTCACCAACCCGGCAATGCCCCCGTACTCGTCGATGACCACGGCCACATGAATATGCTGGGCGCGAAACTCATCCAGAACTTCGTCGATCTTCTTGCTCTCGGGAATGAAGTAGGCCGGGCGCACCAGCGTGGCCAGCTTCAGCCCCTCGGCCGCAAACTGCCCCTCCTCGACCAGGCGCAGCAAGTCCTTGGAATACAGGATCCCGATCACCTTGTCCATGTTGCCCTGATAGACCGGAATACGGGAATGACCGCTGCTTATCACTGCTTCGAGGCTGGAGGCGACATCGTTGTCGCCGTCCAGGATCACCATGTCGATGCGCGGGACCATGATCTCCCGGACCGCCGTATCATGAAACGCGAAGATGCTCTGGATCATCTCCCGCTCGTCCTCGTCCAGGGTATTGCCGTCGGTATCGTCCGCAATCAGGTTGCGGATCTCACCCGCCGAAAGATGAGGTTGGGCTTCAGCCGCCCACAGGGTGTCGTCGAGCTTGTTCATCACCATGAGCATGAGGGCGGTCCAGGGGCGCAGGATCCAACTGAAGGGATACATGAGCGTACCCACCACGCGGGCGTAATTCAGGGCGGTGCCGGCGGCCAGGAGCTTGCAGACCATCCCCCCCAGGGTCCAGGCCACGACCGCGGTCACGGCGTAAAGGACATGAAAGGAAAAATCCAGCGGGCCGGACCACAACCTGGCCAGGATATGCCCCCAGGCAAAGCACCCGATGACGGTCAGCGCCAGGGAAATGGTACCGACGGTTACCTGGAATCTGCGGTCATTCTCCAGGAACTCCCGCACCACCGAGCCCAGAGCTTCGCTCTCGACCAGGCCGTTGCGAAAAAGGCCCATCAAGCGATAGTGAGCCGTCGTCAGGCCGCCCAGAAGCATGGCTCCCAACCAGCAGCCGACAAACAGAATGATGGTGCCCGTCGCACCGGTCAGCCCTATCGCCACCCCATCAAGGTCGTTCATGACCGTTACTCTCCTTGTCGCGCCAAAGGATGGGACAAACCCATCGAGGTCAGCAGTTCAGATTCCAGGCTCCTCATCACCCGCAGCCCGGCAGGATCCTCATGATCCCAGCCCAGCAGATGCAGACAGCCGTGCACCACCAGGAGCGTGAATTCAGGCTCAAGGGACCACTGCTCGCGCCGGCAGCGCTCGCTCACGAAACCGGGAGCCAGAATCACTTCCCCCACCACATCCGGTGGTTGCTCCCGCCAAAGATCCTTGGCCGCGCCACGGATCCCTGAGGCAAGGTCGGGTTCATCCCTGCCGTCTTCCAGCAGGTAGGAGAAGGACAAGACATCGGTGACCCCCTCCTTCTCCCTGTATCTCCGGTTCAAGGCGGCAACCTCTCCGTCGTCGGCAAGGACCAGATTCACCGGCCAGTCCCGGCCGCCGAGCCCCGCCACGACTGCCGACAGCGCGGGGGGAATCCCCGCCCCGTCCACCCAGCACCCGGTAGGATTCCGGTCCAGGTTTCGACGATCGATCAAATTCATGATCATGATCGTTTGTCCTTGTGCCGCGCCGGGCGGTCGCCCTCTTCCGGAATTTCGGGCCGCTGCCCCGGATAGGCGATCCGGGAGTGATGGATCCCCGTCAGCAAAGGAATAAAAGCCTCCCGTATCCGGGCCAGATCGCTGAGGGTCAGATTGGATTCATCCAATTCCCCGCTGAGCATGCGCTTGTCGATGATCTGCTTGACCATCTCCCGGATCCGGCTGGGCGTGGGGCGCGCCAGCGATCGGGTTGCGGCCTCCACGGCATCGGCCAGCATCAGCACGGCGGTTTCCCGCGAATGGGGTTTGGGACCGGGGTACCGGAAGTCGTCCACCTTGACCGTATCGTTGCCTTCGTCCTCCAGGGCCTTGCGATAAAAATATTCCATGACCATGGTGCCGTGGTGCTCGGGAATGAAATCGACCACGGTCTGCGGCAGACGCCATTTGCGGGCCAGATCCACCCCCTCCTTGACGTGGGCGGCGATCACCAGGGCACTCATGCTGGGGCTCAATTCATCGTGTTTATTTGCGTTCGGCAGCTGGTTCTCAACATAGTACTCCGCCTTCTCCATCTTGCCGATATCGTGGAAAAGGGCGCCGACACGGGTCAGCAAGGCATTGGCATCAATCGCCCGCGCCGCATGTTCGGCCAACTGCCCCACAACCTGGCTGTGATGGTAGGTACCCTGGGCCTCGAGCGCCATCCG
>CAZJGK010000141.1:0-4090 GCA_964545545.1 uncultured Fibrobacteraceae bacterium | reverse complement strand
CGCCGGGGGGGGATCGGCGCCGAGGGCCTGATTGTCCTGGCGGCGGGGGAGGGGGACGTCGACTTCCGGATGAGCTACTACAACAGCGATGGCAGTCAGGCTTCCATGTGCGGCAACGGTGCCCGCTGTTCTTTCGCCCTGGCTTATGCGGCGGGAATGGTAGGCCGGCAAGGACGGTTTGCGAGTGTGGCCGGGCTGCACCAGGGGGTCATGCACGGCGAGGGAGATGTCGAGGTTCAACTGACGGGCTGGACCGAACTGGAAACCGGCTTGACCCTGCCGGATGTTCCCTGGCCGGACCTGGGGTTCTGCAACACGGGCGTGCCTCATCTCGTTGTTTCCCTGCCCGGTTTATCGGACCTTGAAGACCTGGACCTTGACCACTGGGGTCCACTTCTGCGGCACAATTCCCGGTTTGGCCCCACCGGATGCAACGTCAACTGGGCGGCCCTGGATCCCGCCAGCGGTTTCGTGCATGTGCGCACCTTCGAGCGCGGGGTGGAGGGCGAGACCCTCGCTTGCGGAACTGGCGCCTCCGCAACCGCCGTGGTATGGTGCCTTCAGGGAAGGGTCGAGAGCCCCGTCACCCTGGTTACCGGCAGTGGAGATCATCTGGTCGTGGGGGTCCAGCCCGAGAGGGAACAGTTGTTTCTACGCGGGCCGGCCCGCGTGAGTTTTCAGGGAAAGGTGAAGTTCGATGAGTGTTAAGGCCTGGGTGATGCCCGACGGAATCTACACCGCCCTGGTGACCCCTTTCGTTGACGGCCGCCTGGACCGCCAAGCCTGGCGGACATTGGTGGAGCGTCAGATCAAGGCCGGGGTGTCCGGCGTGGTTCCCGTGGGCTGCACAGGGGAAGCCGCGGCGCTCGACGCCGCGGAGCGGGAATTTCTGGTGCGCAGCTGCGTCGAGATGTGTGCGGGCAAATGTGTGGTGGTGGCCGGCTCGGGCTCCAATTCCACCACCGTCACCATCGAGCAGACAAAGGCCGTCCGGGACTGGGGCGCGGACGCCGCCATGCTCATCACGCCCTACTACAACAAGCCTCAGCAGCACGGTCTGCATGCCCACTACCGAACCGTGGCACGCGCGGTCGATATACCCATCGTCCTTTACAATGTGCCCGGAAGAACCGCGGTCAACCTGAGGCCCGAAACAGCGGCGCTGCTGAGCGCCGAGGCAAACATCGTGGCCCTCAAGGAAGCCAGCGGCAATCTGGGCCAGGTTGAGGAGGCCATCGCCTGCAGCGACCTGAAGGTCTTCAGCGGGGATGACGGTTTGAATTTCCAGATCTTCGGTTTGGGTGGCAGCGGCGCGATCAGCGTGGTCAGCAATCTCCTTCCCAAGGCCATGGTCAGGTTCTGGAAAGCATGGGCGGCCGGGGACCTTAACCAGGCGTGGCCCATGAGCCGCGCCTTCGATCCCATCACGCGCGCCTGCTTCATCGAGACCAATCCGGTGCCCGTCAAGGAACTGCTCAGCCTGGCCGGGCTTTGCCAGCGGTTCCCGCGGTTACCCTTGGCCCCCTTGACCGAGCAGAGCGTGACCTCCCTGGTTCAATTCTATGAGGGAACCCTTGCCGAATTGATGGCCAGGGATCTGGGTGACGATGAGGCTACGGCCGGTGGTGCGCCTTGATCCGCGTAGCTGTCCATGGGGCAGAGGGCCGGATGGGCCGCTTGGTGACCGCCTTGTTGGAAAATGCTCCGGACGTGGAATTGGCGGGCTTGATTTCCGAACCTGGGTCCGATTGCACCAGCGGGGAGTTCCACCCCCGGCTGCCTCTTTGCGGACAGGATCGTTTTGCCGAATCTTTGCCTCCCGGCACGATCCTCGTGGATTTTTCCCTGGCCGGGGCCCTGGAGGGCCTGCTGGCCGGAGCAGCGGCGCTCCGCTCGCCGTTGGTCATCGGTACCACGGGTTTCGATTCGACCCGGATCTCCCTGCTGCAAGATTTCGCACGGGGGGTTCCGGTGGTTATGGCCGCCAATTTCAGCATCGGGATCCCGGCCCTGGGCATGCTGCTGCAGTTGCTGGGGCGAACCCTGCCGGCCGGGTTCGACGCTGAAGAGATCGAGACCCATCACCGGACCAAAATCGACCGTCCCAGCGGGACCGCCCTGGCGCTGGCCGAGACTTTCCGGGAAGCCCGGGGAGGCGCCCTTCCTCCCATTCATTCACAACGTCTGGGCGGGGTGGTGGGTGAACACACCTGGACCTTCAGCGATCAGGAGGAAACCCTGATTTTGACCCATCGCGCCCACTCCCGTAATGCTTTCCTGCGGGGGGTGCTGCCCGCAGTGCGTTTTGTCGCGGCCTCGCAGCCGGGTTACTTCAGCCTGGAGGATGTCCTGATGGCCCAGGGAGGCGGGTTGGAGGCATGAGAAAGCGGGCCGCGCCAAGCGAGGCCCGCCTTCTGGAATCAGCACCGAGCTACTTGGCCGCGGCCGCCGCCATCCTGCTCTTGAGACGGGAGGCCCGCTGCTTGGGCATCAAACCCTTGCGAGCCTGGGAGTCGATGAGGCTGTACATCTCGGACAGGGTCTGGGCCTTATCCTCATCGCTGGCGCTACCGATATGCGAACGGTAGACCTTGATCCTGGACCGCATCATGGCACGGTTGGCGCGGTTGCGCTCATTTCGCTTCTGACTCGTGATGAGTCTTTTCTTGCAACTCTTGGCATGGGGCACGTCTTAACCTCCGTTATGAACTTACAGCGTGGGAATTTAACAAGGTGTCAAGGTGATGTCAAGGCGCGGTGACCGCAGCAAGGAATCTTTCTCCCTTGAGGACAAGCTGGCTGCGCTCCCGGCGGCTCCCGGTGTCTATCTCCACAAGAACGGGGAAGGCAAGGTCATTTATATCGGGAAGGCCTCCCGTCTTAACCAGCGGGTCAGTTCATATTTTACGCCTAACCCGGATGACCTTGATCAAAAGACCAGGATCCTGGTGGGAAAAATCCGGGATTTTGACTACATCGTCACCGGATCCTCCGCAGAGGCTCTGGTGCTGGAAAACCAGCTGATCAAGGAGTACCGCCCCCAATACAACATTCGCCTCAAGGATGACAAGCAGTATCCCTATGTTCGGATCTCCCTGCAGGAGGCCTTTCCGCGGGTGACGGTCGTGCGCCGGATCGAAGATGATGGCGCCCGGTATTTCGGACCCTTTACCGATGTCAAGGCCATGCGGGACACGTTGGCTTTCGCTGCGGGAGCGTTTCAGGTCCGGACCTGCCACCTTGACCTGCCTGAACAGACGGTTTCCCGACCCTGCCTGGATTGGCAGATCGGTCGTTGCAGTGCGCCCTGCGTGGGTTATGAAGACGAGATTGCCTACGGTGAACGTCCCCTGGCCATGGTGAGGTTCCTGGAAGGCCGCACCCGCGAATTGATGAAACAACTGGACCGGTGCATGCGCACCGCCGCCGCCGAGCGCAACTATGAAGAAGCGGGACGGTTGCGTGATCTCGGCGCCAAGTTGACCCGGACCGCGGGGAGCAGACCCCCCGTCCAGGGCGTCACCGGTGATGCCGATCTGTGCGGGGTGGCCAGGGAAGGCGCCGCTGCCTCCGGGGTCATTTTGCGTGTGCGGGGCGGGCACATCCTGACCAGTCACCATTTTTCCTTCACGGCCCGTCTGGACCTGAAACCCGAGGACATCATGGCCCAGCTGTTGCGGGAGTACTATCACCGGGCCGGGGATATCCCGCGGGAAATTCTGCTCGAGGTGCCGGTGGATGATCCTGCCAGCTGGGACGCCTGGCTTGCCCGCCGGCGGGGTGGGCCGGTGCATGTGAAAGTACCGCTGCGCGGAGGCAAGCGGGAGGCCGTCGCCTTGGCCGGTACAAACGCCACCTTCCATTTGCGTGAAGCCCTGGTCCGCGAACAGGGCCGCAGGGTGCCGCGGATCGCACCGCTGGGCCTCCAGCTCCAGAAAGCCCTGGACCTGCACACGGTTCCCCAGACGATTGAGTGCTTCGATATTTCCAATTTCCAGGGCAAGGAAACGGTGGCTTCTTTGGTCTATTTCAAGGATGGCAAAGTGGTTCGCGACACTGGGAGATATATTCATTTTCGATGAACCAACGC
>CAZJGK010000140.1:2071-4105 GCA_964545545.1 uncultured Fibrobacteraceae bacterium | reverse complement strand
AACAGGGCGAGAACAGGAACAAGGCGCCGGAACTCAAACATGATGATCCTCCTGGAAATATCCTGGTCAGGGTTCGGTCATTACGCAGGTCTGGGCGTGAGGTTTCATATTATGATCACTTGCCGGTTGCCAGGATTGTTTCGATGGTGCACTCTAACCATAGTATCATACCAAAATAGTTGGATTTTCCCGGACCGGTAAAGGAGCATGACCATGAAGAAGACGATGTTGTTGGCGGGCCTGGTGGCCCTGGTGCTTTCCCTGGCTCTTGTCACAGGCTGCGGCGGAGACAAGGCCCAGGCCCAGATGTGCGCGGGGTGCGGCGTGACCATCGCCGATGGCCACGCCAAGATGATCGATGGCAAGGCCTATTGCGAGCATTGCCAGGAAAATATGGCTTCCGAGGCGGCCAAAGAAGGCGGAGATCAGCAGGTTGCCGTCCATGATTGCGACGGCGGCTGCGGCATGAAAGACGTACCCATCAAGAATCTTACCGAGGTGAACGGCAAATTCTACTGCCAAAGCTGTCTGGATAGGATTTCCCAGAGAAAAGACGACGGTCACAGCAACTGATTCCGGCGGCCTGAAACCGGGTCTTACGCGGGATCCGCGACCAATAGCTGCGGATTCCGTGTTTTCTTTTCCACCTCGAGGACTCCCTGGTCATTTTCCGGATGGCTTCCGTAACTGTAGTCGAGATCGGTGTCCGCCCGCGTCAGATAGAAATCCGCCGCTTGTTCGAAACGGGGCATCAGATGGCGAAAGGCGTCGGGGCCGCCACCGTGAACGATCATCCTGCTGCCGGTGGTCTTGAACAGATAGGCATGCTTCTTTAAGCGCCCCATCAACTCCTTGTTGCTGGCTGACGTGGTAAAGGCAATGGTCTGGCAACCCTTCTGTTTCAGATGCCGTTCGGCCGCATCGAGCAATCGGTGGAACGTGGCGCCATCTTTTCTGCCGCAAAAAAGGTCCACCACATAGCCATGGCATTGACCATCGCGCTTCTCTCCCCGCACCACCACATAACCCCTCAACTGTCCCTGCACGGTGGCCGCAAATGTCTCGTATTTACGCGTGGGGCAATCGCGAAAGCGCCAGTTCAAAAACCGGCTGTCGCGCACCGATATCAAGCCGAACTGGGGCGACAGCCTGTCCCACAGGTTGTCGAACCGCTGGTCGAAAGAGTCCACCATTTCCACCGTGACCCGTCTCATGCCGGGTCGCCAGCGCACCATACGCAAGGCCGCACCCGCGATCCGCAAGGTGAGGCGCCCGATGGTTACCTTGAACCAACCCAGATTCCTGGCTTGCAGAAAATTTCGCCCGTGCAACACGCGCTTGCAGCTGACCAGGGTCGCCGCATCGGTCCCGCCGAGGCGCTTGTAGATCTGGTAGATTTTCTCGGGGATGGAGGATCCTGCGCAGATCTTTTCCGATTCCTCGGTGATGTACTTCAAAACGAGCCAGCCCCGGCCCCTGTGCTGCGGGTCCACGAAAAGATCCGAGCCCCAGGCCAGGGGAACGACCTCGTCGTCCACCTTGATGAGTCCCCCGACATATCCGATGAATCCCACCGGCTCGCCACCGTATTCCAGCACGATGGAGTTGTGCCCCACGGGGCCATTATGCGGGTTATCGTCGTATTTCCACTTCCAAAGGGTTTTCAGACGCTCGACGGCATCCTCATCCCAGACCTTGCCCACCAGGCTGGTCAGGATATCCCGATCACCGGACTGGAATCTGCGGACACGATAGGAATTTTCTCCCATGATCAACACCCCCTTTTCACCCATTCTGCCGGCTGCACTCTTCGATATATATCGGCACGAAAGCCCAGGGCTTTCAGGAAGATTATTATATACAGGTTTACTGGGATTTACTGTTTTTTTAAATCCATTGTCAGTTCTGGCAGCGATCCGCCTTGGCGGCAGGATTCCTGACCGCGACAGGCAACCGGAGCATGAATGTGCTCCCCTTGTCGGGTGACGATTCGACCAGCTCGATCTCGCCCCGCCAGCGGTGCAGAATTTCCCG
>CAZJGK010000140.1:0-1971 GCA_964545545.1 uncultured Fibrobacteraceae bacterium | reverse complement strand
CTCCCTGACCAGCAACATGCCCTGGATCAGCCGCACAGGGTCGGCCGTGTAGAACTCGCCCAGGGTTCGCCACAATTCCAGGAACCCCTTTTCGATTTTTTCCAGATCCCCCGCCAGGTCCCCTTGCACGGCCTGAATGCGGTCCGTATTGAGATCGCCACCGGCAATGGCTTCCAGCTTACCGGCGGCCGACGCCAAAATCATGGTCGTAGGGCCGACAATCCCAGGAGCCAGTCCCGCGTTCTCGGCCCGGGCCAAAATACCCCGCAGCCGAGGCAGATCCGTGGTCTGGAAATCGGTCATGAGCTTGTGAATGCGACCGGCCAGATCCGGGGAAGGACCCAGATTGGAAGTGTACGCACCCAGAAGCCAGACCAGACGCCGGAAGCCCTTGCTGGGCTCGAAGAGGCGTTCGTGCTTCACGTCATCCAGGTCCAGCCACAAGCGGTACACGGCCTCCTGGTCCGCCACCAGTTCCACGCCCAACCGCGCTTTAGCAGACCGCTTTAGCCCCGTTCTGCGGCCCAGGAAATAGGCTCCCAGCAAGAAGGCCAGGCCACCGAGAACCATCCCCGCCCGGGCCAGAAGAGGGCCCCAAGCCACGGGGCTGGGCGTGAACCCCAGCACCCAATACTCGGTCTCGCCGCCTACAACAACCGCTTTTTTGGCCTTTTGAATCTGCCAGACCTCCGGATCTCTTTTCGTGTCGTGAATTGAGGACTGGAAAACCGCGAGAGAGCGCAGATCATGATTCAGCACCAACAATCGCTTGCTATCATCACAGCTTAGAAGAATTTCCGGACCCGGCTCAGGCAGAAAGTCCACAGCTCCGGTGATCTCGCAATACTTGTCCTCACTCAGGACCGTCTTGTCCAGCACCAGGGTGGAATCCGCGTAGAGATACCGGAGGACCACGCCCTCAGCGGTGCCGGCGATCACCCAGTTGGTGCCCGGTCGCGGACCATCAACCACCACCACGCCCCTGAACAAGGTCTTGCTGCGCACCTGGGCCAAAGGCCTGTCTTCCCGCCAGTCCCAGATTGAGAGCTGGTCGGGAACATTGGCTGCGTTGCTGGTGGTGAACAGAACGATATCCTGGTGACCGTCCCCGCCGAAATCCGCAATCTCCAGTTCACCTGTGCAGAATCCCGGCCCCATGTTATGCTGCCAGATAAGCTTGCCGGTAGAGGAAACCAGAAAGACATAGGCATGATCATCACTCGTGCCGTTGACCAGGGCTCCGCCCAGATTGTCCGGGGCATCTCCGAAAAAGGCGATGCCCTTTCCCTGTGGACACATGTCCACCAGACGAACAGACTGGAGGCTGGGATTGGGACCGCACTGCCACTCCCAGATGATCTGTCCCGTGAAGGGATCGACCACCACCAATCCGCGCATGTAGGCGTCATACTTAACCTGGCGAACCAACACCAAACCAAGTCGCCCTCTGCCGTCGGCATTGTTCAGCATGAAAAAGGGGCGATACATTCCGTCCCAGATACCATCCTTGCGCCGGTCAGGGCCCTCAGGCAAAGGAGTCGAAAAAACCAACTTTTCCTGGGCGGGGTCCAGGACTACGAATCGCCACTGACTCGTTTTTGAATTGGTGATGCAGGAATAAATCTCGTCGATGCCGTCGTGGTCCAGATCGGCCGCCACGCCCAGCGGGTTTCCCCTGTGAAAGCTCCAGCCCGGTTCCAGGTTGATTTGCCAGCGATGCTTGAGCCGGCCATCTTCGCCCTCATTACCGATGGCGCGGTCCCAAAGACCTTCCACCAATTCAGGCACGCCGTCACCATCGATGTCCGCCATACAGTAGTTAACGTATCGGGAGGAACCGGTCCCATAACCATCTTTGAAGATGAGGTTGCTCTGGTAAGGCAGGGCTCCAGGATCGGTCTGCAGATGGTCCGTTGCCTGGGCCGGTTCGGCAAACGACAGCAAAAACAACACCGGCAGGAGTAGGCAACA
>CAZJGK010000139.1:0-4184 GCA_964545545.1 uncultured Fibrobacteraceae bacterium | reverse complement strand
GGGCGCCGCGGGGTGATAACGCCAGCGATCGGCATATGTCATCAATTCCCCCAACGCCCTGACGGATTCCAGGGTGAAGGCTCGTTGCCGGCAGGCGGCAATTATCTCATCCGCAGTCATTTCCCGCGCCCCGATCAGGTACCGGTCCGCCAGGTAGGATCTGATCAGGCCCGCCAAACCATCCAGAAACAGGCGCCCCTCGCCGCGCTCAAGACAACCCGAACGCAGGAGCGCCTCCAGCCTGCAGGCGGTTTCCAGCCACGCAGGCACCGGCAACGGCCTGTGGGGAATCCGGTTTGTGGCCCGCTTGCGCCGCCGCCAAAGCAGCCATAACAAGCAGGCCAGCAACAGCACACCCAGGGTCCACACCACCCAGGCGGCCGGGCGCCAGCCAAGCGTGCGGGGATCCCGCACCGGGGCCATGGTGTCCTTGGCGGTTTCCCGGCGACCGACGGTGATCACCGTGGAGGTCAAATCCTGCACCCGCACCCGGAACGGATTCAACCGATACACGCGAAACGTCCGCAACAAACGCACCTTGCCGGGTTGAACCCGGGGCCAACCCTGCGGCTGGTTCTGTTGGTGGCCGGGCTCCAGGACACGAACCGGCAGAGGTTTCCCCGCCCGGGTCACGGGCGCCAACCAGGGCAAATCGTCGTTGAGCAGGGAATCGGGCCAGGCCTTTGCTCCGGCGGGAACATCGACCCCTACGGTCAGAACATCTCCCAGCAGCAGGCTGTCCGGGGCCACCAGAATATTGTTGGGCGCCAAGGACGCCGGCATCCAGACCAGTTGGGCAACGGCCGTGTCGGCCACCACCGACGACATGCCGCCTGCGCCCAAGCCCGGCTGGCCTGATCCGCCGCCAAGAGGTCCCTGTGCCAGGGCGCAGGAGGCCACGAGCAACCAGAGGGACGCCAGGCCCAAACCAATACTCGGGGTAAAATGACGGATACGCATCAAGCCCTGCCCCTGAGTCGCCGGCCTTCGCGCCGCATGAAAAATTCCCGTAAGGGCTCGACATAGGAAACCGTGGTGTCGACATCGACCAGGTCGACACCACGCGAGGCGAGCAGATGTCCTAGCTCACGATCCCGAGTGGCGACCTCGTTGTTGAGCGCGGCCGTAAAGCGCGGATCGCCCGTATCGACGATCATTTCCCGGCCGGTTTCGGCATCCTGCCAGTTGACCAGGCCCACCACCGGCAGGGATGTTTCCCGGGGATCCCGCACCCTGACCGCCACCATGTCGTGCCGGCGGGAAAGAACCGACAGACTGACATCGAAATTTTCGGCCCAGAAATCTGAAACCAGGAATACCGTGGCCCGGCGCTTGAACACGGAACCCAGCAACTGCAGGGGAACGTTGAGATCCGTGCCCGTGCCCACGGGTTCGAAAGTCAGCAGGTCGCGGATCAGGCGCAAGACATGGCTCTTGCCCTTGGCCGGGGGGATGAATTTCTCGACGCGGTCGCTGAAAAGGACCAGCCCCACCTTGTCCTTGTTGGCAATGGCGGAAAAAGCCAGGACGCCGCACAGCTCGGCGGCGACCTCTACCTTGAGGCTGTGAGCGGAACCGAACCAGCCGCTGCGGCTCATGTCCACGGCCAACATCACGGTCAACTCGCGTTCTTCCTCGTAGAGCTTGACGAAGGGCTGACCCGTACGGGCCGTCACGTTCCAGTCGATGGTCCTGATATCATCACCGGGCACATATTCCCGCACCTCACGGAATTCCATGCCCGTGCCCTTGAATACCGACTGGTATTCTCCGGAGAACACCTCCTCCACCAGCCGCCGGGTCCGGATCTCGATCCGGCGCACCGCAGCCAGAATTTCCGGAGGTATTCCTCCCCGCCTGGTCTGCCGCCCGGCTTTCATCACGGCACCGCCACCCCGGCCAGCAGGGCTTCGACAACATCATCACTGGTCATGTCCTGGGCTTCGGCCTCATAGGTAACCAGCACCCGGTGCCGCAGGGTGTCGAGGGCCACGGCCTTGACATCCTCCGGCACCACGAAAGCCCGGCCTCTCAGCAGGGCGTGGGCGCGGGCCAGTTGAGTCAAGGCCAATGTCGCGCGGGGTGAAGCGCCCCAGGCGATCAGCGGCGCAAGGTCCAGACCGGCGGCCTCGGGATCCCGCGACGCAAAGACCAGATCCAGGATGTAGGTCTTGATCTTCTCATCGATGAAAACGGCGTTGACCGCCCCGCGCGCCTCCCTGATCCCCGTCGGATCAATGACCGCCCCGACATCCGGCACACTGCGCCCGGCCATGCGATCCAGGATGGTTCGCTCCTCTTCGCGGTCGGGGTACTCGATTTTGAGTTTGAGCAGGAACCGATCAACCTGGGCCTCCGGCAAGGGATAGGTACCTTCCTGCTCGATGGGATTCTGCGTCGCCAGGACCAGGAAGGGATCCGCCATGGGAAAAGTTTCCCCGCCGATGGTTACCTGTCGTTCCTGCATGGCCTCCAGCAGAGCGCTCTGCACCTTGGCCGGAGCGCGGTTGATCTCGTCGGCCAGGATGATGTTGCTGAAGACCGGACCGCGCTTGACGGTGAACTCGCCGGTTTCGCGGTTGTAGATCGTCGTGCCCGTGATGTCGGCAGGCAGCAGGTCGGGCGTGAACTGGATGCGGCGGAATCCCGCGTCGACTGTCCGGGCGAGGGTGCTGACCGCAAGGGTCTTGGCCAGACCCGGCACACCTTCCAGCAGGATATGCCCGCCGGTGACCATCCCCAGCAACAGACCCTCCATCATCCCGCGCTGGCCCACGATGACCTTGGCTGCTTCGTCCAGCACCTTGGCGAGCCGGTCGGCCATTTCCTCGGCCTGGACCTTGTCCAGCATGTGATATTCGGTCATGATAACCTTTCCCTGTGACGTAGATCCGCGCCCAAGGGGCGCAGGACCCTGCCTCTTGTTTCAAACCATACGACAGCCCGCTGGAACGGGCAGCACCGGCTTTGGGTTCCCACTTTTTCAACATCTGGATGAAATGGAACCCCGGAGTGGCCGCAGCCAACAATACGACACCCGTTTTTTCTTGCCAACTGCCGGTAAAAGTCTTTCAATGAGCATTGTTTTGGCATCGCCCGGCAGGCCTTTGGGGCCGCTGCCCCGGAGCAGAAAACTTCCACGGAGGTTGGCTTGAGGCTCAGCAAACACAAGATCCAATACCTTTCGGACAAAATCCTGAAATTGGTCCAGGGACATGGGCAGATCCATATCCTGGCCAACGAAGATCTCCTGGTGCGCGCGGTGGACGATGCCATCATGGAAAACATGACGGCCGAAGACAAGATCGACGCCGAAGTAGAGGCTCTCATCAACCAGAATGTCAACGAGATCAGGGCCATGGACATGGATGTGGGCGCTTTGCGCAACAAGATGAAACGTGAAATCGCCCGCAAGAGGAACTTCACCCTGTAGACGGAGGAAACACGTGCGGCTTACAGAGGAACGTGTCGCGGTGCTGGCCCGCCAGATTTCCGACCGGCTGCTGGACGAGGAAATCATCGATCTGGAGATCGCCGAAAACGACTTTCGCTTCCTCATCGAGAACCTGATCCTGCGCGACCTGAAGATCGAGGACGAAATCGACGAGGAAGCCACCGCCTTTTTGCTCAAGAACAAGCCCGGTCTGGAAGAGGGATCCACCGAGTGGGACATCGAACTGGACCGCAAGAAGGAAGACCTGGCCGTGGCGCGCGGCTATGTGTCCTACTGACTTCCCCCGCCCGGCCTGATCGGGTTCTCTCCCGCTGCTTTTTTCGATGGGAGTTCCTCTGATGAAGGTCACCGTCCTGACGCCGTATCTGCCGCATCGCATGGTGGGACACGGCGGCGGCACCGCCGTGCGGGACCTGGTGACCGGCCTGGCCCGCACGCATCAGGTCCTGGTTGTCTCACTGGTACGCGACTTCGAGACTCATCTTCTGAACGAGGTCCGGAGCCTGGGCGCCGACGTGATCGGCATTCCCTTCCGGGACCGGACCTCCCGCGGGCTTGCGCAGCTGGACCTGTATGCCGAACGCGCGCTGGCCGCTGTCCGCAGCCTCATGACAGGCCATCCCTTCTACATCCAGAAATACTGGTCCCCGACCATGTCGCGGCGTGTCCTGAGCACCGTGAAATCCTATGCCCCCGACGCCATCCAGGTTGAATACCTGCAGATGGGTTT
>CAZJGK010000138.1:0-4642 GCA_964545545.1 uncultured Fibrobacteraceae bacterium | reverse complement strand
AAACCGCAACGGAATCACCTCGATCTCCCGCGCCCGATCCGTCTGTTGGACTTCACAACGGATCGCGCCCACCTAGTACGCCGCACCGGATGGAAGCAAAACTGGCCGCAGGATGTCCAGTTTTGCATACGGAGCGGCACCAAGACCCCGAAAACCTGGGCGCTCCCCGTCCCGGTAACTACGTTGTCACTTTCCCGGACAAAACATACGCATAAAATAGCATTGACATG
Organism: uncultured Fibrobacteraceae bacterium; assembly: GCA_964545545.1. Classification (GTDB taxonomy): domain Bacteria; phylum Krumholzibacteriota; class Krumholzibacteriia; order LZORAL124-64-63; family LZORAL124-64-63; genus JAHJTW01. The sequence goes on along the minus strand of CAZJGK010000138.1, from coordinate 4,412 downwards.
TCCATAATATACCCCTATTTTGTCAATCAACGACCTCTTCTGGATTGGGGTATAATCATGCAACGCCTAGCTATGAAAAGACTTGAGTCTTGGATCGGTGCCCAGACCCGCAAACCCCTGCTCATCCGTGGTGCGCGCCAGGTCGGCAAATCCACGCTCGTCCGCCTCTTCGCCGAAAGGTCCCAGCGGAAGCTGCACGAAGTTGATCTCGAACGGCACCCGGAATTGGACGAGATCTTCGCGTCGCGGGATACCTCGCGGATCCTGTCGGAGTTGGAATACCTGATCGACAAAGGCCCCATCGACGACCACGCGTCCCTTCTCTTCCTGGACGAGATCCAGGCCACGCCCTCCGCCATTCCGGCCCTCCGCTCCCTGCACGAGGACCGGCCCGACTTGCCGATCATCGCCGCCGGTTCGCTGCTCGAGTTTGTCCTCGCGGACCACGCCTTCTCCATGCCCGTGGGTCGCATCGAATACCTGTTTCTGGAGCCCATGGGATTCGAGGAATTCCTCGCGGCGCTCGACGAGACATCACTGCTGGAACTGCTGCGAACGCACCGGCTCGTCGACGACTTTCCGGGGACTGCTCATACGCGGCTTCTTGCCAGGCTTCGCGACTACATGCTGGTTGGAGGCATGCCGGAAGCCGCCCGTGTCTTCGCCGAGACGGGATCGTTCGCGGCCACGGGCTCCGTCCACGCTTCGATCATAGAGACCTACCGCGACGACTTCGCCAAGTACGGCACGCGCTCCGAAATCGCCCAGCTGCGCCGCGTCTACGGTTTCGTCCCGGGCGCCGTCGGCGACAAGTTCAAGTACTCCCGCGTAGACTCGGACGCCAGATCGGGGGACGTCAAGCGGGCCCTCGAGCTGCTGGTCATGGCGCGGGTCGTCCGGCGCGTGACCCACACCTTTGCTGCCGGCCTCCCTCTCGGCGCGACCCTCAAGGAGTCGGCCTTCAAGACCTACTTTCTGGACGTCGGCCTCATGAATGCGGCCTGCGGCATCGACCGCTTGACGCCGGAGCAGGTGGCCGATGCACGCTTCGTCAACGAAGGCGCGATGGCCGAGCAGTTCATCGCCCAGCACCTGCCCCTGCTCGCGCCCGACGACCGCGTCTTCACGCCCACCTACTGGCTGCGGGAAGGCCGCGCCAACAACGCCGAGGTCGACTTCGTGCAACAGCTCGGCTCGGACGTGGCGCCCATCGAGGTGAAGGCCGGCAAGAGCGGATCGCTGAAGTCGCTGCTGGAACTGGTGGCGGCGCGGCGGTACGAGCGGGCGGTGCGCTTCGACACAAACCCTCCCCTGCTGCAGCACGTGGCGCACACGCGTTCACACGGCGACGACGTCATCGAGTTGACTCTGCTGTCTTTGCCGCTGTACATGGTCGAGCAGACCTCCCGGCTCTGGCGGGACCTCAGCAGCGACAGGACGACATGACTCGTAGGTGAGAAGTCGCGTGAAATCAGAAAGAGGCGCGTCATGGCAAAAAGTTTGCGCAAGATAGCGAAGCAGCTGATCGGGCAGGCGTACAAGCGAGAACAAGAGAAGGCCATCGAATCACTCGGCCGCGAATTCGACCGGTGGAAATCAGGCGAAATCGATTGCTGGGAGCTGACCGACCTGATCCATCGGTTCCACAATGGCGAGTCTCGGGATCTGTACAAGATCTACGAAATGGGAGACATCAAGATCGCGCTAGCGCGAGCGATCGCGCATGGTATCCTCGGTGAAGAAGAGGTGCCCGCGGCCTTGCGGGAATCGATGCAGCCGACGATAGACTTTTTCAGGGGTGAGATTGCAGAAGATGGATAGCATCTCGACGAAGAAACAAGGTAGCAGCAGCACCCATCTGTCGAAGCCCAGTTTTCACGCCCCATGCAGAGCGTGCCGGGCTCCGGGCGGCCTCTACTCCTCCCCCACCCCCGCCCCAGCCAGCACCATGGTCGTCCCCAGGCCCATGAAGGCCAGCGGAACGATCTCGACTTCGTGCGGGTGGTCTCTCTGTTGGACTTCGCAACGGATCCCCGCTACCAAAATTGAAATGGGATCCGCATGGCGGGTCCCATTTCTTTTTCCAGGAGCCTTGATGTGCTGAAACTTCGCCTCGGCCTGCTCTACGGCATCCTGGTGGCCCTGCTGGTGATCATGGGCCTGTGGTGGGTTTACTACCTTACCACCGAGAACCGCGCCCAGACCGAAGCTGAGCTGCAGAAACTGGTCAACAACCGCATCCATGCCGCCTTCCTGATCAAGACCGATCCCCAGGTCCGGGCCGACCCTGATCGCTGGCTGGGGGAATCCTTTCCCGACCTGGTTTTCACCCGCCTGTCCGACGGCACCGTGAACGTGGAAATCAACTCCGAGGTCAAGGCCTCCATTCTCAGCAAGGGTGCCCATACCCGGCGCATGTTTGTTTCCGAAGGACTGTTCTTCCTGATTCTGCTGGCCGCGGGCTCCGGCATCCTGATCCATTCCTGGCGCAGTGAAATACAATTCAAACAGGCGCGGGAACTGTTTCTGACCAGCGCCACCCATGAATTCAAAACCCCCCTGGCGAGCCTGCGTCTGTACACCGAAACCCTCGGCCGCGAAGGACTGGGGGAACAGGACCGCCAACGGATCCGCACCCGCATGATCGAGGATGTCACCCGCCTGGAAGAGCTCGTTGACGATGTCCTGGCCGCCAGCGCCTCCGACCTGTTTTCCTCGGGCCCGCGCAGCACCCTGGATTTGGCCGCTGAATGCAAACGAGTTCTGGATGACCTGGAAGGATTCGCCGCCAAGAACAAGGCTGACTTCATCCTGGTGGCCGAACCTGGAGTCATGATCCACGGCCACCGGGTCGCCCTGTCGCTGGCCCTGCGCAATCTGCTCGTCAACGCCGTCCAGCATTGCCCGCATCCCGTGCGGGTGGTCATTACCGTCATCCCCGGTGCCACGCAGCACCGGATCACGGTTCAGGACGATGGTCCGGGCATTCCCCGTCGCTTGCAGGAAAAGGTTTTCGAGTGTTTTTTTAGCAGCAGGCAAAAAGGCCGCACCGTGGGCTCGGGTCTGGGTCTGTACCTGGTGCGGCACAATTTGGAAATCCTCGGGGGCACCGTCGTTCTGGAATGCGAACCCGAGCAGGGATGCACCTTCACCCTGGCGCTTCCCGCCCATGGTCCGGCCACTTCCTGATCGGAGTCGAGCATGAAAAAGCGCATTATGGTCGTGGAAGATGACGCCCACCTTGCCGACGGTCTGCAGATCAATCTTGAGTTGGAAGGCTACGAGGTTCTGCTGGCCGGCAGCGCCGAGGAAGGACGCGACCTGTGGCGGACAGAAGGTATCGACCTGATCCTGCAGGATGTCATGCTGCCGGGCATTGACGGCTTCGCCTTCTGCCGTCAGATCCGCCAGGAAGGGGACCGCGTGCCCGTCCTCTTTCTGACCGCCCGCAGCGCCGGGCAGGACCGTATTCGCGGCCTCGACGAAGGCGGTGACGACTACATCACCAAGCCCTTCGAACTGCAGGAACTGCTGGCGCGCATCAAATCAATCTTCCGGCGTCAGGACTGGTTCCGGGGCCAGCAGGTGGAGCCCGAACTCAGGGTCGGGCAAGCCGTCATCGACCTGCGCGGATACAAGGCCATAACTCCGGACGGAGCGGTGACCCTCAAGGAAAAAGAAGCCATGATCCTGCGCCTGTTGTGTGAACACCGGGGCGAAGCCGTGGACCGGCAGACCATCCTGGACCGGGTCTGGGGATTCGGAGCCTATCCGACCACCCGGACCGTCGACAATTTCATTCTGGCCCTGCGCAAGATCGTCGAGACCGACCCCCACCACCCCCGCCACATCCAGACGGTTCACGGAGTGGGCTACCGGCTTGTCCAGGGCCCCCTGCCTGCGGAACCATCATAATGTCAGCGGAACTAGGCCGGCTGCTCTCCGCCTGGGATAACGGTACCGGCCAGGCTCCCGACCCGGGGGCCGTGATCGCCGCGGCCCAAGCCACCGCAGCCGGGGAAATAACCCCTGCGGCGGCGGCGGTCCTGCGCCGCTTCCTGGCCGTCAGCCGCAGACCGGCATTCCTGACCCTTCTGCCCGACGCCACGGCCCGCGACAAGTGGTTCGAAACCGCCTTGACGGTCATCGACGCCATCGGTTTCGATCTGGGCGACCTGCTGGCCCAACGCACCGCGGAAAATCCCGACCGTATCCTCTTTCACAGCTTCACGAGCCATGACCGGGATCCCTGGAGTTACCACCAGATCCGGGACCGGGTTCGTTCCACCGCCGCGGTTTTCTGGCGCGACGGCCCCGACCCCGCTCTCCCGGCGAGCGTGGATAATTCCCTGCCCGGTCCGCGGGTGGGACTATTCTGCGCCAACAGCATCGCCACCGCGTGCTGCGATCTG
>CAZJGK010000137.1:0-4697 GCA_964545545.1 uncultured Fibrobacteraceae bacterium | reverse complement strand
CATTTGGATTCCTTCAAGGCTGCCTTGATCTTGGTCACTGCCGCCTCGGACTTGGCACGCACCGATTCGGCCTCGGCCTTCTGCCCGGGCTGCAATTGTTCCGCGATCGCCTTATCGGAGAGCGTCTTCATGTCCTCTTCGATCTGGATATTCAGCACGGCCTGGTCGTCGCTGTCGTCGAAGTCGACATCCACGGTGCGAAAATATCCCGAGTCCTCGAGGCGGTCCCAGGCATCATCCACTTGCTGCCGGGTAATCTGTTGACCGATATGCAATCCCATGATGTGTTCGATCACGCGCGCATCGGTATGGTTGTTGCCGGTAATTTCAATGGCGCCCAGGGTCGCGGTCTCACCGTCGTGCATGGGGAAAGTGAAATCCCCGGCCCGGGCGGCGGGGCATACAGCCAGGGCCAGACCTATCAGGATAGCCAGGGCACAGGTGGATGAATGGCTGGATTGCAATTTTGATTTGTTCATGGAACACCAGGGTGGCGGGTTGATCCCTCGGAGTTGTCGGGATGAATTATGCCTGATGGAATTCTATTGTCCAGCAATCTCGGGAACATCGCGGCACGATGCGCGACGCGTGACTTCCGGCGACAGGGTGTAAGCCGATAATGCCCGGCAAACCAGGCCGAAGGGTTCAAGATTGGGGTCCAGCACCGGGGGAGTCAGATCAAGCAGCCGCTTCTGCATGGCGGAAAAATCCAGATCCTCGGCCGGGGGCAGAATCTCGACCAGAACCGTGGCCAGGGCGGCGCGGACGACCTGTTCCACGAGTCTCTGGATAAACGCAGGGTCCAGACAGTTGTTACCCGCCAAGAAAGTATCGAAAAATGCCCGCGGGGAATTGATCGTCACCGCGCATTCACCCAGCAGGAACCGGCGGGCTTCAGGGCCCCAGGCCACAGGGTCGGACCGGGTCCAGCTGAACCGCAAGGGGTGTTCCAGGTCTAGGAAGATCAGGTGATGGTCCGGATAGAGCATATCCGGGCCGGTCCCCACCGGCAAGGTGTGGTGGCCCTCCAGGAAGAGCCGGGACAGGCGGCCCTCCCCGGCTTCCAGGGCCACCTGGGCGGCGGACAAGTCCAGACAGATGGTCTGTCCGATGAAAAATCCCAGATCGAGCGGTCCCTGCAGGGATCCTTTTGCCGGATCCATGCTCCAATTCACCGCAGGAGATGAATCCTCCCACAGGCAGGGCTGACTGTCCGAAGCCTCGAAGGCGGTTTGGTTGGGCTCCTGCATGGGATCCTTCTTTCTACGGCTCGCAATGATCTATCGGGGCGCGAATTCCGATTCCCAACCCAGTCCGAGCAGATAGTTTCTCTCCTCGGTCACCTCGCTGAATGTCACCAGATCCTGGGAAAGAATGGTGGCCTCGGAATTGAACCAGCTGGCAGCCGGCACGCCGGCCTCGAGCCGGTTGACCAGGCTCATGGCTTCTTCGACCAGGAGCATCAGCCGGATATCGAGTTCTTCGAGTTCCCCGATGGTGGTATCGTAATCACCGACCAGACAGACCAGACCTTCGCGATCCAGCCGGCGGAAGATCACGCCGATGCGGTCCACCAGATTGTCGATCATGCCCTGCATATCCGTGTTCAGGATCTGGGCTTTTTTCTCGGCCACATTCAGCAGGTATTCCCCGCAGTCCTTGAGCACCTTGCCCAGGGCATGCCGGAATTCCCGTTCCATGGCGGCGGCCTCGGCGGCGGTCCGGTATTCCCGGTAGTCGGGAAGCTTTTCCATCAGGAAGATCATTTCGGGGAAGCTGACACTGGCTGCGGTGCACATGATGATATCTCCGATTGTCGCATTTGTGGATCGCTTGCCTGGTTCGGGGTTGCGCGCTGCACGCTGAACCCGTTTCCGCCACGGGAAACGGCAAGGAACATTCCTGCCCTGGCGGTTGTGATGGGAAAGATTGGGATAGGGGGCGTAAGCCCAAGCAACAGGGGGGAATCCGCGTGTTAAGAAAAAATGGGCATGAAGGGGGGAGACGCCGGGAAGCCCGGAAATCCCGCTATCGCAGGGCAATCCGCAAGATCGCCCGCGCCGGGCCTTTGAATCTGCAATCCGGCGGGTCAGCCCTGCCAGCGCTTGACCGGGTTGGTCAGGGTTCCGATCCCTTCGATCGAGACGGTGACCGTGTCTCCGGGTTTGAGAAAAACCGCAGGATCACGGAAGACGCCCACGCCGCCCGGGGTGCCTGTGGTGATGATGTCGCCGGGCAGGAGGGTCATGTTGCGGCTGATGTAGCTGATCAGCTCGTCGACCGGGAAAATCAGCTGGTCGGTGTTGCTTTCCTGCATCAATTGGTCGTTCCAGTGGCAGGTGATGGCCAGGCCCTTGGCCAGGAGCGGCAGTTCGTCGGGGGTAACAAGCCAGGGGCCACAGGGACCGCCGGTGTCGATGCTTTTGCCCCGGAAGAACTGCTTGTCGGTGTATTGGGCTTCGCGGTCCGATACATCGTTCATGCAGGTGAAACCCGCGATGTGATCGGGGGCTTTCGCGCGGGAAATGGCCCGACCCGGTTTTCCGATGACCACGGCGAGTTCAGCTTCGGCATCCACGCGGGTGAGATCCTCGGGCAGTTCGATGGGTAAGCCGGGGGCCTGCAGGCAGGATGAAGCCTTGGCGAAAAGCAACGGCCGCAGGGGCAGGGGTTTGTTCTGCTCGGCTGCGTGATCATGGTAGTTCAAGCCGACGGCGATGATTTTCGAGGGCAGGATCACCGGGGTCAACAGCTGGGCTTTCCGCAGGTCGAAATAGGGCAGGGTGGGGGTTTTCCCCGCAGCCCAGTCGGCTTCAATCTCTGCGGCCCGCGCGCTGTGCACGACATGAATGGCCTGAACAAGATCCAGGTCCGGGAACAGGGCATGCCAGTTTGCGGGCAGAGAGGGCTGACAGGCCAATAAATCAAGGCCCACGGTCTCACTGAGGGCCAGGCCGGGCCGGGGATTGGCGCCCCGCAGGTAGTTCAATAGTTTCATGCGTGGATCATGATCAACAAAAGGATATTCGTCCACAAAAAAAGGGCCGGGAAAAACCCGGCCCTTGCCCTTGGATACGCCGGGACCAATGCCCCGTCAGAAATTTCAGTCTTTCTGGACCACGTCGATGCGGCGGGGCAGGCTTTTTTCGCTCTTGGGCAGATGGATCATCAGGAGGCCCTTTTCCAGCTTGGCCTCGACATGTTCCTCGTCGATGACGGTGCCCAGCTTGAAAGAGCGGCTGAAGGTCGACCGGCCGGCACGCTCGCGCCGCAAGGTCTTGTAGCCCTCGGGTATATCGTTCTCGGTTTTGATGGTGACCCACAGGATCTGTTTGTCCAGGTTCAGTTCCAGTTCATCGGAGTTGACCCCGGGCAAATCCATCATGATCAGATACTCCTTTTCGCCTTCCAGAATGTCGGCTCGCTGCGTCCACTGGGTTTCCGGATCAGACTCCAGCCAGGGATCAAGTTCACCGTTCAGGGCGGCGTTCAACATGCGGGTAACAGGCAACATGTTATTCATTTCTGGTCCTCCTTGGGTTTGTATGTTAAATGTTGGCCGATGTTCGCGATCAAGGTCTTGTTCACCGGCCACCTCTGGTGAACGTATCCAACCTATAACAATGAGCGTGCCCAAATTGGTTGCACACAGGTGGAAGCCCTTTAACATATTGAATAACTACAAGTTAACAAACATCAGAACGGTGTTTTTTCCTGCGTGGGACCACGAACAACCCAGGCCAGAGGCAGATGTTTTGTGCCAAAATGGCAGCACTGCCAGCCATGGCGACTGGAATTTTCTGCCATGGCTGGGCCTCCTGCTGTTGGCGCTGGGTTGGATGGCTTCCCGGGCCTATTCCGCGCCGGTTTCCGTGGTCCCTGTGACTCAGTTGGAAAAACCGCAGACCCTGATCGTGGGCCCCATCCGGATTGAACGGCGGAGAATCTTTTCTCCGGCGGAAGCCAATTCAGGGACCATCCTGGTGGGCTCCTTGCGCCGGTTCATGAATCGGGTCCATATCACCACCCGCAAAAATGTAATTGCCCGGGAACTGCTATTCAAACCCGGCGACCCCTTTTTGCCGTCGCGGCTCAAAGAAACCGAACGCAACCTGCGCGCGCTCGGTTTTCTCAACGACATTTCCGTGACGCCCACCGATACCACCGACCAGGGGATCGTCTCGATCCGGGTGGATACCCGTGATTCCTGGACCCTCAAGACGGATTTTTCCTACACCCAGGCTTCGGGGGGTGATACGCGTTGGAACGCCCAGGTATCGGACACGAATTTCCTGGGATACGGATTCACCATGGGCGCCGGAGTGGGGGGCGATGAAAACAGCCATTTCTGGAACCTGTGGTACCGCCAGCGCAGAATCATGGGCACGGCGCTCTGGTTGGGGATTGACGACAGTGAACGGGGTGACGGCCATGTCCGGTCGGTCTTTCTCCAGCGTCCATTCTGGGTGGAGGGCGACCGCTGGAGCCTGGAAAGCCTGTTCTGGGACCGGGATCTGGGCCGGCGGTATTATCTGAGCAACGCCGGTCGAGTCGGCTGGGATCCAGGGAGCGAAGCCAATCTGCATGTTGTGCTCCCCCGGCGGGAAAAGGGATTTGAAGTCGGAGCCCTGATCCGGGCTCATGGTCAGGAGCGCGGGCGGGTCTGGCGCTCGGGATTCGGGGTGCGCTGGACCGAC
>CAZJGK010000136.1:0-4800 GCA_964545545.1 uncultured Fibrobacteraceae bacterium | reverse complement strand
CTGGCGATGGCAGGATCCATGCTCCCGGTGGGAATCACCCCCTACTATTTCAGCCTCCTGGATCCCCTTGACCCACAACAGCCCCTGCGCAAGACCGTCGTCCCCACCCAGGCCGAATTCTTGCGCAGTCCTGGAGAAGACGACGATCCCTTGGATGAAGAAGCCAATTCGCCCGTACCCGGCATCGTGCACCGTTATCCGGATCGGGTCCTTTTCCTGGTCAATGACCATTGTTCGACCTATTGCCGCTACTGCACACGTTCGCGCATGGTAGGCCACGGCAAAATCAAGCCCCTGAACGATTCTCTGGAGATCGGTCTGGATTACATCAGGCACACTCCCCAGGTTCGTGATGTCCTGCTTTCAGGCGGTGATCCCCTGACACTCAACGACGACAAACTGGACTGGTTGCTGGGAGAACTCCGGGCCATCCCCCACGTCCAGTTTATCCGCATCGGGACCAAGGCACCGCTGGTCCTCCCGCAAAGGATAACCCCGGCGTTGACCAGAATGCTAAAACGTCATCACCCGCTGTGGATGAGCATCCACTTCACCCATCCCGACGAATGCACCCCTGAATCGGTCCGGGCATGCCGACGGTTGGCTGACGCGGGCATACCCCTGGGATCCCAGACGGTTCTTCTCAAGGGAGTCAATGACGATGTGGAGACCATGAAGCGCCTTCTTCACCGCGAATTGATGATGCGTGTGAGGCCATACTATCTCTACCAGTGCGACCCCATCTCAGGTTCGGCTCATTTCCGGACAAGTGTGGAAAAAGGCCTTGAGATCATCCGCGGCTTGCGTGGCTGGACCACGGGTTATGCGCTGCCCACCTATGTCATCGACGCGCCCGGCGGCGGCGGCAAAATTCCTCTGCAGCCGGATTCGATCCTCGGCAGGGACGGGGACGATATCCTGCTGCGCAGCTATACCGGCTCGGTGCACCGCTATCCCGACCCCGTGAAGATAAGCAGGGGATCGCGGGCATGAGGATCGGCTTGACCTACGACTTGCGAGACGATTACCTGCGCCTGGGTTTCAGCGAGGAGGAAACTGCGGAGTTCGACCGTCTTTCCACCGTTGAAGCCCTGGAACAGGCCATCCGGGACTGCGGGCATGAGACCGATCGCATCGGCCATGCCCGCGCCTTGATCGCGCGGCTCGCTGGGGGCGATCGCTGGGACCTGGTCTTCAACATCGCCGAAGGCCTGCACGGCATCGGCCGGGAAGCCCAGGTTCCGGCCATCCTGGAACTCTACGACATCCCGTGCACCTTCAGCGATCCGATGGTGATGGCCCTGACCCTGCACAAGGGCATGACCAAGCACATCCTGAGGGACGGGGGCATTCCCACCCCGGATTTTGCGGTCGTCGGCGGCCCCGAGGATCTGGAGCCTTGCCGTCTCTCCTTCCCCCTGTTCGCCAAGCCCCTGGCCGAGGGGACCGGCAAGGGGATCGACGGCCAGTCGGTCATCAACGATGCCGCCGGCTTGAAGGCCCGTTGTCTGGATCTCCTGGCGCGTTTTCACCAGCCTGTCCTGGTCGAGCAGTATCTGCCCGGACGCGAATTCACCGTAGGCATCCTGGGAACCGGCCGTAGCGCCACCGTACTGGGGACCCTGGAGATCATCCTCAAGAAGGGCGCGGAAGCCGGCGCCTATACTTATGAGAACAAGGAAGACTGCGAGAACCTGGTGGAGTACCGTCTGGTCGACGGCCGCACCGACCCCGCCGTTGCCCAGGCTGAGCAAACGGCCCTGGACGCTTGGCGTCTGCTGGGCTGCCGTGACGCCGGGCGACTTGATTTGCGGGCGGGGCCTGACGGCATCCCGCAGCTGATGGAGATCAATCCCCTGGCCGGCTTGCATCCCGAACATTCGGATCTGCCCATGATCGCCACTGCGGTGGGCATGCCGTACCGGGAACTTATCTTCCGCATCCTGGAATCCGCCCGCCAGCGCGTAGGCGCCCCCCAGCCCAGACCCTGAAGGAGGCCCCCGGATGCGCCTGCTGCTTGCCCACAATGCCGTCCCTGCGGACGCCCTGCCTGACGAGGCGGATATCCTGGTCCAGGCGGACGCCATCCAGGAAGCCCTCACCGGCTTGGGCCATGAGGTGGACCGGGTAGCCTGCGACCTGGACCTGAAAACCCTGGTCCACACCATCGCCCAATTCCGTCCGCAGGCCGTCTTCAACCTGGTCGAAAGCCTCGACGGACGGGGTCGGCTGATTCCCCTGGTGCCCTTGACCCTGGATGCCCTGGGCGTGCCTTATGCGGGCTGCCCGGGCGATGCCGTCTACCTGACCTCCCACAAGCCTCTGGCCAAGCGCTTGATGCGCGACGGCGGCCTGCCCACGCCCGCCTGGGCTACCGGAAGCACCTTTGACGACGGCGATGAGTGGACCGGCCCCTGGATCATCAAACCCGCCGGGGAGGACGCCTCCCTGGGTCTGGACGACAACTCCCTCGTATCGGGGGATCGGGCCGCGGTCAAGGCCGTCCTTGCCTCTTACGCGGATGTCCCGGGCGGCCCCTGGTTCGCCGAAGCCTTCATCGAGGGTCGTGAGTTCAACATCGCGGTCCTGGACGGCCCCGACGGGCCCGAAGTCCTGCCCGCGGCCGAGATGACCTTCGCGGATTACCCGCCCGGAAAACCCCGCATCGTCGGTTATGCCGCCAAGTGGCACCCTGATTCCTTCGAGTACACCCACACCGTGCGGCGGTTTGATTTACCGCCGGCCGATGGTCCTTTGGTGGCGGAAATGAAGAGCCTGGCCCTGGCCAGCTGGAACCTCTTCGGTCTGCGCGGCTGGGCCCGCGTCGACCTCAGGGTCGACGACCGGGGCCGGCCCTGGATCCTCGAAGTCAACGTGAACCCCTGCCTCTCCCCCGACGCCGGCTTTGCCGCCGCCTTGAAACGCGCCTCCATCTCGTTTCCCGAGGCCGTGGACCGCATCCTGACCTCTGTGAGGTAATCCATGTTTCGCATCCGGCGCATCCACGATGATCTTCTGCCTGTCAACCAGGAAGCCATCCGCCAGGTCCAGGCGATCCTGAAGGAACAGTTTCCCGGCCTGCATGAAGGCGAGCAGGACGATATCGCCAAGAATCTGCGCAATCCCGTCGGCAAACGATTCCGCGCCATTCTGCATGTCGCCGAAAAGCAGAATGGCCCCATCCAGGGGTTCGCGCTGGTCCTCTACGACCCCACGCTGAAGATTTTCTACCTTGATTACATCGCTTCACAGGTAGGCATCACCAGCCGAGGAATCGGCGGCGCTTTGTACCAGCGGGTTCGCGAAGAAGCCCAGTCCTCGGGCGTCGAGGCCGTGTACTTCGAATGCCTGCCCGACGATCCGGTCGATTGTTCAGACAAGACCGCCCTGGCCGCCAACAAGGCGCGGATGCGGTTCTACGAACATTTCGGCGCCCGGCCCATCATCGGCAATGACTACAGCAAGCCGGCACCGGGTCTCACTTCCGATATGCCCTACCTGGTGGTCGACACCCTCGGCAAGGACAAGGCGCCCTCGCGAAAATCCGTGCAAGCGGTGGTCCGGACCATCCTGGAAGTGAAATACCCCCGCCTGTGCCCCCCCGCCTATGTGAACACCGTGGTGGCATCCTTCAAGGACGATCCCGTATTGCTGCGGAAGCCCCGCTACGGGAAGGCCGGACCCCCGGTGCCCGGCGCCCCGGGAATCTTCCTGGGCGAAAAGATCGCGCTTTTCATCAACGCGGCCCACGACATTCATCATGTCCACGACCGGGGCTACGTGGAGGCGCCGGTGCGTGTGCGCCGCATCATGCAGGAGCTCGACAAGACCGGAGCGTTCACCGTCGGCAAGGCCCGCGAAGTCTCCATGGAGACCATCAAGCAGGTTCATGACCGGGGCTTTGTGGATTACATCAAGAAAATCTGCAAGAACCTGCCGGAGGGCCAGTCCGTCTACCCCTATGTGTTTCCCATCCGGAATGCCAGCCGTCCTCCAGTGGATCTGGCCATGCGCGCCGGCTATTACTGCATCGACACCTTCACCCCCCTGCACCGCAACGCCTTTCTGGCGGCCAAGGGAGCCGTGGATTGCGCCCTGGCCGGGGCCCAGGCTCTGCGCGGGGGCCAGCGACTCGCCTATTCCCTCGTCAGACCCCCGGGACACCACGCCGAGCGTCGGGTATTCGGGGGCTTTTGCTACTTCAACAATACTGCCCTGGCCGCGCATGATCTGTCGGAACTGGGCCGGGTCGCCATCCTCGATGTGGACTACCACCACGGCAACGGCACCCAGGATATTTTCTATGCGCGCGAGGACGTGATGACCGTCTCCATCCACGGCCATCCCCGGTTCGCCTACCCCTATTTTTCCGGCTTTGCCGAGGAACAGGGCGAGGGCGCGGGCCTGGGCTACAACCTCAACCTGCCCTTGCCGGAGCAGGTGGATGGCCCACGGTACCATGCCGTCTTGCACAAGGCCCTGCAACGCATCCGACGCTTCAAGCCGGTCGTGCTGGTCGTCGCCCTGGGGCTCGACCCCGCCAAGGGTGACCCCACCGGAACCTGGACGCTGCTGGCCAAGGATTTCTTCACCAACGGCCAGATGATCGGCGCGCTCGGACTGCCCACCCTCGTGGTCCAGGAGGGCGGCTACCGGACGCGGACCCTGGGCACCAACGCCCGCAGCTTCTTCGAGGGGCTATTGAAGGGAACCAAGGAACAATGAGCACCTCACCCTTGAGGCCGGAGAACATCCAATGGCGGGAAACGGTTTTGCCCGGCGACGCCGACGCCGTCCGGG
>CAZJGK010000135.1:0-4810 GCA_964545545.1 uncultured Fibrobacteraceae bacterium | reverse complement strand
GACCGACCAGGAGGTCAATTCCCTGACGGTGGAGGATGTGCTGGCTCTCAAGGCCAAAAGACTGCTACAGGCCCTGAATGGGACCGGAGATAGATCCGCAGCCTACGCCAAGCCCAAACACACGGAAAAGCTGTCCGCCACCCCGTTGGCCGCGAATAAAAATCCTGTCCAGGCCCAGGTGCCGCCACCTGATACTCAGGCTGTGGCCAGCAAAGAGATTCTGCCATCCGGTCTGCCCAAGGTCAACTCATCGGCGAATTCTGCACCGGCGGCGGAAGTTCAAGCGAGCAACCCAACGCAAAAAAAATCCGGTGGCGAGGTCGCGCCTGCTGCGTCGGAACCTACTGCATATGCAAATCCGGGCTTTGACACCCAGGATATCCAGGCCGTCCAACAGTCCCCGCACGACCTCCCGATCAAGGATGAACAGGCGCCCGTCGCCGTCGGCATCACTCAGGCGAAAATGATGCAGGATCAAGCGGGAAGTAGTCAGGGCAAAGCGCCGGCCAACATGTTGGAGTCCAATGGCGCGCCCGGGGCCAGCAAGACCCCGACCCCCCAAATCCATACACCCGTATTCCGGCAGGTCGTTCAGAACCTTGAAATGGGGGACGGCGGAACCCGCGTGCAAATCCAGCTGCATCCCGAATCACTGGGCAAAGTTGAGGTCTCCCTGGTGGCTCGGAACCAGACCCTCGAAGTGCTGATCGTTGCAGACAGTCCCCAGGCCGCCGCGGCCTTGCAAGACAACATTCATGAATTGACCAAGGGTCTCCAGGACAAAGCGACACGTTTCCATCATCTGGATATCCATGTCGAGGTTCGAGACCCTGTGCGGGTGAAAACCGAACCCGGCAACCCCCAGCGACGTGAGCAACAGCAGGACCAGGAACGCCAGAACCCTCGCGATGCCCAGGATCAAACCCCGGATAAACGCGGAGGAAACGGCGGGGGCCGCCGACAGAATGGGAAACCAGCCCCGCGCTGGTGGCAGACCATGAAAGAGGGTGAGTGATGCCGATTACAGACGTGACAAACAGTGTTGGCCCGGTAATTGGACAACCTGACCGTGACCCATCCCAGATCAGCAAGATCGATTTCATGACCTTGCTTGTGGCCCAGATCAAGAACCAGGATCCCATGAGCCCCATGGACAACTCGGAATTCACCACGCAATTGTCGCAGTTCACCATGCTTGACGATCTGGACACCATGAACGGCAAGCTGGATGACAACATCATGGTGGGACAGTCCATCAACAACACGGCCATGTTGGCCCTCGTGGGTCGGGACGTCACCGTGGAGGGCAGCACGGCCTGGATTGAGGACGGCGTGCCGTCCCAGAACATGGTTTCAAGCGATGGTCCCGGTTTGGCCACTGTTCAGGTGAAGGACGAAACCGGAAACGTGGTGGCGACCTATGCGAAGAATGTCGTCTCCGGTTTATCGGACATCAGTTGGGACGGCAAGCTGGACGACGGTAAGGACGCTGCCGAGGGGCGCTACACCCTGGATGTCAGCGTGGAGAACGACGGCGTCCCCGTCGGCCTGACGACCCTGATGACGGGGCACGTGCAAAGTCTACGGTACGAGAACAATGCGGGCGTAGTGATGGTCGACGGCCAGGAGTACTACGTTTCCGATATTTACAAGATCAGCTGATTCAATCGCCCGCTGGGCGTATAACCCGGGAGGATCCCATGTTCAAGTCTCTGTACTCCGGTGTATCGGGCCTGTCGGCCAACCTGGCCAAGCTGGACGTTATCGGCAACAACATCGCGAACAGCAATACCGTCGGATTCAAATCCGGCCGGGTCACCTTCAACGAGATGTTGACCCAGACCCTCAAGACGGCGAGCCGCCCCGTGGCAGGCGGACTGGGAGGGACCAATCCCCAGCAGGTGGGGTTGGGTACCAAGGTCGGTAGTATCGACAGCAATTTCGCCCAGGGCAATTTCGAAACCACCGGTAAGAATACCGACCTGGCCATCCAGGGAGCGGGTTTCTTCATTCTCAGTAACGGCACCTCGCGTTCGTTCAGCCGGGCGGGAGTTTTCGGACTGGACAGTGAGCACATACTGGTCAACCCCGCCACCGGTCTCAAGGTCCAGGGCCGCATGGCTGACACCCAGGGCAACATCACGACGGGTCCCCTGGGGGATATCTTCATCGACCCCACCCTGGTGGTCGCCGCTCAACCTTCAACCGCCGTCCAACTCATGGGGAATCTTGATTCGTCAAGCGACGCCAAGGGCTCCATCATGGAAAGCCCCACTTTCCTCGTGTCCGCCACAAGCGGCGATACCCTGGTGTCCATGAGTGGCGAAAAGGACGGCTCACTGGACATGAACACCGGTGATGAAATCAGGATCAACGGCCGTGTCGGCGGAGTTGCCATCTCCAGTGACACCTTCACCATTGCGGGCGATTCCACCTACCAGGACATGGTTGACTGGTTGAATTCGGCCATGACCACCGCCGGGCAGAACATCACCTTCAGCCTTGATCCGAGCGGGGCGCTGCAGGTGGCCAACAACACCGGTTCGAGCCTCGATGGCCTGAGCCTGACGGCCACGGCGAAGACTCAGTTCAACACCAACTTCAGCTTCGACAGCTCCATCGCCAACGGCGCGACCGGCATGACGAGCGAATTGCGCGCCTACGCCCAGAGTGATGACTTGCTGTCGGAGATGTATGATGCCTCCGGCAATCCCCTCGGCATCGATCTCAGCGCCCCTCCGGCCTCCCTTACCGTGGGCGGCTCGGTCGGTGGGGATCCGGTCGTGAACCAGAGCATGGCGGTTGACGCCACGACGACCCTGGGGGATCTGAGTCTCGAGGTCCAGTACGCCATGGGCATCAATGCCAATCCCGTGGTCATCAACGACACCGGTCAAATCGTGGTCGAGGGCGAAGTCGGGGTCGATGCGGCCATCGGGGATATTTCGATCAGTGAAGACGGTCATCTCAACTCGATCCTGGAAGGAGCCTTCTCCTTCACCCAGACCCAGCAGGCCGAGGACAAGAAGGACTATTCCATGTCCACCATCGTGTACGACAGTCTGGGCGGGGAACACACGGTCAACTTCAACTTCCAAAAGGTCGCCGGCGAGAACGAGTGGATCTGGAACGCCGACATGGAAGGGAACGAAGACATCCTGAGCGGCGGTTCGGGCCGTATCCGCTTTGCCGACAACGGCAGCGTCAGCAATTTCACCTATGACGATGATTCCGGTGGACTGTCCTTCCAGCCCCAGGGGGCAAATCAGGAAGGTGCCGCCAATGTCAAGGTGCGCATCGATTACGGGGAGATCGGGAAGTTGACGGGATTGACCCAGTTTGAAGGTTCCGGAAACCTGCAGTCCATTGCCGACGGTTACGGCACCGGTAATCTGGTGGATTTCAATATCGACCAGTCCGGCACCATCACCGGCATATTCTCCAATGACACCATGCAGGCCATCGCCCAGATCGGGGTTGCCCAGTTCAACAATCCTGACGGTCTTATGCGTTCGGCCAACAACACCTACAACCTCAGCGGCAATTCGGGGCAGGCCATCGAGACCTTTGCCGGCCAGGGCAACGGAGTGACTCTGGTGCCGGGCGCCCTGGAAACCAGCAACGTGGATCTTGCCCAGGAGTTCACCAACCTGGTGGTGGCTCAGCGGGCGTTCCAGGCCAACAGCCGTGTGATAACCACAGCAGACCAGGTCATGCAGGAACTGGTCAACCTGATTCGGTAGGTCCGGCAGTGCTTCCAGGGGAACGGAAACGGCCCGGCTGAGTAATTGGCCCGGGCCGTTTTCAGCGCAATGACACAAGGAGCTAAAGTTTATGATTAAAGTAACGAAACTAAATGGTACCGAGCTGGTGGTGAATGCCGATCTCATCGAATTCATCGAAAGCACGCCGGATACACTCATAAGCCTGACCACCGGGCGCAAGATCATGGTTCTGGAAGACCTTGATACGGTGGTTTCGTTGGCCATCGGTTACCGGGGCCAGACGAGGGCGTATCCGGTGCCCACCGCCGGTAGCGGATCGGTATTCGAGGGTTGATAGTGCGTGAGGGACCCGTTGCCGGAGTTATAACCAGGGGAGACCCAGGGTGGATTTTGCAACCATAGTGGGGCTAGTCTTAGCTTTCGGATTGACGGTATGGGCAATCCTGCTGGGCGGCAGCCTTGATGGCTTCATCGATATACCTTCGGTGGCCGTGGTGGTCGGCGGTACCGTTGGGGCCTTGCTCATCAGTTTCCCCCTGGAGACCATCAAGGGCATTGCCGGCTATTTCAAGAAAACAGTCCTGTTCGCCCTGGATGATCCCCGTTCCGTTATAGAAAAAATGGTCGGTTATGCCGAAAGGGCCAGACGCGAGGGCATGTTGGCCCTCGAGGAAGATTCCGAAAGCGAAACCGATCCCTTTCTCCGCAAGGGCCTGCGGCTTGCCGTGGATGGGACGGATCCCCAGTTGCTTGAGAAAATCCTGGAAACGGATGTGGAACAGCTTGAAAACCGTCACTCCAACGGGGCCAAGGTTTTGTCCACCGGTGGGACATTCGCCCCCGCCTTCGGGATGATAGGGACGGTCATGGGCCTCGTCATAATGCTCAATCACATGCAGGACACGAGCCAGATCGGAGCAGGAATGGCCGTAGCCCTTCTCACGACGCTCTACGGGGCAATCTCGGCCAACCTCGTATTCCTTCCCATCTCCGACAAGCTCAAGTTGCGCAGCAAGGAAGAGATGCTCATGAAGCAGATCATCATAAAGGGCGTCATGTCCATCCAGTCTGGCGACAATCCCAGG
>CAZJGK010000134.1:0-5072 GCA_964545545.1 uncultured Fibrobacteraceae bacterium | reverse complement strand
GGTTATTCCTTCGTCACCGTGGCGTTCTCGATGATCGCGCTGTACTTGTACCCTGCCCCGAAATCCTTATCCGTGGCCAGCGTGCCCTCGACCACGATCAAATCGCCGGTCTGGACCTCCGCGCTGGAAGTCACGGCCAGATCGGCCGTCGCCCCGCTGCCGCTGCCGTCCTGGATGTGGATCCAGTTGGTGCCCATCACCCGGGGGGTGACCTTGACCACCCGGCCGCGCACCTTCACCTTCTGGCCGGCAAGCGAGGCGCCTGCGGCGTAGATGCCCGCAATGTCATAACCACCGTCAACCTTGTCCACACCCGAGACACCCGCATCGGCGACTTTGTTGTGGGAGGCGCCCATGGCGCCCGCCGATCCATCTCCGAGGGCTCCAGGCATGCCACCGCTCGGTTTGGCTGCCATGAGGGATTTCGGCATCTGGCCCTCGGGATAGAACCCGTTCACGAACCAGATCTCGTCAAAGGTCTTGTTCAGGGTGGTGCTGGGGAAATCCTTCATCATCATGCCCCGGGGCACCGAAACCCTTTGCCCGACTTCGACCTTCGTTTCGGGGGCTGCGGCCCAGATCTTCTCCTTGCCGGTGTCCAGATTGATATAGGTGTAACCACCGGAATTCATGGTTTCGACGATTTTCCCGGTCCAGCCGGAAGGGGCCGCCGGGGCCGGATTCTGGGCAGTGGCCTGGTCCGCAGGGGCCTTCTGCGCATCCTGGTTACCATCCTTGTTGCAGGCCGTCAGCCCCAGGGCCAGGATCAGGGACAACAGAAAAAACACGGTCTTCTTGGTCACGATGAACTCCTTAGTCTATGAGGGGAGCGGCTGCTCCCCGTACACTTCTTAGCTCGAATTCGCCCCGACAATATAATCCCGGAGGATAAATTGTCCCAATCAAAGGTGCGCACACCCGCTAGGGCAACAACGCCACCGTCTGCTGGGGATTCAGCAGCAGGATCTCCGGGTGCTCCGGATGCTTGTCGGAACCCTTTTCGATCAGGTTGATGGCCTCGGGAGGCGTCAGGCCCGGGTCCAGGGCGAAAAGTTTTGCGCCCAGGTTGCACACGTTGGGGGAGGCCATGGACGTGCCGGACATCTTCATGGTCTTGCCCCCCGGCACGAAACTCTCCACCTGGAACCCGTTGGCATAGATCTTCACGTTGCGCCCGCCGCTGGTGAAGCTGGTGGGATCGCCCGCCTGGTCCACCGCGCCGACCACGAGGAGATTCGGGAGATCGAAACTCGAGGGAATCACCACGTTGAACTCGACATCGTTATCGTCGTTGCCCGCGGCGGCCACGTAGAGGATTCCCGGCGTGGCAACCATGGCCTCGCGCAGGCCATCACTCAGGATACCGATCATCTCACGGGCCATGGCGGCGCGATCCTCGGCGTCCTTGCCCACGCCGTTGGCCTCCAGTCCGCTCTCGATTTCCTTGAATGACCAGCCCCAGCTCATGTTCACCACGCGCACGTCGTGAGCGGCGAAATAGCCGGTTGTTTTGCGGTAATCGGCGGCCAACCGCTGAGCCGTGGCGACCGTCATGGCCTGCGGTGTCTGGTGGTAATCGAACGTGATGCGGGCCACCAACAGCTTGGCGAAGGGATTGCCCCGCGAGGCGATTCCCGACACGTGGGTGCCGTGGCTATACAAGCCCCCGAAACTCAAGGTGGTCAGATAGTCCCCCACTTCGGCCGCGGGCATGGCGCCCAACTGCTTGCGCACCGCAGCCGCTTCGGGACTGTCGATGGCCGAAGTCATGTCCTGGAAGCCCTGCATGGACTGGAACATCATATCCAGTTTGCCCTTCTGGTCGCCCAGGGGGTGCAGCAGCGCCGTGCTCGGATTGCCGTCCAGATCAAAAGCGATGCCATGGACATCGTCGACGAACCCGTTGCCGTCGTCGTCCTTGCCGTCCATGGTCTCGCCGGGGTTGGTGTACATGGCATCCCCAAAGACCTTCACGTCCACGCCTGAATCCCAGATGCCGATGACCACCGGCTTGCCGTTCATGTCCGGGGTCAGGGTGACCTCGCGCGCCGGCCAGATGTTGGTTTTGGCCTGGTTGTGCTCGGTGATGTATTTGCCATAGACCTCGGCCACAATGGGATTCAAGGGCAACACGTTGTCCAGGGTGAACCGGATCCCCAGAACCGAGCCGGCCAGATCGGCGCTCAAGCCGCCCATGGCCGCCGCTGCGGGTTCCAGCCGGGACTGGACCATGCCCATGAGCAGATTTTTGGTCATGAATTCGGCCCGGCCCTTGCTGCTTTTGACCTGATCCTGGACGACGTCCCAAGGCAAGGCCTCCACCCGCGCGGTCAGGGCCCGGCGAAAAGCATCCTGATAGGCCGCGGGCGTGGCATCCGGCCCTGTGGCCTCGTGCGCCTCGATCATGGAGCGGAGGCTCAGGCCATTCATCAGGCGCGAGGATTCCTTGTCTTCCAGAGCCTTGATTTTATCCAGATTGGCCAGCGCTTCCGACTCGTTCCCATCCAGCATGTCCAGGGTAACCAGTCTTCCGTACTTTGCCTTCAAGGTGGCCTCGTCGGTGATGTCATAAGTGGCCAGGTCGGACTCCAGATCCCGGCGGTAGGCTTCTTCGAGCGCCGACAGGGCTGCCGGATCGTCCAGCAGTTCCGTCACGGTCCCTTGCAGGGGATAACTGTGCGCGGGCAGGTCATCCAGGCTTTTGATGGCGATTTTCGCCGGGGCAGTCGGGGCAGCCGGCGCCACGGCAACCTCGGGAATCTGGGGCGCCGGTTTCGGTCCACCCGCGCATCCGACCATCAAGACCAGAGCCAAAATCAGCGAAACGATGCGGAACATGTGTTTCCTCTTTCACTAGAGTCAGATCCGGGATTTTGCCAGGCCGGAATTCTAGCATCACCCGCAGCCGAATTCTCGTTAATTCCTAAACCAACCCCAATTTCAGCCGATTCATAGACCGGAATCAGGGGGTCCCATCCCCCAGCTGTGGCAGCCAACGGAGGAATCGCATGTCCACACGGCAATTGTTGAACATGACACTGGGGGCCGTCGCCCTGCTCTTCGCCGCCTCGGCGAGCCTGGTCTGGAACCAGGGGCACAGTGGGCAATTCACCAACCAGCAAATTGACGTGGCCCAGAAACAACAGGTCATCATCCAGGATCTGGGCCGCAGGGTTGCCGTCCTGCAAAAGGCAGAGGACCAGGAGTCGGTCGTCGAGGCCAGGCGCCTGGTGGGACAAACCGTGTTCGCTTTCGACCGCAATCTGGCCGCGCTGGCCAAGGGTGGACTTCTGACTTCAGACGACGGGCACAATGTCTCCATTCCCAAAATCAAGAGCGGCCGAGCCCGCAAGGCCATCGATGGGGCCATCCAGACCTGGCGCGAAACCGGCACCCCTTTGGCCGACATGGCCGCGGGAGAATTTTCCATCTTCAGCGCATCGGGCCAAAAAGCCGTGCACAGTCTGGACGACAACACCGTCATCCTCATGGAACAGATGGGCACGGTCGCCAATTCCCTGCGCGCCGGAGCCCTCGCCAAACAGGCCCTGGCCCGCCTGGCGGCCTGGGGCGCCGGAATCTTCGGCCTGTTGCTGGTTGCCCTGGGCTGGTTGCGTATCCGCATAGGGCGCCAAGAGGCGGCTGAACTCTCAGCGACCACCGCCGGTTTCCCGCAACCTGCACCGCGGGAACAGGCCGCCCATCTGGCTGCCGCCCTGACGCCCCCCAACCATGGACGGTCCGCCAAGGCCCGTACCCTGACACCGGGCGGGGCACACGACACCGCTCAAACCCTGGTCCGGCCCACCTATTCAGGCAAAGTCCTCACACCGTCTGTGGATTTCGATTCGGTCAACGCCACGGTCGATCAGATGACGGTGGACATGAACACCATCGCCAGCAGCACCGACAAGATGCAACTGGCCATCGATTCGGTGGGCCACGCCCTGCAGGGAATGCTGTACAGCTTGAAGGAAATGGCCCAGGACACGTCCGAAGGGCACAAAATCGTGCGCGGATCCAACAACGCCGCCAGCTTCACCGCCCAGGCCGCCGAAGACCTTGTGGCCTCGGCCCGGGAAATGAGTCAGGTGGTAGGCCGCGTGACCCAACTGGCGCTGCGTACCCGCCAGGTGGCCGCCCAGATCGATGCCGAAGCCGTGGGCACCGGCCAGACGGGCGAAGCCTTCACCTCCGTGGTCGCCGCCGAGGTAAAAGGTCTGGCCCAGCAGACCTCCCGCGCCACCGGGGATATCGAAGAGACTGTGGCGGCGATCCTTGCCACCTCCCGTCAATATGAGGAAGCCATCGGTCAGATCATCAAGAATATCAGCGCCATCAACAAGGTGAGCCAGCATCTCGGCGAACTGATGTTGGCACCGCCTGAGCACGGGACCTCCCGCCATACAACCGCCGCTGCGTTGACCCCGGCAACGGAGCCTGCTTCGACGGCCCCGCCCCTGGTTCAGACACCGGCAATCGAACCTGAACCTGCGGCTGAAACCTGGCCTGAAGAGGACGCCACGCACGCCGAGTTCGAGCCCGAGCCCGAACCAGAACCCGAACCAGAGTTGCCGGAGCCTCCGGCCCAACCCGCCTTCTCCCTTGAGGACGACGCAGAACTCTCGGCCCCGACTATCGAAGAGGTCGCCGAGGAAACCCGTGAGGTGATCGAGGAACTGAGCCAGGTTGATCCGGATCCTGAGCCGGAACCGGAACCGGATCTCGCGCCCGAGCCCGAGGCCCAGGCCGTTGCCCAGCCTGAGGAACCGGCACCTCCTGCGCCTGAACCTGAACCCGACCCGGCCGACCCGGCTCCTGCGGCCGAGTCAAAAATCGAAACGGACCTGCCTCCGGTTCCCGGCTCGAACATTTTCATGCTGAACAAGCCCAAAAAACCGCTGATCCTCAAGGCAGACCAGAAACCTGTGGACCAGGAGCCTTTGGTAGCACAACCCCAGGCCGGTGATCAGGCCGCCGAAGAGCAGACCGCCGCCGAGGAACCGGCCGCCGAAAAAACCAGCGACGAAGTCTTGCCCCCCCAGCACGACACCACACCCAACATCTACGAT
>CAZJGK010000133.1:0-5114 GCA_964545545.1 uncultured Fibrobacteraceae bacterium | reverse complement strand
TGAGGCGGAAAATCTGGTACCCCCGGCGGGACTCGAACCCACGGCCTCAGGATTAGGAATCCTACGCTCTATCCACCTGAGCTACGGGGGCACCAATGCGAGCAGAAACTCAAAATAGAAGCGGCCTCAATAGTTCACAAGGGAAAAAACCGGGGCCGCCGCTCCCAGCAGCTCTCGCCCTTTGAGGCCGTCGAGTTCCACCAGGAAGCAAAAAGCCGCTACCGCCGCTCCAGAGGCCTCCACCAGCTTGGCCGCCGCGGCCGCCGTGCCCCCGGTGGCCAACAGATCATCAATGACGATCACGCGGTCACCAGGCGTGAGGCTGTCGGTATGGACCTCCAGGGTGGCCTGGCCGTACTCCAGGTCATAGCTGACGCTGTGGGTTTTTCCCGGAAGTTTCCCCGCCTTGCGCAGCAGAACCAAGGGTTTCCCGCAAGCGGTGGCCAAGGGCGCGCCGAAGATGAAACCCCGCGATTCGATGGCCGCGACCTTGTCCCAACGGGTGCCTGCCAGCAGCTCCTTGAGACCGGCCAGGGCGGCCGCGAAAGCTTCCGGTTGTTCCATGACCGGCGTGATGTCCCTAAATAGGATCCCGGGCTGCGGAAAATCCGGGATGCAGCGAATGGCAGCGCGAACCAATTCTTGGTCAGGCATGACAAAACTCCCTACGCAGGGGATAAAAAAGTGACACCATCGGTGCCACCAGCATAGATCATCGACGCTGTTTAGGAAAGGATGGTCGGGGCGCGGAGATTTGAACTCCGGACCTCCTGCTCCCGAAGCAGGCGCGCTAACCGGGCTGCGCTACGCCCCGACCCAAGTCTTGGCCGCCGCAATCAATGCCAAAGGGTCACGACCCCCAACGACAACAAAGTCACCACAACTCCGGCGATCAGGATGCCCAAAATGATACAAGGCACCGCCATCCGCAAGGGAAGTTTGAACAGGTAGGCGGCGATGGCCCCGGTCCAGGCCCCGGTCATGGGCGCGGGAATCGCCACGAACAGGATGAGTCCCAGGCTCTCGTATTTCCGGATCAAATCGCTGCGGCTGCGGGTTCTGAGAAACAGCCAGTCCAGGAAGCGATCGATCTTCCCGAAGCGCCGCAGGTGGTTCTCGATGGGTTTGAGCAGCAGCAGGATGGGCAGAACGGGCACGAAATTCCCGGCCACCGCCAGCAGATAGATCAACCAGGTCTGGCTCATGCCCATGGCGTAGGCGGCCGGGATGGCGCCGCGCAACTCGAACACCGGCAACATGGCGATGCAGAACACCGCTACCGGAGGGGGCAACTTGCCCAGGACACCAAGCAGTTGATCATGCAAGGTGCTCCTCCTGTCCCGGTTCAGACGGAGCAAAGGAGTTTTCGGCCGTCTCCTCCAGCTGGTGTTCAAGTCCCGGCAACAAAGGCACGAACCGGCAGGAAACGGATTGTTCGATCAGGACCTCGTTGCCCTGGCGCCGGTAACGGTAAAGGATCTGTTCCCTCCCCTTGTTGACCGGAATCAGGAGCAGCCCCCCATCCTTCAGCTGGGATACGAGGTGAGGCGGCAGGTAGGGCGCGCAGGCCGTGACCATGATCGCATCGAAGGGCGCAAAGTCCGCCAGACCACAAACCCCGTCGTGGGCCAGGACGGTCACATTGTCATAGCCCAGGGTCGCCAGGGTCGAGCGCGCCCTTTCGGCCAGGGGCGTGATGCGCTCGACGGAAATCACGGACCCGGCCAGCTTGGACAACACGGCCCCCTGGTACCCCGATCCGGTGCCGATTTCCAAGAGGTGTTCATGTCCTTGGAGTTCAAGCAGAGTGCTCATCAGGCCGACGGTAAACGGTTTGCTGATGGTCTGGCCGAAACCGATGGGCAAGGCACAGGGTTGATGCGCGCGATGACGCAGGAGTTTGGGCACGAAAAGATGTCGCGGCACCTCGCGCATGGCCTCCAGGACACGGGGCGCGGTGATACCCCCACCCTCGATCTGCTCGCGCACCATGCGCCGCCTGGCAACGGCGAAATCATGCATGAGACCAGCCGTCCCTTTCGAGTCCCTTCATTTCCTCGTGTAGACCGTAGTGGGTCAGGTCAACCATGAGGGGGGTCAGGCTGACGTACCCCTGCTCCACGCTGCAATAGTCGGTGCCCTGCTCCCGCTCCCAGGTCGGCCCCTGGCCGCCGATCCAGAGGTAGGGCTTGCCATGGGGATCCACCTGATCGGTGATGACGTTTTGATACACGCGGCTGCCGAGCCGGGTCACCCTGATGCCCTTGATGTTCTCCGGGGGACCGTCCGGAATGTTGATGTTGAGCAGGGTTCCCTTGCGCAGCGGGAAGGCGAGCACCTCCGGCAACATGCGGAGCAGGAACGAGGCGGCACCCGAGAAATCCGTGGGATGCCAGGCGCCAAGGGAAATAGCATAGCTGGGCAAACCGAACATGGTTCCCTCCATGGCGGCGGCAACGGTTCCGGAATAGATCACGTCCTCTCCCATGTTCGGTCCGTGATTGATGCCGCTCAGAACGATGTCGGGGGGATCGCTGCGCAAGATCTTCTCCATAGCAACCAGCACCGTGTCGGTGGGAGTACCGGTCACCGCATAACGGCCGGGGCCCCGGTCCAGGATCCGCAGCGGGGAGGTAAGGGTCAGGCTGTGGCTCGATGCGCTTTGCTGATCGCTGGGTGCCACAACGGAAACCCGATAGCCCGGCATGGCGAGAATGGTTTCCTCAAGCACGGCCAGGCCATGGGCATCGATGCCGTCGTCATTGGAAATAAGGACGTGTTTGATGGCGGGATCTGTCTGGTTCATGAACGGCCCCTGTCGATATGTTCGCGGGCAAGAATAAGATGGAATACCAGCCGAAAAAAGCGGCACGTATCCACGCAGGGATGAATGGAGCTCCGTTCGTCCCCATACACGCTGCTGATCGGCACCGAGGTGATCGCAGCCCCTCTGCGCCCCAGCAGGACCAAAACCTCGGACTCGAAATCGAACCGCCTGCTCACCATTTGCAAACCTGCCAGCGGCTCCACCCGAAACAGGCGGAACCCGTTCTGGGAATCGGGAATGGAACAACCGGCAAGCCGGCTGACCACCCAGCTGGTGAACTGGTTTGTCTTGCGCCGGATCCAGGGCATTTCCCCGGTCTGATCCATCCTGGTGCCGACAACCACATCTGCGCGGCTGGCGGCCGCAACATCGAGAAACCGTTGCATTTCCTGCGGCAGGTGCTGCCCGTCGGCGTCCATGGTGAAGACCAGGTCCAAACCGATATTTCCGGCCCAGGCAAACCCGGTCTGAAGCGCCGCACCCTTGCCCTGATTGACACCGTGGCGCACAATTTCGACACCCGCAGCTTCGGCTACAGCGGCCGTGTCATCCACGCTGCCGTCATCGACCACGAGAATCCGCACAGACGGCTGCGCCTGCCTGATGGCGGACAAGAGAGCGGGTAGATGAGGTGCCACATTGTAGGCTGGAAGTATCACACCGGTGGTCATGACCGTCCTTGGCTGTTGCAGAGTCAAAAGGAGGATACGAGGAAGGCAGGCCTTGTTCAACGGAAAAGAAAAAACCGGCCTGGTTGCCGGTTGCCTTGTTCCGTGAAAAATTGGTGGTCGGGACGGCGAGATTTGAACTCGCGACCCCTTGCCCCCCATGCAAGTGCGCTACCGGGCTGCGCCACGTCCCGACCAAGAATTCGAGAAACCCGAAAAGGCCTCCCTGGGGGTGATCCGGCCCGACAATGTAATACCGGGAATCTCCACCGACAAGGCAAATCCTCAGGTCAAGCCTTTCTTGGACTTGTGCACCTTTCCTGCGCCTGCCGGCCCCAGTTGTCGCACCAGGGCCAAAACGACTTTGAGATCTGCGCGGATCACTTCGAGTTGCTGTCCGGTCTCCAATTGGTCAAATCCCAGGGAGAGTTGTTTCTTGGTCACCGCAGGAGAATGGGCATGGGCCTGCCGCCGCATTTTCCGGGCGCCTTCAATGCGAAAACCCTGCTCATACAACAGTGCCTTGATGGCCTGGATCTCCTCGATATCCTGCTGGCGATAGCGACGACTGCCGGCTTTGGTCTTGCGCGGTTTAAGAGTGGGAAATTCGGATTCCCAATAGCGCAGGACATGGGCCTTGATCCCCGTTATCGCGGCCACTTCACTGATGGAGTGATAAAGCTTGCTGGGGCTTTCCTGGGTCATGACTGTTCCACCCCCGGTGACCGTAATCTCCGACCGCGATACCCTATTCGAGCTCTCCTCGCAACTGCCGTTCCATCAATTCCCGCATGGCTTGACGGGGAGGTTTCCCGGAAAATAGCACATCGTGAACCTGTTGGGTAACAGGAAGTTCAACGTTGTATTTAACACCAAGCTTCAAGGCGGCCTGGGCCATGTGTACGCCTTCCACCACCTGAACGGATTCCGCAAGCAGGGCCTCGGGGGAGAGCCCCCCCTTGGTGATGGCTTCGCCGAAATTTCGGTTCCGGGAATGATGGCTGATGCAGGTGGTGATCATGTCCCCCACGCCGGCCAGTCCGAAGAAGGTCTCGGAGCGGCCGCCAAGGGCCACTCCCAGGCGAGTCAGTTCTTTCAGGCCCCGGGTCATCAAAACCCCGCGGGTGTTGTCTCCGGTCCCCAGGCCATCGGCCATGCCCACGGCCAGAGCGATGATGTTCTTGAAGCCCGAGGCAATCTCCACCCCGGCCATGTCCTTGTTGGTGTAGACCCGGAAAAAAGGGCCGGCGACATGGTGTTGCCAGGTCGCCCAGTTGGTGCCCTCGGTCCCGGACAACACGACTGCCGTGGGGTATTCGAGGGCTACTTCCTCGGCATGACTCGGTCCCAACAGCACGGCAACGGGATGGCCGGAGTCCGGCGAGGGTGAACCTGCCACCTCCAGTATGACTTCACTCAACCGCTGCAACGTGGAAACTTCAAAGCCTTTAGCTAGACAAATGATGGGAAGGCCGGCGGAAAAACAAGCAGCGGCAATGACCTTTTCCATGACCGGGCGAACCGCCTGGCTGGGTACGACCACGAACAGGGCATCGGTATCCTTGAGGCAATCCTCAAGGTCCATGGTGGCACGCAGATTTGGCGGCAGTACGATATCG
>CAZJGK010000132.1:0-5261 GCA_964545545.1 uncultured Fibrobacteraceae bacterium | reverse complement strand
TCGATGATCCTCGGCTCCAGGGGTTCGGTGAAGATGACCGTAGGCCGGTTCTTCATCCTGGCAAAGATCTGTTTGTCTAAAGAGGTCTCGATATCGTACATTGACCATCCTCCTGGCCGC
This sequence comes from uncultured Fibrobacteraceae bacterium, assembly GCA_964545545.1. Taxonomy (GTDB): domain Bacteria; phylum Krumholzibacteriota; class Krumholzibacteriia; order LZORAL124-64-63; family LZORAL124-64-63; genus JAHJTW01. The sequence goes on along the minus strand of CAZJGK010000132.1, from coordinate 5,141 downwards.
GCGGACCGGCCCGGCTCGATAATTCTTTAACAATAAATTGGGCTGAATTGAGGCCTTTGGCAAGGAGCCATCCCCATGGCAACGGGGACAGGAAAAACCGACGGGCGTTCCGCGGATCTATTGGCCCCAGCCAGGGCCGAACTGGTGGACACCCTGGGACTCCTGCCCGACCGCTGGTTACTGGTCGATGTGGCCCGGCAACGCCTTGTTTTGATAAATAATGGGGCTGAATCCGGATCCTGGGCCGTTTCCACCGCCGCGGCCGGTCTCAACGCCAGGGAAGGTTCGGGGGGCACGCCCCCGGGAGTGCACCGGATCGTTGAGCGCCTCGGGATGGAGCATCCGCCGGGCACGGAATTTGAAAGCCGGGTGCCAACGGGACGCATCCTGCCTCTGGAAACCTTGCCTCAGGACAAAGACCGGGACTTGATCCTGTCCCGCATCCTGACCCTGGCCGGATGCCGGGATGGGGTCAACCGGGGCCCGGGCGTCGACAGCCAGCAGCGGTACATCTACCTGCACGGCACGAACAGGGAAGACCTGATCGGCCACCCCGTTTCCCACGGCTGTATCCGTATGACCAACCGGGACATCATCGAAGTCTGTGAACTTGTCCGCGAGGGAGACCCGGTTGTCATCATCTGAAAAGATCAACACCGGCCAATCCGCCTGGCTGCACTTCGTCGGGGTCGCCGGCAGCGGCATGAGCGCCCTGGCGCAGTATCACGCTGCAGGCGCCAACCAGCAAGGCGGGCGCACCACCGGCAGCGACCGGGCCTTTGATCGCGGCCACCGCGCCGAGATCCGCCGCCGCCTGGAGGATTGCGGCGTTATCATCCTGCCCCAGGACGGCTGCGCCCTATTCGGCGGAACCGTTGCGGGCTCGACCCGGCAGGGACCTTGCGATGCCGTGATCACCAGCAGCGCCATCGAAAGCGCGGTCCCGGATTATCAGGCGGCCGTCCAGGCCGGTATTCCCCTGCTTCACCGCTCCGAGTTGCTGGCGCGGCATGTTCGGGACCACCGCACCATCGCCGTCAGCGGCACCAGCGGCAAATCCACGGTCACGGCCATGATCTGGAGCATTCTGGAGGCCTGCGGCTACCGGCCGGGCCTGCTTACCGGCGGCCCCGTGGCCTCCCTGACCGCCCAAGGCCTGCTGGGCAACGCCCGTTCGGCCGGCGAAGCCCCCGATGGCGGCCCCCCCTGGCTGGTCATCGAGGCCGACGAAAGCGACGGCAGCCTGGTGCGTTACGAACCCTGGCTGGGGGTGATCCTTAACCTGGGCCTGGACCACAAACCTCCGGCCGACATCATGACCATGTTCACGACCTTCGCCGACCGGACCAGACACAGGGTGATCGTTGCCGCCGAGGGGAACCTGCGTCCTCTGTGGGCCGATGCGGTCCTATTCGGTCTGGAAGAACCACCAGGCGGTGAACAGCCGGCCTTTGTCGCGACGGACATCGAACGGGGAGCCCGCCAGGTCCGGTTCACCCTGGACGGTACCGGCTTCACGCTGCCCCAACCGGGGCTTTACAACCTGAAGAACGCCTGCGCAGCCATTGCGGCCTGCAGCACCATCGGCGTGCCCCTGGCAGACATGGTCCCCCCGCTGGCGTCGTTCTCCGGCGTGGCCCGCAGGTTCCAGTCCCTGGGCACCGCGGGCGGTGTCGAGGTCATCGATGATTTCGCCCACAACCCCGACAAGATCGCCGCAGCCCTGAGCGCAGCCCGGGACCGTCTGGGCACCTCAGCATCAAGGGGACGTGTCCTGGCGGTCTTCCAACCCCACGGCTTCGGGCCCACGCGCTTCCTGAAAGACGCGCTAATAGACGCTTTCGCCGCCGAACTGGGACCTGATGCTATCCTGTGGCTGCCGGAAATCTACTTTGCCGGGGGTACGGTGGTGCGGGACATCTCTGCGGCTGATCTGGCGGCGGGAATCAACGCCCGCGGCCGTTGCGCCCGCTTCGTCCCCCAACGCCGCACGCTACCCGCCCTGATCGCCGACGAGGCCCACCCGGGCGACCTGGTGCTGATCATGGGCGCCCGCGATCCCTCTCTGACGGAACTGGGGCAGGAGATTCTGAAGGTCTTGGGAAATTAACCGGCGCTCAGGCTACCCGCGGAGACGCTTGCCCTCGCCGGATCCCGCTTGCCCCGCCGATCCATGAAGAGATTGCTGCCGGGAGACTGTTTGGCGATATGCTTGACCTCGGCGCAGATCGTGGCCACCTCCACAAAACGGGTGAACTCGTGGCTTAGCAGGCGCACTCCCCCCATGCTGATGCTCAGCAAGGGAAACTTTCTCTGCTTGCCCTGACGATCGGCGGCCAGAATGTTTCCCCGCTTGCGGTCTTCCTCGTTGTAGAAATTGGGCACCCCGGCGTCGAAAACCTCGGCAATCCTGTGGCCCAGTTCCTCGGCGTATTCCCAAGCCACCAGGACCACGAAATCATCCCCGCCCACATGGCCCAGGAATCCCTGCCCGGGACAGACGGTTCTCAGTGCCGTGTGCAGGGTCTCGGCGTTGAACAGCAGGACATCATCGCCGGCGTTGAATCCATAGGCGTCGTTGTAGGCCTTGAAGTTATCCAGGTCGGTGTAGATCACCACGTCGTCCCGGCCGTTGTCCAGGGACTCCTGGATTGCCGAGACGATGGAGTTGTTGCCGGGCAGGTGGGTCAGGGGGTTGGCATCGATGTCCAGTTCGCGCAGATGCTCAACCTCGGTAAACAAACGGCGCAGTTCCAGGTGGGTGCTGACCCGGGACAGGAACTCGTTCAGGTGGCAAGGCCTGACGATGGTATCGACGGCACCGGCGGCAAACGCCCGATCGATGACGGTCGGATCGCGGCCGTTGGTGATGAAAATGACCGGCACCCCGCGGGATGACGGATCATCCTTTATCTTCCGGCACAGCTTGAATCCATCAATGGTCTTCACACCGGCGGAGATGATCACCAGGCCGGGATCCTGCTCGCGCAGCAGGTTCAGGGCCGTTCTTCCATCCTCGGCCGTCACCACACGGTAACCATGGTTCCGCAGGGTGACCGCATGAATGCGCCGATCCTGGGGATTGTCGTCCATGATCAGGATTGTGTGCTGGCCGTCTCTCATGACATTCTCAACGGACAGCCTGGTTCAGGAGTTCACTCACGGCTTCCAGGATTTCCTTGCGTCCCAGGGGTTTGGTGAATGTGTAGTCCACCCCGATGCGGTTTGCCCAATCCAGATAATCCTTCGGCTTGATCCTTCCGCCCCCGCTGATGGCGATGATCTTGGCCTCGGGATTCACCTGTCGGATCTCCCGAATGGTTTCCAGGCCTTCCTTTTCCGGCATGACGATATCGGTGACGACAAGATCGATGGTATCGGGATCATAAAAACTGGTGGCTTCAACTCCATTGGCGGCTTCGACGACCGAATAGCCTTCCCGCTCGAATACCTTCCGCAACATATCCCGCACCTGATCATCGTCATCGACCAACAGAATTGTGGCCATGGATACACTCCTTTGAAAAGAAACAAACCTTCAATTGGGTTCTCCTGCCTTATCGACCACAAATATGTTGTCTTGATTTCTATCTTGAAATTTGACTCGCTGAGGTTGCCATTGATAATCATTCCTGCTAAAGTGTGGTGGAAATAACGGGATTCGGAGATTCAAACTCGCAAGTAACCGGAGAAAAGGCTTTACCTATGGCCACCAGCAAGCTCAGGCGCAACACGCCCCAACGAATCGTGATTCTGGAAGAGCTTTGCGCGAGCAAGGAGCATCCCACAGCAGCCGAGCTTTTCGCCCTGGTGCGCAAGAAACTGCCTCGGGTCTCCCTGGGCACGATCTACCGGAACCTGGAAGTCCTGCACGAGGACGGTTATGTACGCAAACTGGAAGGGGGGGGAACCGAAGCGCGCTTCGACGGCACAATCACCCCGCATTACCATGTCCGCTGCACCTCCTGCGGGTGTGTGAGGGATCTGCCAGCCACCAGCGGCGACAACATCGTTCCCCGGCCGCGGGACACCGCGGGTTTTCGTATCGATGGCCACCGCCTGGAATTTTTCGGCCAGTGTCCCGCTTGTCTCCACGTCGGCGCCATGAGTCTTTCCGACCCGACGTCTGCGGAGCATGGCGGCCACTGATTCCTGAAGCCTTTCACCTAGTTTTTCACCGCGCATACCTGCGCCTCGTTAGACAAAAACAAACAAGGAGTTACAAACCATGGATAACCTCGACTTCGACTTCATTCCCGTGCCTTTGGTTTCCACCGAAGCCCCCGAATTCACAGCCACGGCCGTGATGCCGGACAACAGCTTCAAGAATGACTTCAGCCTCGCCGATTTCCGGGGCAAGTACGTCCTGATGTTCTTCTACCCCCTGGACTTCACCTTCGTATGCCCTTCGGAGATCATCGCCTTCAACAAGCAGCTCGAGGAATTCAAGAGCCGTAACTGCGAGGTCATCGGCGTCTCCACCGACAGCCACTTCAGCCACTGGGCCTGGAAGAACACCCCGGTTGAAAAGGGCGGCATCGGCAACATCCAGTTCCCCCTGGTCGCGGACTTCCAGAAGACCATCAGCCAGGACTACGGCCTCTTGCTCGAAGGCGGCATGGCCCTGCGCGGCGCGTTTTTGATCGACAAGGACGGCGTCATCCAGCACTGCACGATCAACAACCTGGGCCTGGGCCGGAACGTCGACGAGATGATCCGCCTGGTGGATGCCCTGCAGCACCTGGAAGAATTCGGCGAAGTCTGCCCCGCCAACTGGAAGAAGGGTGACGACGCCATGAAGCCGACGGCCGAGGGTGTGGCCAAGTACCTTTCCGAACACAAGTAGTCCCTCGCTTCAGGGACGCAGTTAGACACAACCGCCCGACGATGTCCTCGCCCCTTCAGGGCTGCGGATTACGTCGGGCGGTTGTGTCTAACTGCGTCCCTGCAAGGGGGGGCCACGTGTTCGTGCAAGGGCGAAATCTCATTTGTTGCCGGCAGACAAACAGCGGCGATTCGGATAATCCGCAGGCCGCAGGCCGAGGACATTCCGAATCGCCGCTGTTTGACTGCCGGCAAGGAAGGAGGTTATTCCTTCGTCACCGTGGCGTTCTCGATGATCGCGCTGTACTTGTACCCTG
>CAZJGK010000131.1:0-5314 GCA_964545545.1 uncultured Fibrobacteraceae bacterium | reverse complement strand
AATTCACCGGAGGGGGCTTGTCCGGCCTGCAAGGGCTTCGGCAACCGGCTGGAGTTCGACGAGAACCGGATCATTGCCGAACCTGATCTGTGCCTGCGCGACGGCGCCGTCAAGCCCTGGAGCACCGAGAGTTTCCACCGCCAGTTCACGGCCCTGCTGCGGTTCTGCGCCCGGCACAAGATCCCCGTCGATATTCCCTTTGGGAAGTTGCCGCGCAAGCAGCAACTCATGGTTCTGGAAGGGAAGGACAAGGGATACCTGGGGATTATTCCCTACCTGGCGCACATGCGGAAGGAGATGAAGAAGGGGCACCACCGGTTTTTCACGCGGCGTTATATGGGGGACACCCTGTGCCGTGCCTGTGGCGGCAGCCGTCTCCGGCTCGAGGCCCTGGCGGTGAAGGTCCAGGGCATGGACCTGGGTCTTGTGGGCCGGATGTCCGTAACCGTGGCCTTGAATCGCATGCGGGGAGTGAGGCTGAGCAAGGCCGCCATGGCCGCTGCCGGAGAGATCCGGGGGGAAATCCTGCATCGACTCGAGTTTCTCGACCGGGTCGGATTGGGTTACCTGACTCTGGACCGGCTGACGCGCACGCTTTCGGGTGGAGAGGCCCAGCGCATCCATCTGGCCAACGCCCTGGGCTCCCGGCTGGTCGACACCCTTTATGTGCTGGACGAACCGACTTGCGGCCTGCACCCCGAGGATGTGAACCGGCTGGTGGACACCCTGCGGGATCTCGTGGCCGCCGGGAACACCGTGGTGGTGGTCGAACACGATCTGGGAGTCCTGGCCAGCGCCGATTATTTCGTGGAGCTGGGCCCGGGGGCGGGCAACGAGGGCGGGTATCTGGTTTTTGCCGGGCCGGTCCAGGAACTGCTGGCTTCCGGTACGACCTTGACGGCGAGGCATCTGCGGGGCGAAGTGCCCCCATTGCCCAAGCGCCCGGGAACCGGTGACCGTGGCGGACAGCTGGTGGTCAAGGAGGCCAGGTTACATAATCTGCACCATATCGACGTCAGGGTTCCCCTGCACCGCTTCGTGGCCTTGACCGGGCTTTCCGGGTCCGGGAAAAGCAGTCTGCTCAACGGCTGCATCCATGACGGGTTGACGGCGAAGGCTGTAGGGGGCAGCGGTCAATACGCACCCTTCACCGCCATCCAGGGCGGTCATGGCGTGGGCAAGGTGGTGCGGGTGGACCAGTCACCCATTGGCCGGACAAGCCGTTCCAACCCCGCTTCGTATCTGCAGGTGCTGGGTCCGATCCGGGACCTCTTCGCCCACACGGCCGAAGCGGTGGCCCGGGGTTATGCGCCGGGAAGGTTCAGCTTCAACACCGCCGGCGGCCGCTGCCCGACCTGCCAGGGTCTGGGCTACCATCGGGTCGAGATGCAGTTCATGGCGGATATCGAGGTGCCCTGCGAGGATTGCCATGGCAGCCGCTTCAGCACCGCGACCCTGGAAGTCCACTACAAGGGGCTCAACATGGCCCAGGTCCTGGATCTGACGGTGGCCGAAGCCCTGGCTTTTTTCGGGGACGTCGGCGTGGTCAGCCAAAAACTCTGGTTGCTCAAGAAGGTGGGCCTGGGGTATCTGCACCTGGGCCAACCTGCGCCTACCCTCTCGGGGGGAGAAAGTCAGCGCTTGAAGATTGCCAGGGAGCTGGCGTTGCCTTCCGGAAAAAACAACCTCTACCTGCTGGATGAACCCACCACGGGGTTGCATGCGGAGGACGTGCGCGCCCTCGTGGTCGTGCTGCACGAACTGGTGGCCCAGGGGCATTCCGTGGTCGTCATCGAGCACAACCTCGACCTGATCGCCCAGGCGGATTGGATCATCGACCTGGGACCGGGCGGCGGCGCGGACGGCGGCCGTGTTGTGGCCCAAGGTACCCCTGGACAGGTGGCCAAGACCGCAGGGTCATTGACCGGCCGCCATCTGGGCAAGCGGCTCTGAGATTTCTTGATCCTGACGCGTTGTCCGACACCTTCCCCACCCTGGCATAGGCTTTGCAAATTTCCCCTTGTCCGACACCTGGAATCAACCCTCGATGTTGTGAATGTGTTGCAAGACAACATGATACGCGCAGAGTGAAATTGTGGCGCGTTACGGCAGGGGAAAAAAATGCCATCTGGAATTCGGAAATACCTGCGGCCTGGCGACGGTCACCCCACCGGTCGTCCAGCCGGCGGCGATGCTGCTGCCGAGGCTCCGCATGTATTGAGGGTGAAACCCGACCGCCGGGAATTGTTGATATCCCGTGAGTCCCTCCGCAACCTGGCCCATGAGTTGCGTTCTCCTTTGACGGCCATCAAGAGCAGCCTGCAACTGGTGGCGGCCAGGGAGGCGGGGCCCTTGACGGCTGACCAGGATCATTTTCTGGCTCTGGCCTTGCGTAACCTTGACCGCCTGGACCGCATGACCTGCGATCTGCTGGACAAGGAACTGGGCCGCGTCCGCGGTTTCGTGGTCAAACCGCGTCCCGTGGACCTGGGACCGGTGCTGCAGGACGCCGCGCGTCTGCATGCCATAGAGGCGGAAAACCGGGGCCTGGAGTTGGATTCCGGGGGTTTGCCGCCCAGTTTTACCGCTGATGCGGACCCGGACCGGATCATCCAGATCGTGGACAACCTGCTGGGCAACGCCCTGAAGTTCACCGCGGCGCCGGGGTTGGTGCATATCTGGCTGGATCAACATCCCACGGTTTCGCGGGGTCTGGTGGGGGAGCTTACGACGAACTTTCAGTTGCCCCTGACCACGTTTACCCTGGTGGTCGAAGACAGCGGCCGGGGCATCGCCCTCGACCAACAAACACGCCTCTTCGAAGCGTTTGCCCGGGCCCATGATGAGACGAGGCTGCACATTCCCGGTTCCGGACTGGGTTTGCACATTACCAGGAATCTGGTGGGGGCCATGGGGGGCACCCTTTGCCTGGCCAGCCGTCCCGGTCAGGGCACGACCATCTGGGTACGGCTACCCCGCGATGGACAGTCCAGGCAGTTGCTGCTCAAGGTGACCGGGTTCGAAGCCCGGGCGGCGGACTATTGCCGGGTCGCCGGGGCGATTCAGATGTCGGCGCTGGATCTGCGGGGGGGCGCTCGGGTTCCCGATGGCAGGGCTCTCGCGGGGTTCATGACCCGGATGAAGGAACAGGAAGTGTGCGTGGGAACCGAAGTCGTGCCCGGTCTCTGGATCGCGGCCATTGGTGATGTCAGCGCATGGGAACGGGCGTGGTCGCGTTTTGCTTTCCGGGCCCATGCGGGTCTGCCGGAAAATCCGTGGCTAAATCTGGGTGGGGCGAAAATTCTGAAGCCACCCCAAGTGGCGGAACTGGTTTAGACAGATCATGATTCCGCCTAAAGAGTGCATGCAGGCGGTCGATCACAGAATAATGGTGGAGATACTCCGGTCCCGAACCGGCCCTTGGAGGCGGACGCATGAATGACAAGCAGCGTATCCTGGTCGTAGATGATGAACCCGATATCCTGGAAACCCTGAGTTACAGCCTGGAGAAACGGGGTTACATCGTCATGACCGCCGCCGATGGACTGGAGGGTCTTGACCGGGCCAAACGCACCCCGCCCGATATCATGATTCTGGATGTGATGTTGCCCGGCTGCAACGGCTACGAAGTCAGCCGCATGCTCAAGGAATGGATGGATAATGATCCGCAGGCCAAGCAGTTTCCCATCATGCTGTTGACCGCGCGCAAGGTCGAGTCCCGCGATCGGGAGAAGTTCATCGAGACCTGGTCCCGGGCCGATGCATGTATGTACAAGCCGTTCGCCATGGATGAGATTCTGGGAATCATCAACGATCTGTGTGGTCAGCAGTCCGCCTAGTCCGGCGCCGCATTCGGCGGGGAAAACCACCACGCCCGCTTGACAATCCGAACCCCACGATGTTTTATTCTCCATTCCGCCGCGCGCGGAACGGTTATCGGTGCCTGGGTAGCTCAGTTGGTAGAGCACATGACTGAAAATCATGGTGTCGGTGGTTCAATTCCGCCCCCAGGCACCACTTCCTGTTCACGGCGGCTCAGGAGCTGGTGTAGCTCAGCTGGTAGAGCAGCTCACTCGTAATGAGCAGGTCTGCGGTTCGAGTCCGCACACCAGCTCCATCTCATATCGTGCGGGGACCCCCATCCTGGTAGGTGGGGTTTTTTTGTTCTTTGCCGGGCCAAATCCAGGGGAATAAGCTATCATTGCCTGGGGATCCGCGGCTGGGGTGAAGCCACGGGCCAAAGCAACCGGAGGTCGGGTTTTGCCGCTGCGCATCAGCATTTCAGGGATTCGGGGAGTCATCGGCGACGGGCTTGATGCGGTGACCGCAGCCAGATGGGCGGCGGCCCTGGGCGCCTGGTTGCCGCCCGGGCCGGTGATCGTGGGCCGCGATACGCGCCTCAGCGGGCTCATGGTCTTCGATGCCGTGGCCAGCGCCCTGTGTTCGACCGGCCATGATGTCTGGGATATCGGCATCGCCACCACTCCGACCACCGAGGTCGCCGTGCAACAGAGCAAGGCCGTGGGTGGAGTGATCATCACCGCCAGCCACAACCCCTCTTCGTGGAACGCCTTGAAATTCCTGCAGGGCAACGGATTGTTCCTGACCCTGGATCAGAATCGGGAAGTGCGCGCCCGGTACGAGGACCAGAGTGGCCATGTGGGTTATCGGGATCTGGGCCGGGTTAGCCTGCACTCCGGGGCTGATGACCGGCACCTGGAAGCCATCGCCAGGGCGCCCTGGCTGGACACCGAGGCCATCGCCGCGCGCCGGTTGCACGTGGTGGTTGATGCCGTCGAGGGCGCCGGCGGCGAGATCGTCCCCCGCTTGCTCGACCTGCTGGGGGTGCGTTGCACCGGGCTGAATTGCGGACTGGGGGGCGAGTTTCCCCATGACCCCGAGCCCACGCCGGCTCACCTGGAGGAGCTGTGCCGGACCGTGGTCGCCCAGAAGGCGGACCTGGGGTTCGCCGTGGACCCGGACGTGGACCGGCTGGCCCTGGTGGATGAAACGGGCACGGCCCTGAGCGAGGAAATGACCCTGGTGCTGGCCCTGGATTTCTTGCTGAGCAAGCTCAAGGCAACCGGGGGGAAGTCGGGCCCCGTGGCCGTCAACCTCTCGACGACAGGCTTGATCGAAAAGGTGGCCGCCAAGCACGGCGTGGCGGTGTTCCGCACCCCGGTGGGCGAGGCCAACGTGGTGGACGCCATCCTGGCCGAGGGTTGTGTGCTCGGCGGGGAAGGCAACGGCGGGGTGATTTACCCGGAGATCCATGCGGGCCGCGACGCCTTGGTGGGCATCGCCATGATTCTGC
>CAZJGK010000130.1:0-5472 GCA_964545545.1 uncultured Fibrobacteraceae bacterium | reverse complement strand
CCATCACCACCAACATCATGAGGATGGAACCCAGGCTGCTCCCCAGGGCAACCCCCGTGACTCCGTAAATTCGGCTGAAGATCCAAACAAAAATAAACTGCCCACCCAGAGTCAGGGACATGGTCACAATCGTGATCTTCAGCCGGGGTGCGGTACGATCGGTGTACATGCCGAATACGAAAACCCGGGCCACGAAAGCCAGCGCCAGGCCTGGCCCGACCATGAGCATCACCCGCGCCGAAGTGACCACGGCTTCATGGGCAAAAGCTCCGTGCCCCAGAAAAAGACCGAGGATTTCTTCACCCTGGAACGCAATGAACCCGACGACAGGGGCAATGATAAACAAGCCGGCCCGCGCCGAGCGCATGAGCGTGCGTTGCAGGGCCGCCAGATCTCCGGTGGCCGACTGGTGGGCGAATTCCGTGTAGAGAACCGTGTTTAGACTCGCCGACAACAGCCCCGGTATCATACCTATGAAACGGTAGCCGTACTCAAGCATGCTCAGTTGACCGGTGCCCAGAGTGGAGGCGAAACCGAAATCCACCCAGACGGAAAGCTGGCCCACTCCGAAAAAAATCAATCCCGGCCACAACAGGTCACCGGCGCCCACGCCGGGTCCACCCCTTGGGGTCAGTTCGGTGCTGCAGATCCGGGGCAGGGAACGGCTGGTAACCAGGAACAGCACCAGGCCGGCGAACAGGGATCCAGCCAGCATGACCCGCGCCAGAAAGCCGACACTGTGGGGCGGGACAAAAAACAGGAGCGCAATCACCACCAGGAAACGGGACCACTGACTCATGGCGGCGGGCAAGCCAAAGATGCGCCCGGCGTTGAGCGTGCTGGTGCTGATGGCCAGGAACAAGCTTGTGGGGATCAGGAAAAAAAGCACCCGCAGCACCTGGACCGCCAGGTCCGCGCGCGTGCCCGTCAGCCCGGGTCCCAGGAACTTCACGACCAGAGGGGCCGCCAGGGACAACAACAAGGCCACGGGCACCGCCCACACCAACACCCGACCCAGGTGTCCCCGAAACAGCTTGGCCATCGTCGCGGGCGACTCGACCTTCAACGCCGCCACCAGGGAAGGAACCAGCGCGATCCCCGCCACCCTGTAAGCGGCCTCGGCCAGACCGGCGGTTATCCGGCGGGCGAAAAAGAAGGCATCGGTCTGGGGCCCCGCGCCCAGACGATTGGCAAGCAGCACCGACACGGCCAGGGCAAAAACAAGTCCCAGACCGCGGGAAACAGCGATGCCCAGAACCGAAGTGATGATGCGTACGGGGCGACTGCGGGTCATGGCTGACTTTCGAATTGATTCAGGTTGACCCCGGATATTCAGGTAGGGCCGGGTCGACGTCCCTCCAGGAAGCCGAAAGAATATATCACCGTCGCTGGATTGCCAACCTGAACCGTCGGCTTGACTTGTGGAGTGGCCCGTGTGATTCTACGCAGGCCATTCCATAAAAACAATTTTCCCAGGATCGGCAGCGACGCACCGGAGAAAGGGCGTGCAGCCTTGTGGGCCTCTCCGGATGTCCCCAACCAACCAGACACAGGGTATCATGATCCGACTTGACCGCAAAAAACGGCGAAAAATGCGTTTTTGGGGTTGGGCCTGCGCCGTTGCGGCCAGTGGCCTGTTGGCCGCCCTGGTGCAGATCCAGTTTGCCAATATCCTGGGCTATCTGCTGCCGCCTTTGGTTCTCTGGGTAGGACACCGCTGGATGCTCCAACCCGGTGCGGTTCCCGTGCTGACATACCACAGTGTTTCCGCTGACCAGGACTGGCTGCCCTGGGCTCGCCACATCGCCCTGACCCCGCAGATGTTTGCCCGTCACATGGACATCCTGGTCGGGATGAAGGTCCACGTCCTGGCCCTCGCCGAATTCGTCGCCGCCCGCAAGAATGGCAAGGTCCTGCCCCTGAATTCGGTTGTCCTGACCTTTGACGACGGCTACCTGGACAACCGGGTCGCGGCGTTGCCCATTCTGCGCCGCCACAAGTTCCGGGCCACCATGTTCGTCTCCACTGATTTCATCGCTCCCGGTAGGAAATTGCGGCCCACTTTGGCTGCTGTCGAAGAAGGCCGGGCCGAGGCGGAAGACTTTTCATGGCGGGGCTATCTCAACTGGCCGGAACTGGAAGATCTCAAGGCCGGCGGCACTTTCGACATCCAGGCCCACGGCACCGATCACGGCCGCGTGGAGTCGGGGCCCCGGGTCGTCGGCTCCGTGACCCCGGAAAACTGGCGCAACATCTCCTGGGTCCAGTGGGCCGCCACCGAAGGCAACAAGAGCGGCTGGTACCTGGAGAAAACACCCTCCCGCGTCCCTTTCGGCACGCCGGTCCGCGAAAGCGCGTGCGCCCTGACCGCTCGAGCCTGGCGGGACGGCCGCCTCGAATCCGTCCGCGAGTATGAAATCCGCGTTCTCGAACACCTGCGCCGGGCCCGCACGATTTTATCCGAGCGCCTGGGAAAAACCGTGGATATCTTTTGCTGGCCCCAGAATGTGGCCACCCCCGAGAGCCGGAGGTTGGCGCAACAGGCGGGATACATCGCCACCACCGCCGGCGGGGGTGAGAATCGGCCCGGCGAAGATCCCGAAATCATCAGCCGTCTGCACATCGGCGACAGGGTGCTGGGTTGGCCTTGCCCCTGGGTGGACGCCTTGTATTTCCGGGCCCAGATTAAAGTTGGACAGGGAAACTATTATTGGTCCATCCTGCTCATGGCCTGCAACCTGCTGAACAGGATCAACACCGCCATACGCGGTGAACGCGGAAAGGCGCTCCCTTGAGCCGGATTTCTCCCCAGTTGCTGCTGATCGCCTTGGCCGGATTTTTCATGGCTGTGTTTTCCGTCGCCGTGACCATGATGGGTTACAGCATTCTGGTGGTGGCCGTGCCCGTGGCCCTCATCGGCGGCATCATGGTCGTTTTGCGGCCCTACTACGCCATCTGGTTCATCGCTTTTTTCACCCAGCTGGACGCCCTGATGGCCCTGCTCTTCGCCGCCCTTCCGGCCATCAAGCTCATGACCGCCTTGGCCATCCTGGGGATTCTGGTCACCAGCCACCGCACCCGGTTCCGGGACCGCTGGGGCAAAGACGAACCCATCCTGCGTCTGGCCGCCCTGTTCAGTCTGGGCATGTTGATGTCCACGTTTTTCATCAAGGATACCGAGCTTGCCCTGTGGTCCCTGCGTCGGCTGGGCAGCCTGGTGGTGCTGCTCTATCTTACCGTGTACCTGGTCCGCACCATGAGCCAGGTCAAGGCCATCGTTTTCGCACTCGTGATCTCGACCCTGATGTCCTCAACCATCCTGATCGCCGACTACACCATGGGCACGCATCTGGTCGCCTCCGATTACGCCGCCCTGGAAGCCGAGTACATGGGCATGTCCCGCAACAGCGGCGGATCCAACTACAACCCCACCACCGCCGCCACCATGACCCTGACCGGCACGGCCCTGGCGGCCCTGCTGTTCATGCAGGGATTCGGGGACTGGAAATGGCGCACCTTGACCGGGGCGACCGTCGTAATCGGCAGCGTGGGCGTCGTGCTTTCCTACGCCCGCAGCGCCGCGCTGGTCTATGGCATCCTGTTGGTGTGGCTGCTCTGGAAATATCGAAAACATCCACGAATCCCCGCCCTGCTGGGCGGGGCACTCGTCATGGCTCTGGTCATCCTCCCGTTGATTCCCTCCACCTACTGGGAACGGCTGGGAACCCTGACGGACTTCAACTCGGATTTTACGCTCTGGCGGCGCTACGGCTACAACCTGATCGGTGTCTATCTGGTGGCCTCCCACCCTCTGCTGGGAGTGGGCCCAGGCCAGTTCCAGTACCACTATCTGGACCCGCAATATCGTTTCATCCCCGGCCGGGGACTGTTGTCCAGGCAGCTTCACAACATGTACCTGGAAGTGGCTTCGGAATTCGGACTCGTCGGCGCGGCCCTGTTCATCGGTATCCTGCTGTACGGTGTCTGGCTCCTGAACAAGCTGCGGCGTGACGGCCCCACGCCTGAAGTGCGGATACTGGCCGATTCCCTGCACTTTGCCTACTGGGGCTTCATGATGGTGTCTGTGTTCGTACCCAACGAGTACAACAAATTCACCTGGCTCTTGCCCGGCGTGGCGGTGGCACTGTACAACGCCACCAAGTTGATACCCCGCCGTACGGATGATTGATGAGTTCACGGTGACGGGGGAGACAACGTGATCATTCTGTACTGGGTAATCCTGGGTTTGCTCCTGTTCTCCTATGTGGGCTACGGCCACCTGGTGATCCTGCTGGGCCTGTTGCGCCGGCCCCGCTCCTGTAACCTGCCGGAAGTTCCCCTCCAGGTCTGCATCCTCGTGCCGGCCTACAACGAGGAAGCTGAACTGGGCGCCAAGCTCCGGACGGTTCTGGACCTGGAGACCGGACCCCATGCCGTGGAAATCATCGTGCTTTCGGATGGGTCCACCGACCGCACCAACGAAATCGCCGCGTCGTTCGCCGAGTACGGCGTGCGATTGATCGCCCTGCCCCGAAATGTCGGTAAGATCAACGCCCTCAACACCGTGCTGGACGACCTGCCGGGTGAGATCGTGGTGTTGACCGATGCCAACAGCATGCTTGCTCCTGGTGCCCTGCTGGCCCTGCTGGACCATTTCCGGGATCCCCAGGTCGGCGGCGTGTGCGGCGCTCTCGGCGTTTCCCGCCGGCAGCGCAACTGGCTGGGCAAGATTGAGGCTCTCTACTGGAAATACGATCACGCCCTGAAGATGGCCGAGAACAAACTGGCCGGGGTGGTGACCATGCAGGGATCGGTCTACGCCATCAGGCGCGAACTGCTGGCCCCCATCCCCCAGGGCGTGGCCGACGACCTGGTCATCGGCCTGCGCATCCCCCTGGCGGGCAAACGCATCACCTTTGAACCCCGCGCTTCCTCGGAAGAAAAGGTCACCGCCAAGCTGGGTGGAGAGCTGGGACGCCGGGTGCGCTCCACGGAGCAGGGCTGGCGCGGCCTGATGATGTTCCGCGAGGTTCTCAATCCCTTCCGCTACGGCCTGTTCGCCCTGCAGATGTGGGCACACAAAGTCCTGCGACGCATGACGCCCTTTCTGCTCGTGCTGCTGGCTGTGGTGAATATTATTCTGATCGGCAGGGGCCCGTTCTACGATGTGATGGCCGCCGGCCAGGGAATGGTCTATGCTTTGGCCTTGTTGGGTTGGCTGATGCCGACGGTGCGCCGGCTGCCGCCGGTGGCGGTCTCCCTGTTCTTCGTCATGGGTCACCTGGCCATGGGCATGGGCGTGGTCAATGTCCTGCGCGGCAAGCGCACCCACCAGTGGACCCCGGTGCGATAGGAGCCCCCCGGCGTGAGCAACCCCATCTCCCCCCTGTTCATTCTGGGCCTGCAGCGCTCGGGCACTACCTGGATGGCCAACAGCCTGGGAGGACATCCGGACATTGCCGCCATCGAAGC
>CAZJGK010000129.1:0-5504 GCA_964545545.1 uncultured Fibrobacteraceae bacterium | reverse complement strand
ACGACCAGCTTCCCAGCGAGCTGAGCGGAGGCATGAAAAAACGGGCCGGGTTGGCGCGGGCCATTGTCATGAAGCCGCAGTACATTCTGTACGACGAGCCCACGACGGGCCTGGATCCCATTACCGGGGACAACATCAACAACCTGATCATCAAACTCCAGCAAGGGTTGGGGGTCACCAGCATTGTGGTTACGCACGACATGGCCAGCGCCTTCAAGATTGCCGATCGCATCGCCATGCTGAGCGAGGGAAAGATCGTTTTCGTGGGCACGGTGGACGAGGTAAAGCAGACCGATCATCCACTAGTGCGTCAATTCATCGAAGGTAGGGCCGATGGGCAACCGGAAATTATCTGAACGGGGCGGCCGTCCGTTGTGGCAGCCTGGGACGAGAGCAGCACTATGAGTGGAGCCAAGCGCAGAGTATCGGAGTTGCAGGTGGGATTGTTGACCATTCTGGCCATTGTGGTGCTCATCGTGGGCATGATGTGGCTCAAGGATATGGACCTCTCCCGCGGCAGCGCGGTCTACCTGGTGAACTTTCCCGAGGTCGAGGGTATGCAACCCGGGGACCGGGTCCAGGTGCGGGGCATTCGCATGGGTGAAGTGGGAGCCCTCACCATGCTGGCCGATGCGGTCCAGGCGCAGCTGGTGCTCGATGCGAGCGTCAAGCTGCGCGAAGACGCCATCGTCACTCTGGGCGAAAAAGGCATCGTGGGTGAAATCGTGGTGGAAATCGAGCCCGGGACCAAGGGCAAGATCGTGGCTCCCGGCTATCTTTTCAAAGGCCGGACCGCAGGGACCATTGCGGCCATGACCGATGCCGCCGGCGAAGCGCTGGGTGAATTGCGGGTCTTGACGTTCAAGATCACCGAGCTGGTCGATGAGGTCAAGACACAGGGCAAGGTCGTTGAGACCCTGGCCCAGACCCACGATACCCTGGCCAAGGTCGATGCCATGTTGCAGAATAACCAGAACGACGTGAAGGTCATCCTGGACAACATGGTGAATGCTTCGCAGGACCTGAAGGATTTGCTGGCCTCTGGTGCCATCGATTCGACGCTGAACAGGACTTCAGCGGCCATGGTCTCAGCCGACAGCCTGCTGGTGACGCTTGGCGAATCGGCCACCCACCTCAAAGGTATTCTCGCCAGACTCGATAGCGGCGATGGTACGGTCGGCGGCCTGCTCAAGGATGATGCTCTGTATGCGCGCACCGATTCGACCCTGACGGCGTTCCAGCGGCTGCTCGATGAAATGCGGCGGAACCCCAAGAAATATTTCAAGGTAAACCTGATCGATTTCTGATGACACACAACCTGTCGGGAGGAACGCAATGAACCAGGATTCCCAGAAGGACGCCAAGATCAAGGTGATCAAGGATGCGGTGATGGTGGAGGTCAAGGGGCAGCAGCTTTACAGCCACGCCGCCGGCGAGGCCACAGATCCGGCGGCCAAGGCCATGTTCGAGATGCTGGCCAAGGATGAGGACGACCATGTCCGCATCCTCATGACCCAGTACAAGAGCCTGATGGCCGACGGCAAGCTGGACCTGAGCGATGTTCATCCCGCCGCGGTGGATTACGGTTCCCAGGATGTGATATCCGACAGCTTCAAGAAGTCCATCAAGGGCGGCAAGTTCGAGATGGCGGTCATCGGCATCGGCTGCGACCTGGAGAACAAGGCCATCGCCTACTACAAGAAGCACGCCGCCGAGACGGAGGACCCCGAACTCAAGCAGCTGTTCACCTGGCTGGTCGAGTGGGAGGACGGACACCTGGAGCAGTTGATGGAACTGGAGACAATGTACCAGGACGCCTACTGGGCCGATCAGGGCTTCTCGCCGATGTAAATCGCGCAGTCGGTTGCGGGAGTCCTGTGGGCTCCCGCGCCCGCCGGCCCGCCCATTCCGGTTGTCAAACCTCGCGGAATCAAGCATATTCCAGCCTCTGAATGATTCCGGCAATTTCACACGAGGACAGACCATGGCCTACGATCCGTCACGCCTTGAGCCGCGCTGGCAGAAATACTGGGAAGAAAACAAGACTTTTGCCGCGGCCGACCACGGCGACAGGCCCAAGTACTATGTGCTGGACATGTTCCCCTACCCGTCGGGCAACGGCCTGCATGTGGGGCATCCCGAGGGATACACCGCCACCGACATCATGGCCCGCTACAAGCGCATGACCGGCCACAACGTCCTGCACCCCATGGGCTGGGACAGCTTCGGTCTGCCGGCGGAGAACCACGCCATCAAGACCGGTACGCATCCGCGTGCGACCACGCTGAAGAACATCGCCAATTTCAAGCGCCAGCTGAAGGTGCTGGGCTTCAGTTTCGACTGGGACCGTGAAGTCGCCACCAGCGAGCCCGACTACTACCGCTGGACCCAGTGGATCTTCACCCAGCTATACAAGAAGGGACTGGCCTACGAGGGCGAGATGGCCGTGAACTGGTGCCCGGCCCTGGGCACGGTGCTGGCCAACGAGGAGGTCAAGGATGGCTTGAGCGAGGTGGGCGGCCACCCGGTGATCCGTAAGCCCATGAAGCAGTGGATGCTGCGCATCACCGCCTACGCCGAGCGCCTCCTGGAAGACCTCGAGGATCTGGACTGGCCCGAGTACATCAAGGATCTTCAACGCAACTGGATCGGCCGCAGCGAAGGTGCCGAGGTGGATTTCCTGATCCGGGGCAGCGAGCGCAAGCTGCGCATCTTCACGACCCGTCCCGACACCATGTTCGGCGCGACCTACATGGTTCTCAGTCCTGAACATTCCTGGGTGGGAGATCTGACCACCGCCGGGCAGCGCGCCGCCGTGCAAGCCTACCGGGCGGAAGCCGCCGGCAAGAGCGACCGGGACCGGCAGATCAGCAAGGAGAAAACCGGGGTCTTCACCGGCAGCTTCGCCGTCAATCCCGCCACGGGCCGGGACATTCCCATTTGGATCGCCGACTACGTGATGATGGGTTACGGCACCGGCGCCATCATGGCCGTGCCGGGCCAGGACGAGCGCGACTGGGAATTCGCCGAGAAATTCGAGCTGCCCATCCTGCGCACGGTCCAGCCCCCGGCGGATTTCGACGGCAAGGCCTACACCGGCGAGGGCCCGGCCATCAACAGCGGATTCCTGGACGGCCTGAGCGTTACCGAGGCCAAAGCCCGGATGACGGCCTGGCTGGTGGAAAAGAATCTCGGCGAAGCCAAGGTCAATTTCAAGCTGCGGGACTGGCTGTTCAGCCGCCAGCGCTACTGGGGCGAGCCGTTTCCGCTGCTGAAGCTCGACGACGGCACCATCCGCGTGCTGGAGGACGACGAGTTGCCGCTGTTGCTGCCCGAGGTGGACAAGTATGAAGCGGCGGGCACGGGGGAAGGCCCGCTGGCCACGGTCACCGATTGGGTGGAAGTGACCGATCCGGTGACCGGCCGCAAGGCCCGGCGCGAGAGCAACACCATGCCCCAGTGGGCCGGCAGCTGCTGGTACTATCTGAGGTTCATCGATCCGCGCAACAGCGAACGGGCCTGGGACCCCGGCAAGGAGAAGTACTGGATGCCGGTGGACTTGTACCTGGGTGGGACCGAGCACGCCGTGCTGCATCTCATGTACGCCCGCTTCTGGCACAAGGTGCTGTTCGATCTGGGCCTGGTCTCCACCAGCGAACCCTTCAAGAAGCTGCGCAACCAGGGCATGATCCTGGGCGAAAACGGCGAGAAGATGAGCAAGAGCCGGGGCAACGTGGTCAACCCGGACGACGTCATCGCCGAGCAGGGGGCAGACGCCCTGCGTTTGTACCTCATGTTCCTGGGACCGCTGGAGCGCGACAAGCCGTGGAACACCAAGGGCATCGAGGGGGTGCGGCGTTTTCTGGAACGCACCTGGCGCCTGTACTGCGACGAAGAGGACGAACTGTCGGCCCAGGTCCGGGACGTCGAGCCGAACGAAGATCTTCTGCATCTGCTGCACAAGACCATCCACGCCGTGACGACCATGACCGAAGACCTCCGTTTCAACACGGCCATCAGCCAGATGATGGTCTTCGTCAACGAACTGACCGGCCGTGAGGTCCGGCCCCGCGCCGTGCTCGAACCGTTCGTGTTGCTGCTGGCTCCCTACGCGCCGCACCTGGCCGAGGAGCTGTGGGCGAAGCTGGGTCATGCAGGGACCCTGACCTACGAACCCTGGCCTCGGTACGACGAGCGATACCTGGTGGAGGATCTGATCACGGTCGTCGTGCAGGTCAACGGCAAGGTGCGGGATCAACTGCAGGTGGCCGCCGATGAGGATCCCCAAGCGGTCAAGGCCCTGGCGCTGGAATCGACCAAGGTCCGCAGTTGGACCGAGGGCAAGAAGATCGTCAAGACCATCTACGTGCCCGGCAAGCTGGTCAGCGTGGTGGTGAAGTAGGCGGCGCTTTCCGATCCGGCTCGGTCGATCGACGTCGAGTGTTCAGTGTGGCAGGATTCGGGGGAGAAAAAGCTGGGATCTGGGCCTGGGAAGGTGGACTATGCGGTTGGAATTCCTATCCGCAGGCACTTTTAACTTTAGGCACTTGTGACTTGATACTCATGATGAAGGACAATCACACACATGGAACTCACACGCACACTTTCTCTCGCATCCAGAGGATTCGCCAATTATCTCACAAACCGCCCGCTGAGCGTCTCTTTCGAGGTGACGTATGCCTGCAATGCGCACTGCAAGCATTGCCACCTCGGCGGTCCGATACCGGATGAAAAACGGGCCAAACCAGCAGAGTACGCCGCGCTCTGCCGGAAAATCAGACCCGTGGTCGCTCAGGTATCCGGCGGCGAACCTCTGCTGCGGAGAGACCTTGAGGACATCATCCGGGCGCTCAGAGATGATGGCAAAGCGCCCTTCATCGTCGTCACGACCAATGCATCGTTGCTGACTAAAAAACGGTACGAATCGCTCAAAGAAGCCGGGGTCAATGAATTCTCCGTGTCGCTGGATTATCCCGACGAGCGGCATGACGAATTCCGCCGCATTCCGGGGCTCTTTCAAAAAATCCATGATTTGGTCAAAGAATTGAAGGATGAAAAACAGATCAGCATCACAGCAAGCTGCGTCGTGCAAAATGACAATTACCGAGATCTGCTCAAGCTGGCTCAACTCGCCATCGACTGGAACATCAAGATCAACTTCAGCACCTATACCTGGCTCAGGACGCACGACAAGGGATATTTGATTCCGAAAGAAAACCTGCCCGAACTGCGGGAAATTGCGGACCAATTACTTGAAATCCGGAAGGCCAACAATAACGTTTTTGCATCCAAATATGTGTTCGACCGGATGGTTGCTTTTTATGAAAACGAGGAGATTCCAAACTGTCGGGCTGGAGAGCGTTTTTTCATCGTGAATCCGGACGCGACCCTGTCACCCTGTGGTCTGATTTCCGGGGATTACCGGACGATGGAAGAATTGAAACAGGCGTTCGTCCGCACCAACACCTGCACGGATTGCAACACCAGCATCCGGGCCAATTGTG
>CAZJGK010000128.1:0-5569 GCA_964545545.1 uncultured Fibrobacteraceae bacterium | reverse complement strand
GGATGCGGTTGAAGGAGATCGGAGGCATCCCCTTCATCAGCGTGCGTGAAGCGGCCCTGGGCGCCGTGGACCGCATCGTCAAAAGGACCTTCGATCTTGTCGCCGGTGGCCTCGGTTTGGTCGTGGTGTCCCCGGTTCTGGCGGTGATCGCGGCCTTGGTCAAGCTGTCTTCCCCCGGCCCTGTCCTGTACGGGCAGATGCGCATGGGACGGGACGGACGCGAATTTCGCATGATCAAGTTCCGCAGCATGAAATTGGATGCTGAAGCGGCCTGCGGTCCGGTGTGGACCACCCAGCAGGATCCGCGGGTCACGGGGATCGGCAGGTTCCTGCGCCGCTACAGCCTTGATGAATTGCCTCAACTGTTGAACGTGGTCCGGGGGGAAATGTCCCTGGTCGGACCGCGGCCGGAGCGCCGGGTTTTCGTCGAGAAATTCATGTTGGAGATGCCGCGCTATTTCGAGCGTCACAGGGTCAGGTCGGGCGTGACCGGTTGGGCCCAGGTCCACGGCCTGCGGGGGGACACCAGCATTCAGGAGCGGACCTATTACGACCTGCACTACATCGAGAACTGGTCCCTTGGTCTTGATGTTAAAATCCTGCTGATGACCTTGCATCATGTCCTGCGCGGGGAGAACGCCTACTGATGACGCAATTATCCACCTTCATCGAAAATCTTCGGCCCCGGCAATGGACCAAAAACCTGTTGCTCTTTGCGGGGATCATTTTTGCGCGCAAGCTGGATGACCCGGACTGCGTGATAAGGGCGGTCCTGGGTGTGGCCGTGTTCTGCCTTTGTTCGGGAATCGTTTATGTCTACAACGATTACCGGGACCGGGAGCTTGACCGGCTCCATCCTTTCAAACGGCTGCGGCCCTTGGCGTCCGGTCGCCTGGAGCTCGGGTTCGCCCTCCGGGCGGGACTGGCTGTCCTGGTCCTGTGTCTGACGGCCGCCGCCTTGCTGGGGTCAGCTTTCCTGGGTGCCGTGGCATTCTTTTTTCTATGGAACTGGACCTATACAAATTTTTTCAAGAAGCTGCCCGTGCTCGATGTCGTCGGGATCGGTATGAGTTTCGTGATCAGGGCGATCGCCGGAGTCTTCGTGTTGCTGCCGGTTCATCCGGAGGTCGGAATCTCGATCTGGTTGCTGCTGTGCACGTTTTTCCTGTCGCTGTTTCTGGGTTTTTGCAAGCGGAGGGATGAACTTCTGCGGATTGCTCCCACGCAAGGGGAAACCCGGCCCGCCCTGCGGGGTTATAACGAGCCGGTGCTGAACGCCATGATCGGGATCAGCTTTGCCCTGACCATGATGATGTATGCCCTGTATACCGTCTGGCCTGATACGGTGCAACAGTTTGGAACGAAGGATCTGGTCTATACCCTGCCGTTCGTCCTGGCGGGGATGGGGCGCTACCTCTATCTGGTTTTTCTCGAGGACCGTGGCGGGCGACCCCATGAGATTCTTCTGACCGACTTCATGTTGCAGGCCTTGGTCGTCGGTTGGATTCTGGTTGCCATTCGCATCATCGGCACCTCATAACCTCGTGGCCGGGTTATGCGGGACGGGGTTTCGCGAAATGTCGATTTGCAAGGAGGAATCATGCCTGCCACCGTGGGAATCGTAGAGGCTCGCCCCGAGTCCATCGTGGATGACTACCGCAGGGTGCTGCAGCTGGGTGGCCTGGAGCCCCCTGGTGAAGACAGCGTCCTGAGGATGGTCACCGTGTCGCAAGGCGGTGCTCCCGGTTTTTCCTCGCCCGCCTGGCAGGCCCCGGGTGTGCGGAAATCGTGGGACCTGGGGCCGGGGCGGGACCAAGTGCTGGCCCTGGAGGGACCCTGCCCGAGCCTGGCCGCAAATGCCTGTTTCGAGCCTGACTCCGGGCCCCTGTTGCTGTTGACGGTTCCTGTCCTTGAGGCCGGGTGGGGGGTCCGGGGCGCCGTCGCCGCCTGGGCCGGTGCCTGTGGCCTGGCGGCTGGTGATCCCCGTTCGACTCCGCAGTCCCTGGCTGCAGGGCTGGCTCGGCAGACAGGCCGTTGTCTGGGTGTGGTCTGCGACGGGGTGTTGTGGGGCATTAGAGGCGGTACCATCGGCAAGGACTATTTGCAGCGCAACGTGCTGTTGGCCGGCACCGACCCGGTTGCGGTGGACTGCATCGCCCTGCAACTCGCCGGGATGGACCCGGCGGATTTTCCCTGGCTCCAGGTTCTTCAGCAACGGAACCTCGGCACAGCTGATCCGGAGGCCATAGTCCTGCGGGGAGATGTCGGACTGCTGGCCGCGCCCTTTGCCGGAGCTCCCCTGGCCGGTCCCGGGAGAGGTGGCCGGGCTGTTTCGTCAAGGATCCAGGAATTGTTCTGGCGTCTTGTCCGTCGACGTCGGATTTTCCATCGGTATCGGGAATCAGCCTGGGGTCGGCTGGCCTTATCCCTGGCCAACAATTGAGGAGCGGAACCATTTGATGAGCAACCGGATATTCCAGCAAGGACGCAGTCATGTGGACCGCTCAATCGTCATGGATGCTCCGGCCAAGGTGAATCTGCATCTCGAAGTGCTGAAACAACGCCACGACGGATTACACGAAATCGAGACGATTCTGCAGGCGGTGGAACTCTGCGACCAGGTCGAGGTAAGCCTCACCGACAGGTATCCCGGGGGAATTCCTGATATTTCCCTGCAGGTTGCCTCGGGGTCCTGGAGCGTGCCGCGCGATGAAACCAACCTCTGCTGGAAGGCTGCCCGATACTTCTGTCGGGAAACGGAAGTCTCCGGTTGTCTGAGCCTGAAGCTGGTGAAAAGGATTCCCGTTGCGGCCGGACTCGGGGGCGGCAGCAGCGATGCCGCCGCGGTTCTGTTCGCCTGCAACGAATTATTTGAGACCGGATTGGATTCTTCACAGCTGGAGAAAATCGGGTCAGGCCTGGGAAGCGACGTGCCGTTTTTCATTCGCGGCGGCACGGCTCTGGGCCGGGGTACCGGCATCTGTTTGACCCCCCTGCCTTTGATCAGATCCGGTCAATTCCTTATCGTCAAACCAGACATGGAGTTAATAACGGCCGAGGTGTACGGCAATCTCAAAATGGGATTGACAGTAAACAGCGCCAAGGCTAACATCCATGTTATCAAGCCCCAGTTGGCCCGGTTTCCCACGAAAACCTGGCCCGGGTTCAACAGGTTGGAGGAGGTTGTCCTGCCTTGGGCTCCGTCGTTGCAGCGGCTGGTGCTCCATTTGAGGGAGGTAGCTCCCATCGCGATGATGTCCGGCAGTGGGGCGGCCGTGGTGGCAGTTTTTAGCGAGGACTATGATGCGTCGGATTTGGTGAGGGAGTTTCTGGAGACTGGCTATTTCGTCAAGATCGTTCGACCGCGGGCATGCGGGGTGCGGATCAAGGAAGTCGAAGCATCCGGGTAAGAATGCAGCGCAGGTTCGGGTTCGTTACGGAGAGGAAGAGCCTTGAATATTTCAGAGATCAGGATCACCTTGCGTGATGACAACAAATTGAAGGGTTTTGCCAGCATCACCCTGGATAGTGCATTTGTCATCCGCGGACTCAAAATTATCGAGGGTGCTTCGGGGCTGTTTATCGCCATGCCCAGTCGCAAGCGCCGCGATGGGACTTTTCAGGACATTGCCCATCCCATCAACATGGCCACGCGCGAATTGATGGAGCGGCAGGTCATTGCCGCCTATCGCCAGGAAATTCAAAAGGTGGAACACGGGGAGATTCCCCCTCCTGCCAGGCACGGCTCCTATGAGAATGGTGACCAGGACTCCGTAATGGAGGAACGATTCTAACAAGCTGTTCTGGATGGGGCGTCGTCAAGTGGTAAGACACAAGGTTTTGGTCCTTGCACTCGCAGGTTCGAATCCTGCCGCCCCAACCAGAATCCCCTTTCTCCCCGCTCAAATTTTTTCTCCCTTGCATCCGTTTCCGGTCCGTGCTTTTTTCCTGCCAACGCCTTTATGTTCTCCAGCATCCGAGAGGGTGGGTACATGTCCAACGAACTGGTGATCATCAGTGGTACGGCCCACCCGGAGATGGGTGCCCGGATAGCCGAACACCTCAATATTAAACTCTGTGATGTGGCCATTAATCGTTTTTCCGATGGGGAAATCCAGATCAAGATCAAGGAGAACATTCGCGGCACCGATGTCTTCATCGTGCAACCGACCATGCCGCCCGCTGAAAATATCATGGAGTTGCTCCTGCTGCTCGACGCCGTCCGCCGAGCCTCCTGCCGGCGTCTTACGGCGGTTATTCCTTATTTCGGATATGCCCGCCAGGACCGCAAGGATCAGCCGCGGGTTCCCATCGGGGCCAAGCTGATGGCCGAATTGATCACGACGGCCGGGGCTCAACGCGTGCTGACCATTGATCTGCATGCCCCTCAGATTCAAGGTTTTTTCGACATCCCACTGGACCATCTCTATTCGGCTCCCGTGTTGCTGAAGCATTTCATAGACCACCCGCGGGAGAATCTGGCCGTGGTGGCGCCTGATGTGGGATCCATCAAGATGGCGCGCTCCTTCGCAAAGCGCATACAGGCGAGTTTGGCCATCATCGACAAACGCCGTCCGTGCCCCAACGAGGCGGTCGTCATGAACTTCATCGGAGAAGTCAAGGGCCGGGACGTGGTGATCTTCGATGACATGATCGACACCGCCGGGACTCTCAGTGATGCGGCCAGGGTGTGCATGGAGGAGCAGGGGGCCCTGTCGGTGACGGCCTGTTGCACCCATCCCGTGTTCAGCGGCCGGGCCCTGGAAAGGTTGAATGCTTCGCCGATGAAGGAAGTTGTGGTGAGCAATACCATCCCCTTTGACCGCTTCGACGAGTGTCCCAAGGTCAAAGTCCTTGACATGTCGGCCTTGTTGGCCGATGCCATCGATCGCATCCACCTCGAAAAGACGGTAAGCGCCCTTTTCCTCTAGCGACGGGCTTGACAGAACCCCTGTGCGGTGCTTTCTTGGTCCCTCCTTTTCGGCACGATTTTCTGCGGTGCGGAGCAGCTCTCCGTAGTAGATGATCGCGGGTCGTTGTGCCATGTCAGCCAAGGGTTCGGATGCGATCCCGGGCATGAAGGTTCCTTGCCGCAAGACGCGGTGAGCCCTTTCCCAGACCCCTTGCGGGTCAGAATCACTAAGGAGAGACGCCATGGGTCTCGTTAATATTGAAATCAAGCCCCGGACCACCAAAGGCAAGAATGCCAACCGGCGGCTCCGTGCCTCTGGTCTTATTCCCGCGGTATTCTACGGCAAGGAGAGGCCCAGCGAACTGGTCAGCCTCGATGCCCATGCCTTCGCTGTCGTCATGGATCATTTGAGTGGACGGACGGCCCTGTTCAGCATCGAGCAGGAAGGGCGGGACGAAGAGATCACTGCTCTGCTGCGTGAAGTCCAGCGGAATCCCGTGACTGACCAGGTGCTGCATGTGGATTTCATGGAGATTCCGCGCGGAGTCCCGGTCACGGTTCCGGTCCAGGTCCAGGTCACCGGGGAGTGTCTGGCCGTCAAGAACGGTGAGGCCACCGTGTCCTTGTCCCTTGACGCCATCGAGATCAGCGTGTTGC
>CAZJGK010000127.1:0-5734 GCA_964545545.1 uncultured Fibrobacteraceae bacterium | reverse complement strand
AATCTCCCGCGGGTGGGGACTGGGAACAACCCGACGCCAGCCCCGCCCGGCATCCCTGATGATCGACCAACCGTTTTCCCGCTCCAGGGCGCGAGCTTGTTGTTCGTCGTAGAAGGGTCCGATGGGTTTGGTCGGATGAGCAAAGGCCGGGTCCTCCGTGTCCACCAGGACCTGGGTGACGACCGTGGCGACCGACATGTCCAGACCCTGATCAAGCAGGGCGTTGTGCAGCGCCTGCTGGATCATGAAGCCCAAACCGCCCTGGCTGTCGGCGCCGCAGACGAACATCGGCATGTCGGGAATACCATGCACGGAATGGCCGGCGTCGTTGCGTAAAATGATATTCCCCACCACCGGTCCGTTGCCATGGGTCATCACCACCTGGTGACCTGCGGCAGCCAAGCGGGCCACCTGCTCCATGGTGGCCCGCGTGATTTCCACCTGTTGTTCGTAGGTCCCTTGCTGGCCTACGGGAATGATCGCGTTGCCTCCCAGGGCAATGACAAAGCGCCGGAATTCACCGGCGCCACCTTTCGCCGTCATGAGCGGATCTCCGCCACGAAGTCCGCGAACCTGCTCAGGGCCTTGCGGATATTATCCTGGCTGTTGGCATAACTGAACCGCAGATAGCCCTGCCCGAATTTCCCGAAGGAGGTGCCGGCCAAGGCGGCAACCCCGAACTCGTCCAGCAACCGTTGTTCCGCCTGCTTGCTCGTCAAACCCAAGCTCGAGATGTTGGGGAAAACATAGAACGCGCCTCGCGGCCGCTGGCAGGAGATGCCGGCGATGGCATTCAAGCCGTCCACCAGAAGGTCCCGCCGCAGCTTGAACTCGGCCACCATGGCCCTGGCTGCATCCTGCGGTCCGGTCAGGGCCTCGACTCCGGCGAGCTGGGTAAACGAGGCGGTGCAGCTGGTGCAATTGGTCTGCAACTTGGCCACGGCAGCAGCCAGCTCAACGGGCATGACGCCATATCCCAACCGCCAGCCGGTCATGGCGTAGGTCTTGGAGTGTCCGTCCAGGATGATGGTCCGCTCCAGCATGCCTGGCCGGGTGCTGATCGAATCATGGACTCCTTCGTAGATGATCTTGCTGTAGATCTCATCACTCAAGACCCAGAAATCGAATTTGACCGCGAGCTCCGCAATGGCATCCAGATCCGCCGGACTCAGAATACCGCCGGTCGGATTATGGGGCGAGTTGAGGATCAGCAACCTGGTCTTTTCACTGACCAGAGCCTTGAGCTCGGTGATGTCGAAACTGAAGTCGTTTTCCTCGGCCAACTTCAGGGGCATGGGCTTGCCCTCGAGAAAGCGAATCACCGATTCATAGATGGGAAAGCCGGGATTGGGATAGATGACCTCGTCACCCGGATCAACCAGGGCCGTCAGGAGATAAAAGATGATGGGTTTACCACCAGGAACAATGACCACATGCTCCGGGCCCACATCAATCCCCCGATCGCGGGCAATGTGATCGGCAAAGACCTTGCGGACCTCGGGCAACCCAGCAGACGGTCCGTAGTGCGTGTAACCGCTGCGCAGGGCTTCCACGGCCTTGTCGACTATGTTGGCCGGAGTATCGAAATCCGGCTCACCGATTTCCAGGTGCACGATGTCACGGCCCTCGGCTTCAAGGGCCTTGGCCCGGGCCAGGACTTCGAATGCGGTCTCCGTGCCCAGGTTCTGCATTCTCTTGGCAAACATCGCACGCTCTCTTTCGCGTAGGCGCAGGATCATTCCCCCGCTTCCCCCGACGAGGCCACACACCCTACAAGGCAGCGGTTTTCGATTAATCATGTCAAACCTAGGTGGATATCAGGAGCAAGTCAACCGCATCAGGCGAGGGCAGCGAGGTATTTTTCGATCTCCCTGATGACCTCCTTGCGCACACCCGCCCGATCCAGGGCCAGACGCTTCAGATCATTTTTGGATATGAATTTTACATGGATGAATCTCCGCAAAATCTTGACCGAAACGTTCACCGGGCTGCGCAAACACGCCAGGGGCACCCCACGGTTGGCAAATCCCGCGTGCAGGGTGCGATCCACCGCAATGGTTTCGATGACACGCGGATTGCGGGTGCGCACAGCCACAGATTCGACCAGTCCGGGAATCCCCACAAATTTCGGGTTGCGCAAGAACCCCAGAATCAGACTTGTGGACTGGATGTTGGCCAGCACGAGATTACTCATACCGGCAGCGGTCAGATCATTTTCAGGCTCGGCCGGTTGCTCCCGTAGAGAAGTGGCCGCAGGCTTCACCGCCGCGGTGGAGGCCGGGACCACGAGGGGATCCTGGTCCTGGGGAGTCGGCAGGAATTCCGGCCAGGAAGCCGGGGACGCGCCGGCCTCGGGCAGGGCAATCACCAAGTGTTCCCACTGAAGTTCCACCCCGTCCAGCGGCCAGCCGTCCGGCCCAGCTCCCGGTGGCGTGGAACTGCGTTGTGCATCCAAGACCTGGGCAACCCTCGCCACCAGTTCCGCGGGTACGGGCAAGACCACTTCACCCTTCCTCCGGTGAGCCAGGACCAGTCGGCAAGCGCTCAACAGGTCCAGGTCAGTGGTCCGCAGCCCCTCTTTCCGAAGCCGGGACACCCACGCCTGGATCCGGGCCACGCCATGGGCCAGGATGGAGACGGGCAGCGGGCGGTCCTGCTGGGCGCCAAACAGCTCAGCCAGGGGACCAAGCATGGGATCGGAGTTCAGGGCCCTGTTCAGGGCCTCCAGCTCCCGCGGCTCAAGAATTTCCAGCGCGCGCAAGCGCGATTTCAGGAAAGCCTCTTCATCTTGGCCATCCTCGATCAACTGCACCACGTATTGCAGATCCCGGATATCGGTATCGCCATGACTGAGCAAAGGAAGCACCCGGGAAACGGCCGCCACGCGATAGGGGTTCATGTTCCCTGCCAGAAAGCTGATTCGCTCCTGCCAGGCGTTGATTTCCAGGCGCAACAGGTCAACAAGAATCCGCCGCGAATCGAGGTCCGGCATTCTGCCGGCCAAGGCGTGTTGGACCAGTGTCGCAAGCAGGCTCCGCATGCAGCCCCAGGGCTGTTCCCAGCCGATACGAGCGGTGGGAATGCCGGTCACCAGATCCTTGGTTTCCAGGGCATCATGACAGGAATCAGCCAGATGCAGGAATTGGTTCTTCCACTCAGCCATGATCAGACCCGGATCAGGGTCATCCCTCAAGCGACCCAGCCAAAGCCTTCTGCTCGAGGAAAGATTAATGACCAGAGGCAGCAAGCGCTCGGCGGGGGCCGCCACTTCCAACATGGCAGCCAGCAAGCGAGCCCCCGCGGCCTCACCGACCGTTGCCAGGGACTGGATACCCCGCAGGATCTCCATACCCAACGGCTTGCCAATTTGCTTGCGCAGCAATCCGAAAAGAACGAGGGAAAGTCCCGCCGTATCCCTGCTGTTGGCTGCCAGGGAACGCAGCTCTTCCTCTACTTCACTGGGACAACAGGAATCGGGACCACCATTTTCCTGGTTCCGCCACACCTCCATGTTTTCCTGGGTTCGGGCCGGCACGTTTGCTCCCTGGTAAGATTCAAGGTATAACTTCCCATCTTATCGACGATTGCCCCTTGAACTTAAAGGACTTCGCCCGGCCACCCCACCGTTCCTCACCAGTTCAGGGCAACGTCCACCCATCCTTCCATATCCCTTTTCTTATCTGCTGAAATTGAGGCGGGATCCCGACCGGCCATCCCCGCTTGAAAACGCCAGACTCCGAGTTCCCGCCCCAGACCAATCATCCATTGGCCCTGCCACTTGCCCCAGTGTCTGGGGACCACATAGCCTTGCAAGGGGTTGAGGGCACTGACCAGATCCGCGTCATCGCCCCAGGCCATATCCCACTCACCGCGAAAGGTCCACGATTCCCAGGGTTGCCAGTTCCCCTTGCTGGCAACCAGATAGCGGGCTTTTCCGCCGGCGTCGGCAACAGCTTCACGGCTCCGCAAGGCGACCTGGAAGCCCCCTGAAGAAAACCGTCTCGCCAGGGCGGCAACCACCGAAGTCACAAGACCAGGATAGCCTGCGGACGGAGGCAACCACGGATACTGGGATGACCAGGTACCAACGTCATTCCGCTGACGCCGCCACCGCAGGCTGCCGTGCCAGCCGGGGTGGGGCGACCACTCCCAAAGGAAATCCAGGATGCCGCGCCGCTTGGCGCCGGCAGAAACCGGGTCCCCATACCGTGCATCGGCGACAAGGATTTTAAGGGTCGTGGTTCCCGCGGGGCGCGTGGTAATCCGCACGGCCCATCCTCCACCTCCCCAGCCGGAAAACACCGGCGGTTTGGCGGCAAAGGGCGTAAGTTGACCGCCCTCGTTCCATCCCGCAATGGCCTCGAGTTGCCAGGTGTGAGCGGCGGCATATTTCAGCCGCGCCATCATGGCCCGGGGAGAAACCTCGGTCCCTTGAGACCTGACCAACGCCAATTCGAACTCCAGATCCAGAATGCCGCCCCGTCTTCTTCCCGCCAGACTGATACCGCTTTTCCCGCCGAACCCCACCGCCAGCAACGACAGCTGGCCGGTTCCGAGCCTCGAGCGGCGGCACAACCTCAACATGCGGCACAGACCTTGGGCATCAGGCTCGCCAAGCAGATAGCGGCCCGTCATACCTTCCAGGGTCCATGCCTGCCTGTTCACCGCGCCCGCACAGCCGATCACTGCTGAACCCGTGGGGACATATGGCCAGGTTCGCAAACCCTGACCTGTCCAGCCCAGCGCCTGGTCGGCGGCCAAGGTTCCCCCGCGACCGGGCCGGCCGCTCAGCAATCCAAATCCGTGCGATTCGGCAACGCCGCCGGCAAGCAGGTCGCTGTGGTTGCCCTGCCGTCGAATGCTGAACCGCCAGGGATCGGCAAGGCTGCCGGTGCGTGACCTGCGGACCCGCAGCCTCAACCCCCGGGCCTCCCCTTCGATCTTGATGGTGCCGGGCAAGGCGCCGTCCGGTTGGAGAGACTTCCGCCACAAGATCTGGCCACGCCTTCCCTCGGCACTCTTCTGACGCAGGTCCGCAATTTCCCCCTGGGTCAGGGGTGATCCGGCGGCTTCCAGTTCCGCCAGCGCCCCATCGTTGTCCCCGTCCATATCCCGGGGAACCACCTCCAGAGAATCGGGAAGGGATTGACCCCATGCCGCAGTTGCCATGAGCAGCAACAGGAAACCGGCCACCTTGCCGCTCACAACCGGCACCCGGCCCAGGAGCCCAAGACCAGCATCACTCTGTGCGTGGTGCCCAGCACCGGATGCATAAGATGAGAGGTCATGAGCAGGAAACCGGGGCGGGCTATACAGAGCCCCGGCCCAACTGTTTCGGTGACCGGATCAGCGCGCAACAGTATTCCGGATCGCGGTCCGAGTCCCACCAGGACCTCGAATTCCAACTGGGGGGCGTCGTTTCTGCCGCGTTCCAGGGCCAGCACCAGACTTTCGGTGCCTTTGCCAACCTCCATACTCAGAATTCTCTGATGCTCCCCGTGGGTGCCACCGGATCGGGAGCTGTTCATGGACGGCAGATAGAGGTCCAGCCGGGCCCGCATTCCCGGACTGATTATTGCCTGGCGCATGGCGTGCAGAACAACCTGCTCGTGGGGGTTTTCCTCCCATCCGGCCACCTGCAGTGCTCGCCGGGACCAGATCAGGCCCAACCCCCAGGACCGACCCACACACAGTTCCCCACCCCACAGAATGTCGCGGATCAGTTCTCCCCCTG
>CAZJGK010000126.1:2116-5759 GCA_964545545.1 uncultured Fibrobacteraceae bacterium | reverse complement strand
CTGATTCTGGTTGTATACCACCTGCACGATTTCATCGAACTCGCGGGGAGCCTTCTGGTTCAATACCAGTTTCCCAATATCATGGAGCAATCCGGCCAGGAATGCTTCTTCAGTAAGCTTGGGCGCGCATTGCTTCGCCAGGATCCGGCAGGCAAAGGCGGTTCCAATGGAATGCTCCCACAGCAACCGTTCCTTCAAGCCGCTGCAGGAATTATTGGTATTGTAAAGATTGCGGGCCGCGCTGGTCACCACCAGACTGCGGATGGAATTGAACCCCAGCATGACGATGGCTTCGGTGAGAGTCTTGACCCTGCGGCTGCAGGAATACATGGCGCTGTTTGCAATTTTCAGGATGCGGGCGGTCATGGCCTGGTCGTCGGATATGACCTGTTGCAGTCTTTGGGCGGATGCTTCGGGATCAGAGGATAGTTCAAGCACCTTGGCCGCAACCTGAGGCATGGCCGGCAGATCGCGCGTGGTCATGATGATGCTGCGTAATTTATCGGCCGCTTCGGACTGCTCCTGGGAGCCTGTCGCAATCGCAGATATCTCCGCTACGGTGGCCATGGATACTCCCGAGGAAACCGATCCCCGCTTCGGCCCTTGGGCGGTACGGGAATCCCTTGTTAGCCAACACCCTTCTTGAAGATGTAATCGACCGCGGGAGGCCCCTGCTTTAGCCGGGATTCATCGGCAGGGAGGATTTGATTGCCAAGAGTGGCCTGGAGGTCTTCCAGACGCGATACGGTTGTCCGTAAGCGCAATAACAGGGATTCGCCCAGCGGGCCCGTTCCCTCCCCAGCAGAAGGCGGGTTCAGGGTCTGGCCCGGCAGGGAGAAATTGTCGTCGGCAACCCCTGAGTTGCGGGCATACACACCCGGATCCGGGAGCACCGTCCTGGCGGACGCCAGGCGTGCCCTGCGCCAGTTCCTGAACCTGCCTTGCGCATAGACAAGCATACTGACCACCAGGATGGTCAGCCCAGCGGCAATGGCCGCGGCAGCGGCCCAGAAAACCGGTCCCTGACTGCGAAATGTATCGAACGCCTGGTGAAAAACTGCCGGATCCATCCTTGTTCCTTCCGCTATTTCTTCAGGCCATCAGGTCAATGGTCACACCCAGGGCTTCGTCGCCATCATCGGCTTGGGGTTGGTCACGATCGGCATTTTCCTCGTCAGCTCCGGATGGTTGTTGGCACCGGGATTTCCGGGCCAGACGCCGCCGTTTCCGTTTGTCCTTTTCCTCTTCATCGGGGTCGATCCGTTGCTTTTCGGTTTCCTGTGTCTCCCGGACCTTCTGGAGCTTGAGTTGGTCCCGCTTTTCCTGCTGTTCACTGAAGGGGGTCACCTGCTGGTTCTGCTGCTGGCCCCGCGCCTGTGCCTTGGCGACCCGACCCATCTGGGACAAGGTGGTCGGCATGGAAACGCCATCACCGGACATAGCTTGTCATCCCTTCGTACAGCCGGAAACTCCCACCCTCATCCGGCCCCACCAATCCTAGAAACCTCCGTGTCGACCAAACCAGGTCAGGTAACCGCACAATTGGCAAATACTGAGAGAGGCCATGATATTGATGGGATTCATGCTCCCGGTGACTTTTTCCACCAGGGACGCCACCGGCTCCTTTTGCTGGTCCGACTGCTTGTGACGGATTTCCCGCGTTATCTGACCGATTGATGATTTTCCTTCATGGCGATCGATCTTGCTCTTGAGGCGCAGGATCGCCTTGGTGTGAACCTGGCAGACACGGCTTTCGGTAACGTCCAGAATCTCCCCGATTTCCTTGAGGGTCAGTTCCTCGTAGTAGTACAGCACAAGAACCAGCTGTTCCTTTTCCGGAAGCTCGGCGATGCGGCGACCGATCAATTCCTTCATTTCCTGCCTGGCCAGTTCATGCTCGATATTCTCACCGGCAGGATCAGCCAGGAACTCCACCAGGGACGTCGCGTTCTCGCTGTCCGCGCCGGAACTCTCGGCATCCAGGGACATGATTGTGGCCACCGAGACCTCTCCCAGCAGCCCGTCGAATTCCTTCAGGTCGATGTGCAGCGCCTTGGCGACCTCGGCATCCGTGGCCGTCCGTCCCAGTTTTGTTTCCAGCGTGTTGTAGGCTTCTTCAAGCTGCTTGGCTTTGCGGCGCAACGAACGCGGAAACCAATCCTGGCTGCGCAATTCATCGAGAATCGAGCCTCGGATACGGGGAATCGCGTAGGTCTCGAATTTTATCAACCGGTCAGGATCAAAATTATCGATGGCCTGGATCAAGCCCAGAAGACCCGCGGAAACAAGGTCGTTGAAATCGACGTAATGGGGCAACCCGATGGCCATTCGCCCGGCTACATATTTCACAATCCGGGCATAGATATCCACCAACTCGCAACGCGCCTGCTGGCGCTCTTCGCCCCTAATACGGTCCCAGATGTCCTTGTGAGCCATTTGAAGGGTTTCCGTCATGTTTCAACCTTTCTGGTGCAAATACTTGTTCCCGCAAATTGCACGTTCCATGCCAGGGTCCGGCTGGAAGCCGCTCAGGACCGTTTGCGTTTATTTTTTTCAGGCTCCTCCGCTTTAGCGGAAGCATGGGGCTCCAGTTCTCCCACCAGGCGTATGGCGAGGACCATGAAGGCCCCGGTGAGAAAAATCCCCATGTAGGAAAACACCAATTTTTTCATGGTGACCGGGAAGGACCACCCCTGCCACAATCCCGCGCACAGGGTCAGGAAAGCGGCCAAAAGGGCAATAGTCTGGATAACCTTCTGCATGATCTTCAATCACACCTTTCGGCGGCCTCAACGTGACCCGGGGCTGCAGGCGAATCGCCTTGTTCAGCACCTGCGCCGAGGATGCCGTCAAGCAAATCGCCCGCCACGGCGATGACGGGCCTGTCCTCCCCGTCCCCTGCCGCGGACAGCAACGACACGCCCAGAGGCAATTTATCCAAAATATCCAGCAGTTTTCCACGGCGGGGAACACGGTCGGTCCGGGTCAACGCCATCCAGTCGCAATTCCAGTGCCTGGCACTTTCGGCTGTGGCATCGAGTACATCCAGGTCCCCGTCAAAAGGCCAAACCAGGTGACGGTGGAAACCTTCATTGCCCGCCAACCACCGGTAGATAACACCCTCGTAGGACATGGCCTGAGCCTCCAGATCCGGGGTCTCCACAAGCACCACGTCATACTGATCGAACTGGGCCTCGCAAACCTCCAGCTGATCCTCCCTGCGCACGATGGCCGCCTCGAAATCGAATTCAGCGGCGGCGGACTGCAACCTGGCCACCTCCCCTTCGTTGTCGGGGAATAGAACCATCACCAGGGTTTTGCGGCCCAGTTCCCGGAAGCATCCGCATGTCTTGAGGACAAGTCCCAGTCGATCCGACCGGGAATTCCCCAGGAAAGCGTGGCAACCGAAAAATCCATCCCAGTCGCACCCGGCGGCCGGAATCTGCTTGCCTAGCCACGCGAGAACCTGGTTGGTATCTTCCAAACCGGCCCCGGTTTCGGCGGCATACCGTTCCATCAAACGGGAAATGGTTTCAAGCTTGGTCCCCGCCCTGGCCAGTATTGCGCCGATGGGGCCTCCGGGAATCTCCTGCCGGGGGCTGGGCGAGGCCTGCATGCGCATGGTGATATCCTCCAGCAAGAC
>CAZJGK010000126.1:0-2016 GCA_964545545.1 uncultured Fibrobacteraceae bacterium | reverse complement strand
AATCCGCTGTCAGCCTGCCGTGGTAAATTCCTTTGGCCCTGCATTGGTCACCACCGTTCCTGTGGATTGAACCTTCGCCGCCGGGGACACTTCCGTGTAGCCCAGGACGGCAAGGTTGGGATAGGTCGGCTCAACAAGTCTCTTGACGAACAATCGAATGGGCGTAGCCACGAGCAATACCGGGGGATGGCCGGCTGCATAGGCTGCGCGCAGAACATTTTCCAGTTGACCCAGGAAATCACGGGTAAAGCCGGGGTCCAGGATGACACCGCCGGATTTTTCGCTTTCCTGGGCGGCCATCATGAGCATCTGCTCGGTGCACGGATGCAGGGACACCACGTTCAGGGAACCGTCCCGTTCACAGTGCTGAGCAGTGATGGAGCGCGCCAAGGCTTCCCGCACCTTTCCGGCCATGAAATCCGTACCCATACCTGTCCCCGAGTAGTTGGCCAGGGTTTCCAGGATGGTGACGATGTCCTTGACGGGAATCCGCTCATGTAACAGGGACTTCAAGACGTTGTGCAGCGTGTTGACGGACACCTTGTCCGGCACCAGGTCCTCGATGAGGGCGGGCGCAAACCCCCGCACCGACTCACACATATCCTTCACGTCTTGTCTGCTCAGCAGCTCGTCGGCGTGGCTGCGGATAATTTCGGAAAGGTGGGTGGCCAACACGGCGGCCGGCTCAACCACCGTGAAACCTTCATGTTCGGCTTCCTGCTTGCGGTCGCCATCGATCCACACCGCGGGCAGGTTGAAGGCCGGTTCCGTCGTGGCCTGGCCTTCAATTTGCCCGGAATCGGGTCGCGTGCTCATGGCCAGGAGCATCTCCGGTTTCAGGGTGGATCGTCCGATCTCCACCCCCTTGAGCTTGATCACATAGTCTTGGACCCCCAACTGGAGATTGTCCCGCACACGGATCGGGTGCACGAAGATCCCCAGTTCCGATCCGACCTGACGGCGTATATTGCCGATCCGGTGCAACAGGTCTCCGCCGCGAGCATCGTCAACCAGGGGAATCAGTCCGTAGCCGATCTCGAGCTCCATCCTGTCCAGCACGAACAAATCTTCGCTCCGAATCCCTTCGGGTTCGACGGCGGCCTCTTCCTGCTGCTCATGCTCCCGCTTTTCCGCCTCGGTCTGGCGCTCATCATAATTGCGGACCCTGCGGCTCATGAAACGGCCGGCGATGGCCGTGGCAAAGGCGAATAAGGTGAATGGTCCGGTCGGCAATCCGGGAATCAAACCCAACACCAGAATCGCGCCGGAAGCGAGATACAAGGCCTTGGGTTGACGGAAGATCTGCAAGGTAACCGCCTGGCCCAGGTTCAAGGAACCGCTGGTGCGGGTCACCACCAGGCCTGCGCTGGTCGAAATGAGCAGGGCCGGGATCTGGCTCACCAAACCGTCGCCGACGGTCAGCACCGTGAACTTGCTTAGGGCCTCACTGGCCGACATGCCCATCTGCATCATCCCGATGATGAAGCCGGCGGCAATGTTCACCAGGGTGATGAGGATACCGGCGATGGCATCCCCCTTGACGAATTTGCTGGCACCATCCATGGCCCCGAAGAATTCCGCCTCCTGCGCGATTTCCTCACGGCGGTCCCGAGCCTGCTTTTCATTGATCAAACCGGTATTCAGGTCGGCATCGATGGCCATCTGTTTGCCGGGCATGGCGTCCAGGGTGAAACGCGCGGCCACTTCGGCAATACGTCCACTGCCCTTGGTGATCACCATGAAGTTGATGATGACCAGAATGGAAAAGACAATCACGCCGATCACATAGTTGCCGCCGACGACAAAATCCCCGAAGCTCTGGATGACCTGACCGGCCGAGCCGCGGCTGAGAATCAGTCGTGTGGAAGCCACGTTGAGCGACAGACGCATGAGCGTCATGATCAGCAGCAGGGAGGGAAAACTGTTGAACTGGAGCGGTTCCTTGAGGTAGAGAGCCACCAGCATAACCGTCAACGAAAAGGCGATGCTGAATGTAATCATCAGGTCCATGAGCAT
>CAZJGK010000125.1:0-5942 GCA_964545545.1 uncultured Fibrobacteraceae bacterium | reverse complement strand
CCTCAACTGGCTCCCCGACACAAGGCCAGGCGAAGGCCCCCCCCCTTCGGCGACCAAAATTTTCGCGAACCAGGGAGCAAAAGTATGTTGTTTAAGCACCGCCTGCTCATCATCACCATTGGCGCCATTTTCCTTCTGACCGGGTCCCTGGGGGGTTCTTCCCGCGCGTCCGACGCGATCAGTGCGGCCGATGACGGGTCCTCCATTGCCGCACAGGTCACAGGCACAGCCACTGCGCGCGGCGGTCAATATGTGCCGCACTACCATCCCGAATTGACCATCAAGCCTGCTCCCGGCGAAATTGTGATCGACGCCCGGCTGGATGATCCGGGTTGGCGGGGGGCCGCGGTGGCGGACAACTTCGCCGAGCACAGTCCGGGCGATCAGACCCGGCCCGCGGTGGACACCGAGGTGCTGGTGACCTACGACCAGAAGAACCTCTATCTGGCCTGGATCTGCTACGACGATCCGGCCAAGGTGCGGGCCACCCTTTGCCAACGGGATGAAATTTTCGGCGACGACTATGTGATCCTGGCCCTGGACACCTACGGTGAGAACGCCATGGGCTACGAGATCTCCGCCAACCCCTACGGCATCCAGGGAGACCTGTTCTTCTCCCTCGGCAGGGGCGAAGACATCACCTACGACATGATTTTCGCGTCCGAGGGACGGATCACGCCCTACGGTTACCTCGTGGAAATGGCCATCCCCTTCTCAGAGCTGCGCTTTCCGCAGGTCGAGGTGCAGGAATGGCATGTGGATTTTTGGCGCAATCGTCCACGGGATTCCCGCTACCAGTATTCCTGGGCCGCCTACGACCGCAACGAGAGCTGCTGGCCTTGCCAGTGGGGCACGGTGCGGGGCGCGACCGGAATCAAGGGCGGATCGGGTTTGGAACTGCTGCCCTCGGCCATTTTCCACCAGGCCGGTTCCCGAAACGATGACGGCCGGTGGAACAACCACCCCATCCGTGCCAATCCGTTCGGCAAGAACCGGAACCTCGATCTCGGGCTGGGATTATCGTATGACATCTCCTCCGAGTTCACCGCCGAAGCGGCCATCAACCCCGACTTCAGCCAGGTTGAATCCGATGAGGCACAGATCGACATCAACTCCAACTTCGCACTTTTCTATCCCGAGAAACGGCCCTTTTTCCAGGAAGGGGGTGACCTTTTCGCCAGCTACTTCGACGCCGTCTATACGCGCTCCATCAACGATCCCATCGCGGCCGCCAAGGTCACCGGGCGCAAGGGAAAGTCGAGTGTCGCCGTGCTCAGCGCCCGTGACGAGCATTCGGTGATCATTCTTCCCTTCGAAGAAAGCAGCGCCTTCGTTCTGAACGGGAAAAGCACCTCCAACATCCTCCGCGTGAGACAGGAAATGGGGGACCAGACCTATCTGGGCGCCGTCGCCACCGATCGCCGCTATGATGGGGG
Organism: uncultured Fibrobacteraceae bacterium; assembly: GCA_964545545.1. Classification (GTDB taxonomy): domain Bacteria; phylum Krumholzibacteriota; class Krumholzibacteriia; order LZORAL124-64-63; family LZORAL124-64-63; genus JAHJTW01. The sequence continues at coordinate 4,506 of CAZJGK010000125.1, read as the reverse complement.
CGGAGCGGGCACCCTGGCCGGATTAGACGGGAAATTGCGCCTGACCAAGAATGATGCCCTCGCGGGGCAGGTCCTGTATTCCCACACGGTCGAAGTCGACAACATCGCCCTGACACCCGACTGGGACGGCTCCGAGACCTTCGACGACGGCGCCCACACCTCCCGGCTGGACGGTGAAACCTTCACCGGACACGCCGTCTATGCCGGCTACGCGCGAGACACCAGCAATTTCGGCCTCGACTTGGACTATTGGGAAAGGTCCCCCACCTTCAGGGCGGACGCGGGTTTCGAACCGGCCAACAACTACCGCGCCATGAATTTCAGCACCGCTTACGCGTTCCGATACGAAGATGAGTCGCACCTGATCGAAACTATCACGCCCAGTCTGGACGGTGCCCGGAAATGGAACTTCAACGGGACCAAAAAGGATGAATGGGTCAATGCCAACCTGTCCGTGAACCTGCGGAAATACCAGACCGGATTCCACACGAAGGTAATGCTGAGCGACGAGCTGTACCACGGGATCCAGTTCAACAATATCTGGCTGGCCCATATCTGCGGCAACATGCGTCCCAGCAAAAAACTCCAGCTGGGGGGAAACTTCGACTACGGCCACCGCATTGCCCGCAGTTTCAATGTGATGGGCAAGGAAACGAACTGGGGATTCTGGTTCGAGCTGCGCCCCAATGACCGGATCATCCTGTCCAGCAACCTGGCGCGGATTTTCAGCAACCGCGTCGACACGGGGGAGCGGCTTTTCAGCGATTTCATCAACCGCACCACGGTTGGTTATCAGGCGTCGCGGGAACTCTCGTTCCGCCTGATCATGCAGTACCGGGATCATCAGAAGACCTGGGATGCCGATCCGCTGCTGACCTACCGGATCAATGCCCTGTCGGCAGTCTATCTCGGCAGCACGCGGGAATACCAGAACCTGGACCCCCAAATGAACGGAGTCCAGGGGTGGCGCTTGGTGAGCCGGCAATACTTCGTGAAGCTCCAGTACCTGTTCCGGATATGATGGGGCGCCCCTGACCCCTGCCGTTCATCTACCCGTCAGCCAAAGAGGGCTTTGGCTGGCGGGAGCCCTGCCTGTTTTCACCTGGCGGACCCAATATTCCGGGGCACAACCTAATTCTTCAGCGACCTGATTCAGGTTGCCCTGTATGGTAGCCTAAGGGATCCTGCTGGTAAAAGAGCTTCAGCTCCTGGTAGAGATCGGGATCGGACCGCTTCAACTGGGAAGGTCTCTCGAAGAAATTTTCGGTCGCGACGGCGAAGAATTCGGCCGGATTTGTGGCCCCGTAACTTGAAAGGACCGTCGGCCGCCCCAAAGTGACGTCCTGCCGGAGCTTTTCATAGGCGGCGCCCAAGACCCTGGCCCAGGCCACATACATGCTGGGGCTGCCCAGCTTCGGGGCCCCTTCGACCGAACCGGACTCCCCATCCAGGGCATGGGCGAACTCATGCAATACGACATTGTGACCATCGTGGATGTCGGCGGCTCCCTGGCGCACATCGTCCCAGGACAGCACCACCGCCCCGCTGGTCCAGGCCTCCCCCAACCGGGCCGAAAGTTCCTCGCTGACCACTCCGTCGGGCAGATTTCGCACGGCCTTGGCCACATAGGCGCTGGGATAGACGAGGATGGAATCCAGGCCCGGGTAGTCCTCGTTCCGGCGGTGCAACAACAGCAGGCAGGCCTGGGCGGCGATGGTGACGCGGATCTCATCGGTCAGGGTCAGGCCTCCGCAACCTTCGAAGTTTTTTTCGGCCAGAAAGACCTGGATATCGCCGCGCAATTCGGCGCGGTCTGCCGTCGGCAAACGCAGATAGAGCGGAAAGTTGCGCTGGATGATTTGTTCCCATGCGGGCGGAAACGGCTGACTGCGCAATTGGCGGCGGCGGTGATCCTTCAGAAAGCCGAACATGAATTCCCCTTGGGGCCCGCCGGGTCAGACGAGAACACCCCGCCCTTTCATCGCACGCGAGTAAAGCCACAAGCCGAGGGACACCAGGAAGATCACCACGGTAAAAACGAATCCCATGGCGCCCATGACCTCCAGGCCGTCAGAAAGTCCAAAGCTGTATATGGCGGTGATGACCATCGCGACCAGGGACACCAGGAACACCGGCACGGCCTGGCGCTTCCGCAACAAAAGCAGAATGCAGCCCAGTAGGCCGCCCCACACGGCAAGAGCCCAGAAGGCCTCAAACCAGGCCGGATAGCTGTAATAATAGTCAAGCTGCGCCTGATCGAACCTGGCCATATAGGATGCGTTTTTTGTCTGGGTCATGAGGTAATCATAGGCCCCCATCATGTTCCACAGCAGGGTAATGACCCCGACCAGCCAAAGATGCCGGGGGGTGGTTGCGGCTCGGGACATGGCTTCCTCCAGTCGCGGGAATGGTGAAAACGGCAAGATCCGACCCGAGAGTACCAGCCAGCGGCCAGATACCACAATTCCGTTCTAAGGAAGAGCCGAGGATCCGGCCGGAATGCGCACCCCTCGCATTCCGGCCCCCTGATCCCGGTAACCTATTCGACCCCGCTTCCTGCGCTGATATCCTCTGCATGGTCCCGGACCTCCACACCCCTGATCCGGACCAGAATGGAAATGACGGCCACCGTCAGCCCGAACAGACACACGATGGTGGCGCCCATCGGCCAGTCCTTGTCGTAGGAAAGCACGGCCCCGAGGACGGAAACGCACAGCGCGATGACCCAGGCCCAGTATAGTCGTGACGACCCTTTGCGACCCAGCAGTATGGTGCAGACCAGCGGTACAATCAGGTAGGAAAAGACCGCGAGCACGCCGGAAACCTTGACCGAACTGGTGACCACGAGCCCGAACGAGGCGTAGAAGATGAAGTCCCATTTCTTGACCGACAGGCCCATTTGCTTGGCTTTTTGCGGCTGTTCCGAGCACAGGAAAAGTTGCCTGCGGAAGACAAAGAGGATCGTTCCGACAAGGGCGTACAAAACGGCCATGATCGTGATGTCCCGCCACGTCACCCAGCCGAGCGCCTCCCCGCTCAGGGTCCCGCGCATGTGCTCGGCCCCGTGGGGGGCGTTCGCCAGCAACACCAGCGTGGCGGCGGTCGCCAGGGCGAACGAGATTCCGATGAAGGCTTCCTGAAGCACCGAATGGTTGCGATCCCACAGGAAACTGAAGAGGGCCGCACCCAGCAAGGTGAAGCCGAACGACCAGAAGTACATGCTGGGGTCGTGGGGACTGGATCCAAGCAGGTAGGCGACGCTCTGGCCGAGGGCGGCGATCTGCGCCAGGGCCAGGTCCACGAAGATCACCCCCCGGGCCAGCACATGCTGGCCCAGCGAAGGATGAATCAGCACCAGCAGAAGGCATGCCAGCATGGGCAGCGCCATGACACTGAAGAATTCCACGTTATTTTCCTCCGCTTCCAGCAAGTGCCTTGGCCACCGACGACACCAGCACGTCGAACTTGGCAAAGACATCCTCGGTGCCGGGCAGGCCGCCTGTTTCGGAGGAAATCTCCAGAACGGTCGCTCCCGCCCGCGACGCCAGTTCCTTGCTGGCCGTCGGGTTGTAATAAGGCTGGTACAACACGACCTTGACGCCCGCCTGCTTCATCGCGGCCGCCAGATCAGCAATGTGGCGCGGTGAGGGAGGGATGCCGGGCTTGGACTCGACGGTGCCGAAGAGCTTCAGCCCGAAACGATCACAGAAATAGATCATGTTCTTGTGGTAGGTAACGATGTGGTCGCCCTGGTAGGGCGCCATCTCCTGCTCCCATTTCACCAGGGACGATTCGATCCTCGCGCCGAACGCCTGGGCATTGGCGGCGTAGTCCGCGGCGTGGGCGGGGTCCAACCGTGAGAAGACTCGGGCCAAGTGGTCGGCGACAATCTCGAGGTTTTTCGGATCGGTATAGTAATGCGGATTACCGAGCGGATGGATGTCACCCTCGGCCCGGCTCACCGTGCCCACGGGCTTCTCGAGCACGTCGACGCCCTCGGAAGCGTCCACGAAACCCGGTTGGCCCGGCTGGATCTTGGGGTTACGGCTTCCCGGCAACACCAAGGGCAGCCAACCGCTGTCCAGTTCCAGGCCCGTCGAAATGAACACGTCCGCGTGCTGGATGGCTTTCATCAGACTGGGCTTGGCCGGCACGAAATGCGGGTCCTCATAACCCTTGCACAGGCTCTTGGCCGACACGTGCTCGCCTCCCACGAACCGGGCAACCGACGCAAGGTCGCTAAGGGAGGCGGCTACCTTCAGTTCCGCCAGCGCGGGCGAGGCCGCCAGCACGCCCAACACCGAAACGAACAAAATGCGAATCAGCGATTTCATGGTATTCTCCCGTTCTTTCTGTTTATCCGTGTTCCCGGTGGCGCACCAGACGCCGGATCCTAGTACGCGTGAGATGGGTGGTATCCGATGGTGTAGCTCATCTGGATCATCAACCGATGGTCCATCGGCTTGAAACCGTTGCCGTCATCGGCCTGGCCCAGACTGTATTCGA
>CAZJGK010000124.1:0-6301 GCA_964545545.1 uncultured Fibrobacteraceae bacterium | reverse complement strand
GTGGCCCAATCCCTTGACTCCATCGAGATCAGCGTGCTGCCCAGGGATCTGCCCGACTATTTAGAGATCGATATCTCGGAGTTCGAACTTCATGACAAGATTTTTGCGCGGGATGTGGTGCTTCCCGTGGGCGAATTGGTGACCGATCCTGATCTTCTGGTCCTGAATATCAAGGCCCAGGTCATCTTCGCGGAGCCTGCCGAGGAAGTTGAAGGCGAAGAGGGCGCTGAGGGTGAAAAGAGCGCTGGGAGTGACACGGATGAGACCGACGCCGACGACGGGGCCAAGGACGGCGACTAGGCTCATTTGGCGTGGGACGTTGAATGCGGCCGGCCCTGCAGAGGGTCGGCCGTTCTTTTGGAGGGAGAGATGATGACCGGCCAGGTGGTGATCGTTGGTTTGGGGAATCCTGGTCTGAAGTATGCGACGACCCGCCACAATGCAGGTTTCCTGGTTGCCGATGAGTTGGCCCGGAGACTGGGCCTGGATTTCCAGGCCGGTGGTGATGATTATCTGGCGGCGGTGGGCCGGACCGGTGAGCGGAGCCTGACCATCCTGAAGCCGCTGACATATATGAATCGCAGCGGCCGGGCGCTGGAGGTCTGGTCACAGGAGAACATGCATTCCTTGCCTTTGGGAGAGGGTGAAGGGGATACGGCGCTTCCGTTTTCCCTGCTGGTGGTCTGCGACGACCTGAATCTTCCCCTGGGATCACTGCGTCTGCGTGGCAAAGGCGCCAGCGGCGGCCAAAATGGGCTGGCCGATATCATTGAAACCCTGGGGACCCATGACTTTCCCCGTCTGCGTTTGGGCATTTCTTCCCTGGCCGGGCCCCCGGATGCGGCCCGGTGGGCCGATTTTGTCCTGACCCCATTTGACGATGATGAAAGGCCCCTGGTAAAGGACATGGTGGATCACGCCGCCTCGGCCTGCCTCGCCTGGCTGGAGCACGGCACTGAATATGCGGCGTCCCGCCACAACCGACGCCCGGCGCAACAAACCGATCCCCAGGAGTCCGGTTCCTGAACCTGGGACCAAGCTATTTCTTGCAGGAGGGGACTCCTTGGGGTATATTTTCCCGTTGGTCGCATAACGGAATTCGCCAAGGATTTCGTCACGACTGAAAAAACGCAATAGCCCAGCTGTAAAGCTGAGTGCTCGCATCCCTACCTGGGCCGACGCCGGGGGCGGTCGTTTTCCGATCGTGCCGGTGGCCGATGAGACCTGGGTCATTCAGTCCGAAGGGAGGTGAAACCAGTGAAAAAGTATGAACTCATTTTCATCCTGCAGGCGGATCAGCCGGAATCCGAAATGGAATCCCGCGTCCAGCGGATCAAGGATATCCTGGCCGGTCATGAAGGGGAGATTACCCAGGAAAACCACTGGGGGGTCCGTCGTCTGGCCTATGAGATCGAGCATGAGAACAAAGGAAACTACATGTTCCTGAAGTTCCGGAGCAAGGGTACGGCGGTCGAGGTTCTTGATAAGTTCCTGCGGTTGGATGACAAGGTGTTGCGGCACCTGGTCGTTGTCGACGAAGAATGGGAAGAGCGTAACCGCAAGGCGCGCGCCAAGCGGAATGCCGCCCCCGAGGCCCCCGCAGCGGCCCCATTGGACTGACACACTGGTTACTAACCGCCGACTGGCGTGTTGACGCTGGTTGGCTTTAAGGAGAATCCGGTGGCTCGTAAGAATCTTCGGATCAAAAAGAAGAAAAAGACCAGACGACATGGGAAACAGAAGGCTTGTTTCTTTTCCAAGAACGGTCTGGTCGCCATTGATTACAAGGACGAGGAACTGCTCCGGCGGTTCGTCACCGAACGTGGCAAGATTGCCCCGCGGCGCAACACCGGTACTAGCCCCAGATTCCAGCGCCCCCTGGCGACGGCCATCAAGCGGGCCCGGCATCTGGCCTTGCTGCCGTTCGTCAAAGAGTATTACCGCTAGGTGTTGTTTGTTGGGAACGTTATGCCGTCAGCAGGCCTGATAGAGGCCGGAAACCGGGGCTGAACATGGCGGACAGGGTGGTCATGGCTCGGTTGGGTTACCTGCCGTTGATCCTGGTGGGAGGCGTCACGACGCTGGCGGTCCTGATCATGCAGGCCGCCGCAGGCACGGGTGGCGCAGATCCTGAATCCGTCAATATTCTGGCGATTTTGGCTTTGCCCATGCCGTTGTTCCTTGCGGTCCTGTGGGGATGGACCATGCTGGCCATGCGCCCCTGGCGGGCGGTCCTGACGGTCGCCCTGGCCGCCCTGCTTGTCGGCGGAATATTGAAGCCGGGTCCCATGGTCGCACAGGCGGCGGCCAACATGGGCGCCGGACTCATTGCCGGCTGGGCTCTGCAGCGGCGATTGCGACTTGATCTGGCCCTGGTATTGTGTGTCGGCACCCTGGTGCCCATGGTGGTTTGGTCGCTCAAGGAAATGCCTGTGGCCGAGCAAATATCCCTGTTCCGCCAGGACATGAACCGGGTGCTCGAGGCCAGGATTCCCGACACGGCCGATCAGGGGCAAAGGGAAAAGGCTCTGGCTGCTGAAGGGCAACGCTTGGATGCCGCGCTGAAGATAGGTGCAAAACTTTACCCCATGGTGATGGCCTTGGGACTGTTGGCCCAGGCGGGACTGATCATGGTGTTGGTTTGGTTCAGCGCCAGAGTGAGCGGCGGGATCACCACCGGCCGGAGGTTTGGGTCTTTCAGCCGGTTGCGGCTGCCGTTCTACACGGTATGGTTATTGATTGCTGGTCTGGGTATGGCTCTGACCCGGGCCGAACCGGTGCTGACCGTGGGCTTGAACCTGAGCCTGTTGATGGCCCTTGTTTTGAGTGTACAAGGGCTCGCGGTTCAGGTGGTGGTGGTCGGCCGGGTGCTATCGCCCCTGGGACGGCTTGTTTTCTGGATTGTGATGGGAGTGTTCTTGGCTCCCCTGGTAATGGCAAGCGGCATATTGCTGGGGCTTGCGGACCATTGGCTTGATTTCCGGAGGCTCGACGGCCCGGTTATCGATGAGGACAAAAAGGTGGTTTGAGATGGATGTGATTCTGATGCAGGATGTCGAGAATCTCGGACAGATGGGCCAGACCCTCTCCGTGAATCGCGGCTATGCCCGCAATTACTTGTTGCCCCAGGGCTTTGCCCTTGAGGCTACTGCCGGGAACATGAATGTGGTCCAGGAACACATGAAACTCGAGCACAAACGGGATGGTCTGCGCAAGACCAGCGCCGAAGAACGTGCTCGCGAGTTGGGCGAGATCTCCTGCACCATTACGGTGCAGGCCGATGATGACGGCAAACTGTTCGGTTCGGTTACGGCCCGGAACATTGTCGAAGAACTGGCCAAGGAAAATATCCAGTTGGAGCACAAGCAGATCGTTCTCGATGAGCCCATCAGACTGCTTGGGGTCCATTCCGTGCCGGTGCGCTTGCACTCCGAAGTGGAAGTCATGGCCAAGGTGTGGGTCGTCAAGGCTTGAGGTTCCGGCGGGGATAATTCCGCCTGCAGTGGCTGGGTTGAGGCTCTTCCGCGCCCATGGTGATTGCCCTGGGAACCCGGACTTTCGCTTTGGCATTGAATACAGCTGTCCGCAGCTTGTCCTGCAACACCAGGGAAGTTGATCCAAGGAGGCGTAGCTGCCGGGGAATACCGTTTTCGATCCGACCCGGGGATGCTGTCCTCGAGAGCCAAGGAGTAAAGAACATGTCCGCACAATCCCGTTCCCTCTTCATCGTGATGATTCTGGCAGCCATGCTCATCGGCCCCGGTTGCCAGGACAAAAACTCCTCCGGTGGGAATGTTCAACTGTTCCCTATATTCGGCGACGGAACCCACGACACGACTCCTGTGCTGGCCCAGGTTGGCGATGTCAAGATCACCAACACGGACCTGGACCTGTTCCTCGAGGAGTTGCCCCAGTCCGAGCGCGATAAATACAATGGTCCCGACGGCAGGCATTTGGCCCTGAAGCGGATGATCGACGAATCGGTTATGGCCCTGGGGGCCATCGATCAGGAACTGTACAGGAAACAGGATGTGGCGCGCGCCCTGATTACGCTGCGGCGCCGTACCCTGGACTCAGCCATGCGCACCTATGGTCTGCTGCAGGACAAGGAACCCTCCCTCGATGACCTCCGCAGCTTCTTCCAGGACAACCAGGATAAATACCGGCAGCTGGGCCGTATTCAGGCCCGTGATGTGGAGACCCTGACTCAGAAGGATGCGGAGGCTGCCTACCAGCGACTGCTCAAAGGAGGCGAAGGCAACACCTTTCCCTATGTGGTCAAGGATTTCTCCGTCAACCAGGACACCAAGAAGAATCAGGGGGACCTCGGCTGGTTCAACAAGGGTGGGTTCGTGCCCTTCGTTCGCAACCCCAAGGCATTTACGGCCAAGGCCTTTGACCTCAAAACCGGCTTGAACCCTCCTTTCCAGGTTTCCGATCGCTGGCATGTGGTGGAGATTCTCAATCGTCAGGAAAGCCGGCCCATGACCTTCTCGGAAGCCAAGTCAAAATTGCTGGTCGACATCATGCCTGGGTTTCAGGACGCCATCGTCAAGGATTATCTGCTTGCCGCGCGCAAGACCTACAATGTCAAGCTGTTCGGGGATTTTGCCCCCGGTGGCGGCATGAGCGCCGATGAGATTTTTGCCCGGGCCCGCGCCATCCCGGATCCGCAGGCCAAGATTGATCTGCTTACCCTGATCCACACGGATTATCCGCAAAGCGATCGCGCCGATGACGCCCTGTTCCTGGTGGCCCAGATTGCGATCTCCAAGTGGGAAGACACCCGGATTGCCGGCCGGTATCTGACGATGTTGATCAACGAGTATCCGAACAGCGAACTTATTGACGATGCCAAGTACCTGAGGGACAATCTTCACAACCCCAAGGTAATTAGACCTATGAGGATCGAGGATTTGCGCAACAAATAGGAGGAGCCATGAGCGTAGGACGTGCGACCACACCGTGGAACCTGTCGTTGCTGGTTTTGGCCATCCTGATGGTGTCTGTCCCCCTGGTCGTTAGGGGGGATGAACCAACCACCGTGCCGCGGGTTGATCTGGTGTTGGGCCGGGGTTTGGACATCCCCAACAGGGCCATTGTGGATCCTGCCGATGCTTTTGATTCGGCGGTTGGCCAGGTTTTTTGCCTCGCCCGTGTGGTGGGGGCGGTGGCTCCGACGAGCGTGACTTTTGTCTGGTACCACGAGGGCAAGACCATGGCCAGGGTGGATCTGCCGGTGCGCTCGGCGGACTATCGCACCTGGTCCTCCAAAAACATTCTGCCGGCCTGGACCGGGGCCTGGGAGATCAAGGTCTTGGATCCCAAGGGCCAGGTGCTGGGTCAAGCCTCCTTCCGGATCAACGGGGGGCAAGCTGTTGCGGAATAGGTGGGGGGACACTCACCGACGTGTTTCGGCCATCCTTGTTCTGGCAGGTGTGCTTGGCGCCTTGGCCTTGGTGACCGCAGGTTGTGCGCTTACCGGCGGGCACAAGAATTCCGAGTCAGGATCCCTGTCCGGGACCCGTGCCCAGCAGGCAGAGAACCTGCTGGACCAGATCAGGGAATATCATGACCAGGGCTCCTGGTCAAAGGTCGTCAACACGACCGGCGCCATGCTCGACTATCACCGTGATGATGCCCGCTGTGCGGAGGCCCTGTCGCTGGCCGTACCCGCCGCCTTGAAGCTGGGTCACGGGGATAGGGCGCTGGACCTGGCGCGGATTTTTCAGCGTGAATTCGCCCGTGATCCCCTGTTGGTTCCCACCTTGCTGAACAGCGTGGATCTGGCGGCCGGCGCGGGTGATACCCTGACCGCTGCCACCTTCCAGGTGCTGGCGCTCGAGCAGGATCCCCAGGCCGTGGTCGCTGACCTTGACCAGCCGATCATCCTGCCCTTGCTGGATAGTCTGAGCGCGAAACAGCTGGCTGGGTTTTCCTTTGCGGGCCATGATTCGGTGGTGACGGACATCCTGGGTCTGTTCCGGGTTCGCGCCCTGTTGCGTGAAAACAAGAAGGCTCCAGCCGTTGCCCTTGCGGCCGAGCTGCACAGGCGGGATCCGGATAGTCCCTGGGTCAAGGAAGCGGTAGCTGTGGCGTCCGGCCGCACGGGATATCTACCTTTTGCCAGCCTCAGGGCAAAACCGGAACACATGTCCCTGGGTTTGCTGACTCCCCTTTCGGGGCGCTATGCCGGATATGGCAACGCCATGCTTGAGGGTGCCCGTTTGGCTGCTCGCGATGGCTCGACGACGCCTGATTCAGCGATCACCATCAAGGAGATGGATACCGGTGGTGACCC
>CAZJGK010000123.1:0-6436 GCA_964545545.1 uncultured Fibrobacteraceae bacterium | reverse complement strand
AACGGATCAGCTCCGTCAGGTTCCCCGGCACGAAGGTGTAGACCACCGGTTCCTTGGTCTCGGGCGCTTCTTCGAGGAGCTGATAGTGGGCGGCGATCATTTCCTTCTGGATGATCATCGACTGGTCCTTCTGGACCTCATGTTCCTGCCTGCTCATCACTGGTCTCCCCAGAGCTTGATGGAATCGCTGAAGGTTCCGGCCTGTTCGCGGAACTGCTGGAACTGACCGGAATTCTCGGCGAACTTGAAGGCGATGCAGGGGATGCCATCGGCCTCGGCCCCTTCGCGCAGCATGGGGCGGTCCAGCAGGGCGGGGTCGCAGAAGCTGGCCGCGGCGAAGATGATCCCGTCGGCCTTGGCGGCGTCCACGCGCTTGCGCATGAGGGTCTTCTTGCCGCGGGGGTCGGGCTCGTACAGGACGGAAGTCTTGACCGCGTGCTTCACCAGCGAGCCGGCGAGGTTGCCCAGAGGGTCGCCCTCCAGGGGCACGGCCTGGGTCATGAAGCGGTTTCCCGCCAGGAAATCATCATCGACGATGTAACAACCGGCGCGTTCGATGGTCTTGATGAGCCCCAGGGGCGGCTGTTCGCAGAACGAGCCGACGATGATGACCCGGGTCTTGTCCTTGGGCCGCAGATCGCCCTCTTCGATCGCGCCGAGGTAGGCGCGCGCCATGGCCAGGAATTCGGCGGGAGGGGAGAGTTCCCCCGCCCGCATCAGCAGGTACAATTCCTCGGTGGGCACCAGCCAGGGGCGATCCCGGCGGGCGGCGTAAAGCTCGCCAAGGACCTCGCGGATCTCGTTGTAAAGGGTGATGGAGGCCCGCAACCGGTCGTCGTCCATCTCCAGGCCGGTGAGGGCGCACAGCTGCTTGTAGATGGTCTCCAGTTCCCGGCGCCAGAATTCCGCGCCGATGACCGGGTCGGCGACCTGGGGCAGATCCAGGTAGCGGACATACATGTCCGGGTAGAGGATCTTCCACATGCCCGACAGGTTGCGGATCACATCGCAGGTGGAGGGGAACAGGACCGCCGAAAGCATGTCCAGACGCCCCGACTGCGCCAGTTCGATCACGGAGCGGGGCAGGTGACAGATGTAGCTCTGGTAGAAGGCGTCTCCACGGATGATCTCGATGTTACCGCTGCCGTGGATGCCGACCGGAAGCATGCCCGCCGCATGGATGATTTCCCGGGGTGCGTAGACAGGAAGGTAACCGGCGGCCCGGCGCCCGGGTTTTTGCCCGAGCCACTGCTTGACCACGGTAAAATCGAGATCCAGATAGATCTCTTCAGCCCACTCTACAATGGCTGACCTGTTCACGAAGGGACCCCGTCTGTTCACACAAGACAATGAAAAATAGTCCGTTAGAGATTCTAACGATCGTTCGAAATAAAGATAACAGAACGCGCAAACCGTGTCAACAGGATTCCGCAACCATTGAGTTATGCCTCGGGAATGGTGTCTGCCTACCAGGAATATGGCGTCAATAGTGGCTCAGTCCAACCCGGAAGACACTATTTTCGTGGCTACCAGCCCCATTTGCCCTCGATTTCGAATTTCTCGCGGACAAGGTCCGCATCCTCACCGAACCCCTTGACCGTGTCTCCGTCGTAAAGGAAGGTCGCGTGTTCGTCACAGACGCGGCTGAACCTCAGAAGGCATAACTTGTGATCAGGATTGGCTTTGTTGATCACCCTGAGTTCGGCAAATTCGTCGAAGTTGGGCGAAGTCAGGGACTCGGAACAGACCGGGCAACAAAATTCCACCACCTCACCCGTGTGGAGAATGCTGCGGGATTCGTTGTCGCAGATGATGTGGAAATCGCCGAGCCGGGAACTCATCAGGACAATGGCTTTGCGGTCGTTGAAACGCGCCACCAGGATGACCCGGATATTGGGGTTGAGGATCGCATTGCACTTGGGGCAGCGGTATTCCAGCGACATATCTGACCTTTCGGAACCGGGCAAGGGCGCACAATGCGCCCGGCCTGTCAAGGTGTTGACTCGATGATCATGGCGTTGCCCTGGCCGCCGCCGATGCACATGGTGATCAGCCCGTAGCGTTGCTTCCGGCGACGCAGGGCGTAGGCGCAGGTCAGGGTCAGGATGGCCCCGGTGGCGCCGAGTGGATGCCCCATCGCGATGGCGTTGCCCAGGGGGTTGACCCTCTCGGGATCAATGCCCATGTCGGCAAAGTCGCGGATGCAGGCCAGGGCCTGGGGCGCGAAGGCTTCGTTCAACTCGACATGGTCGATATCCCCGCCTTTCAAGCCCGCCTTTTGCAGGGCCAACCGGGTGGCTGGAACCGGACCCCAGCCCATGATTCTGGGATCGCAGGCTGCGGTGCCGAAGCCCAGGATACGGGCCAGCGGCTTGGCTTTGTGGGCGGCGGCATCGCCTTCCCGGGCCAGAACCATGGCGGCCGCACCGTCGACAACCGCGCTTGCATTGCCGGCGGTGATGATCCCGCCGGCCTCGAAGGCAGGTCGCAGCCGGGCCATCTTCGCCAGGCTGATATTGTCCATGATGTGGGTGTCATGCTCCACCACGGTATCGGGGGCGCCACCGGCGCCGGGCAGGGTGACCGGCTCGATCTCCTCCTTGAACCAGCCTGATTCGCGGGCCTTGCGGGCCAGCATATGCGACCGGTGGCCGAAGGCGTCGGCCTCCTCGCGAGTGATCTTGTAACGCCGGCCCAGCTCCTCGCCGGTGTTGGCCATGGCCAGGCGGGCGCCGGGATCGTAGAGGCCCATCAACAGGGAATCCTGGAGCATTTCCCCCGGCGGCAGGCCGCGCGGGTCGAGGGGTCCGTATTTCTGGACGGAGGCGCCCACCTTCTTGCCCCGCATGTTGTACAGGTTGAACGGGTACTGCATGCTTTCGGCGCCGCCGGCGATCACGAAGGGGCGATCCTTGTCGTGCCGGACGTCTGCGAGCATGTGCTCCATGGCCACCGCCACCGATTCGATGCCGCTGCCGCAAATGCGCGCGACGGTCAGCGCGGGCACATCGTCGCCAAGACCGCCCCGCCAGGCCATGCCCTGGGCGGCGTAAATGCTGTCGCGATGGCTGTGCGAGGCCATGCCCATGATCACATGTCCTATCTTCCCGCTGGGCACGGCGGTGTGTGCCAGGGTGGCCTTGATGGCCATGCCGCCCAGGGTAGTGGTCGCAAAGCGGGAGAACAGACCCGGTTCCCGGTTGTCGATGAGGATGTCCGCGCGGGGGAGCCTGCGGGCCCCGTCGAGAATGAGGATGGTGTTGCCGTCGGCCATTTTAAATTCCTTTACTCGTTCATGAAGACTGCGGGCACCCGGGGCCCGTTCTGGATGAAATTGGTCATCCCGATGTCGTAATCGACGGTCTGCTTGCAACGGGCGAAGCCCTCAGCCTCGGTTTCGAGCCCGGCCTCGAGATCCCGGGCCAGGCCGGTGAGGATCACCTCGCAAAGGATGCGATCAATGGCCAGGGATCGGTGGCCGATATGGCTCTCGGGCAGCACCTCGGGCACGGCCAGGGGCGCCGGATCCAGAGATTGGATCTGGCGCTGGTCGGCCAGATGCCCGGCGATGAGTTCCTTCGCCGCTGCGACCGGATCGGCAGCGGGCTCCCCGGTAGCCCAGCCCCAGCTGCAGGCCTCGGCGGCGCCGATGGTACGGCCGGTGCGCAACAGTTCGCAGGCTCGTTCGAGCCCGATCAGACGCGGCAGGCGCTGAGTGCCGCCGTAACCGGGAATGATGCCGAGGTTGACCTCGGGCTGGCCCAGCATCAGGTCCGATCCAACGACGCGGGCATGGCAGGCCATTGACAGCTCGCAACCGCCCCCCAGCACCGGGCCGTTCACGGCGGCGACAACCGGTTTGGGGAAGGTTTCGATCAGGCGCAGGATGGCGTGCCCCCGGCGGCACTTGTCCGCAGCCTCGGCCGGAGTTTTCAGGGCCGCGAGTTCGTTGATGTCGGCTCCGGCCAGCGTACCTCCGAAACTGGTCACGACCACTCCGCTGACCGCCCCGTCCCGGGCCAACCCGCTGAAGGTCTCCTTGAGCTCTTCCATGGTGCGGTCGTTCAGGGCGTTGAGGACCTCCGGGCGGTGGATGGATACCACAGCCACGGGTCCATCCTTTTTTACCTTCACATTGCGGTGGAAGGAGGGCAGCTTACCGGCGGCGACACCGGCGGTCACCTCAAAACCGGAGTTGGCGGCCGCGTACTGGTTGCAGATCCTGCGGACCTCCTCAGCCCCCAGCTGTTCGGCCAGGTCAAGCAGCCCGGAGGAAAAGCCCAGGGCGTTGCGCGTCAGCCAGTTCAATTCGCCCGGGTCGCAGATGCCGTTTTCTGCCACGAACAGGGTTCTGCCCAGCAGGACGGCGAGGATACGGTCCAGAACGGTGCGCCCCAGCTCGGCATCATAGGCGGTGTCGCCGGGGTTGCGGTGGTCGAGCCAGGGTGTGTTGGCCTGGGAGGAGAAGATTTCCGGCGGCGCGAACCAGGGCGACCCTGTGTCGGCCTCCTCCATCAACTTCAAACATTTGACATTCAGCAGGTTTCCGCGCGTAAGATCCATCACATTGAAGGGGCCGCCTCCACCGATGGCGTCATTGACGATGCGGTCGATTTGCCATGGCGTGGCAACACCTTCGACGAACAGGCGGGCTGCCTCGGCGCAGTAGTTGCAGAAGATGTCGTCGGCGGCGAAACAGGGCACATCGGCCGTGGCAACGGGTACTTTGCCAAGCCGCACGAGGGTCTCCAGCATCCGCCGGCTCAGCCCCTCGTCTTCCGAAAGCACGACCTCCATGGGCAAGGCGCGCCAGGCGGGGAAGAAGGGGTGATTGACGAAACAGCGCTCGGGATGGGCGGCCTCGGCGGCGATACGCGCCCGGGGCAGGCCGCTGGTGGCGAATCCGATCAGGCAGTCGTCACGGACAACCTTTTCCAGGTTGCCCAGGATGACCCTCTTGATGGACAGGTCCTCGGTGGCGGCCTCAAGCACATAGTCGCAGTCGGCGAGATCGGCGAGCTGGAGGGTGGGCGCCAGTTTTTCCTCGATGGTCGCGGCTGCCTTGGGATTCAGTTTTCCCCGGGCCACGCCCTTGGCGATATAGCCCAGGATGCGGGTCTTGCCGGCTTCGAGGGCCTTGGCATCGATATCGTGAAGGTAGACCCGGCTGCCGGGTTCGCGGGCAAGGGCGGAAACGAATCCGTAGGCCAGGTCGGGACCAATGGATCCGGAACCGATGACACCGACGATCATGACGCATCTCCTCGAAAGCGGGGTGAACGGGCTTATGGACAAGCAGGCCAGGTGCCGCGACACCCGAAGTTGCGTGGGGTGCCCTGAGTCTGATCATGATAAAAAAGGATTCTCTCACCATACGAAGAGGATTTCAAGCTTTGGGTGCGGGAATGCGGCCGAGAACCCCCCCAGGCTAGGATTCCCATGATAAATTCCCGGATTGATGGTAGGATACACCCACCGTCAAACGGGAGGATCGCTGATGACCGAAACACCCTCGCCCACCATCAAGAAGATCGCCGCCACGGGCCTGATGCGGAAGATCATGGCGGAATATTTCCGCGAGCTCGATGAGGCGGCCCAAAACCGCAGTCGGCCCATCGCCTGGTGCACCAGCGTGGGGCCGGCCGAGTTGCTGCGATCCTTCGGGTTCCTGGTCTATTTCCCGGAGAACCACGGAGCCGTGCTCGGTTCTTCCCGAGTCGCCATGGACCTGATTCCCGCCGCCAATGCGCGGGGCTACTCCCCCGACATCTGCTCGTATCTGACCAGCGATGTCGGCGCCTACCTCAAGGGCGTCACGCCGTTGACCCAGGCTTTCGGGATGGCGGCGGTGCCCCGGCCCGATGTCCTGGTCTACAACACCAACCAGTGCCGCGACGTCCAGGAATGGTTCTCCTTCTACCAGCGGGAGTGGAAAATTCCCCTGATAGGCATCGACACCCAGCGGGGCCTGGGCGAGTTGACCCGCGATCATCTGGACGGTTTGATCGCCCAGCACAAGGCCTTGATTCCTACCCTGGAGGAGGTGGCCGGTGGTCCGTTCGATCTGGACCGTCTGAAGGAAACGATGGCGTCCTCCTACCGCTGCACCCTGGCCTGGAAAAAGGTCTTGCGCCTGGCGGCCCACCGGCCCAGTCCCTTGACCTTCTTCGACGGGACGATCCACATGGGTCCGGCAGTGGTTCTGCGCGGGTTGCCCCAGGCCGAGGAATACTATGAGGTCCTGAACGCCGAACTGGAGGCGCGGATCGCCGCGGGGATCGCCGCCGTGGACGACGAGAAATTCCGCTTCTACTGGGAGGGGATGCCGGTTTGGGGCAAAATCAAGGACCACGCCACCCTGTTCGCCCAGATGAAGGCCTGCGTGGTGGCCTCGACCTACTGCAACAGCTGGATCTTCGAATCCCTGGCCGATAGC
>CAZJGK010000122.1:0-6576 GCA_964545545.1 uncultured Fibrobacteraceae bacterium | reverse complement strand
GATCAGGCGGGTGAGACCAACGAGGCCTTCATCGCCTACCGCAATGCTGCGGCGGCCTACGAAAACCTCCATGAACTGCTGGCCGTCCAGGTGCCGCCTACCCTGGCCGGGGATCTGGAACTGACCGCCCGCCGGCTGGGATTCGCGTCCGAGCTGGCTGAAGTGCGACGCGACTGCCCCGAGGTATTTGCCGCTGGATCGGCCACGGAAGCTCCGCCTGACTCGCTGGGCGCGACCGGTCGGGTGGTGGTGTTGATGGAGACCGGTTATGTGCCGCGCAAGGCGCAGGTCCGTTTCGATTTTCCGGTTTTCAGCGGCGAAGCCTACGACGACCCCGGCTACTGGTCCTGGGAACTATACGGCGGGAGGGGAAATTTCCAGGCCCTGGCCCGTGGACGGAAGGTGGAATACTGGGTCAGCGTGGCGGTCCCTGAACTCCAGGATGGGACGGTGGACCCGGTGGCCTGTTGCCGGCTTCAAGCCGACTTTACCGGCCGGACCGGCACGACGGTGGTGGCGGCCAATCCGGCCCGGCAGGCCCGCATCACCTTCGATGCGGAAAAGCCCGCCATCTTCGCCAAGACCATTCTGCGGGGACTGACCAAGTATCTGGGGTCGCGCCAAGCCGGAAAATCCGGGGGGGCAGTGGTCGGCTGGCTCGCCAACATCCTGGGCTCGGCTACCGAAAAGGCCGACACGCGCAGCTGGACGACCTTGCCCGACCGGATCATGATGGGCAGGCTGGTTCTGCCGGCCGGGCCTCATGACCTGCAGATCACCTTGCGGGACGCGCGGGGGCGGGCCCTGGGTACAACGGAGGTCAGGGATGTGGAGGTCCAAGCAGGCGGTTGGACCTTCGTTTCGCGTCGAGCCTTTTGACTGATCAATACTTGTCGACCAGCAGGGGGACCTGGGGAGCCACCAGTCGGGAGGTCTGGATCATGGTGGGCCCCCGGTCACGCCACTGGAAGGCGTGGCCCAGCAGGACTTCCAGGATCTGACGGCGCTGGATCAGGTTCAGACGCGGAGTCCAGGTGGCGATCTCCTGCGGGGAGGCCTTGCGGCCCAGAATGTCCTCATACAGGCCGGCCAGATACTCCGGCCAGTTCCCACCATGGTTATCCCAGTAGGTTTGACTTTCCAGCGTATCGACCACCTGGTGCCAATGCTTCCTGGTCACCTGATCCATCTGAGTGGGCAGCGGCGGCGGACCCAGATGCGGCTGGTGGGCGTATTCGGTGCAGGTCAAAAATTGCCAGATCACGGTCTTGCGCCGCGCCCGGTCCAGGGCGGTTTTCCAGACGGCCAGCTCCGGCCCGTTCAGGGGGCGGCCGATGACTCCCGGGTAGAGGGTTTGCAGGAAGTCGGCCGGCAAAGGCGCATGGTGGGCCCAGTCGGGATTCCCGGCGATGAACCAGAGCCTGCCCGCAGCCAGATCCTCGCGGGCGACCCGGCGCACGTAACCCGGTCCCACGCGCATATGGGCCGTCCAGGGATCCGGCAGCATCTGGCTGAACCCCGCCCCCAGCAGACCCATGCCGAGGGCGAGCGACACCAACCCCCGGCCGTCCAGACGATCCCGGGTCCAGAAGAACATGGCCACGGCGGATGCGCCGGCGACCACGGGGTTGGGCCAGTGCAGCAAACCGAAGACGAAGGCGCAAGAAACGGCAATCCAGCCCCGGGAAAGCCCGCATCGGCGGAGATCGCCGGCGGGCAGGACCAACATGACGGTCATCTGGACCAGGGCGAACAGGGGATAGAGAATCGCGGCGGAAAGCAACGTTCCGCCGGAAACGGTCTGGCCCGCAGCCAGGCCGATCCCCACGATGATGGCCAGGAAAATGATGTCCCTGCGAAAATCACGCCAGCGGGGCCGGGGTCCGAATACAGCCATTCCGCGACGCAGACCAAGGACCATGACCACGGCCATTCCCGCTGCGGCCATCAACAGGGTGATGGACCCGATCCCGGTCCAGACCTGACGTCCGGTGGCGGGCCAAACCAGCCAGATGAACGCCAGCAGCAAGGGATGGATCAATAGCAATCTGGCCCAGGGTTTCTGGAGCCCATGGGCGCGGGCGAAGGCGGCGCCCAGCAGCAGCAGCACGGCGGTGAGGGCCACCAGCACCAGCGCCAGGGGCATGAGCAGGCTCGGCAGCCAGTCGGCAGGTCCGGGCAGAGGCCAGGCATAGGCGGTCTCGGCCGGCCCCAGTCGCAAGGCTTGGCCCAGGGCGACTGCGCCGACGCAGGCGGCCAGCCAGCCAGCGGCCAGGATCCGGGCGTTGTGGCTTCGCTCTTGCATGGGCCTTCTTCCGCAAAGGGTTCAGGATGCGGGGTTTGACGGATGAACGACGTGTACAACGAATAATCTCGCCTGTATACTCCCGGTAAACAAATGAATCCATAACGGATTACAGGAAATGAGTGATGATCCTCGGCACGCGCAAATCATTTTTTATCGGTTCCATCATTCTGCTGCTGGCGATTCTGGCTTTGGGTTTTCGCTGGGATCTGCGAAATCGTATCCGGGTTCTGGAGGCCTTGATGGTCGATCATGCCGGGGTGGTCATCGACATTGTGGCTGAAGCGAACTGGCACGGCTTGCAGACTTATCAACAGTGGGAAAAGGAATTTTCCAGGCGTCTGGTCGATGATGCCCGCTGGCTGGCCTGGTCTGCCGATGACGGCAGTCTGGATCAACCCCGCCTGCAGGAGTTGATCCGCGAACTGGGCCTGAATCGGGTTCTGGTCCTGGATGACCAGTGCCATCTCGTTTTGAGCGGGGATCAGAACCGGGAGCGACAATGCCTGGCGGAAATGCCCCTGGATTTTCTGCGGCCTCTGTGTACGGGCAGGCAAAAGCAGGCGGTCATGGGCTTTCACCGGCGGCCACGGATCGGTTGTGCCTGTTACGTGGTCGGCGTTGCCAGGCCGCAAGGCGGCGCGGTCCTGGTGGATGCGCTGGCCGATAGCCTGCTCTCCGTGCGCAGGGAAATAGGCCCGGGCCATCTTCTGCAGAGCATCGGCGAGGGCCGCTCGGTCAAATATGTGGTGATCCAGGATGAGACCGGCATCCAGGCCTCTTCCACCACCGAAGTGGATTTTCCTGCTCTCGCCGCTGACCCGACCCTGGTGCCGTTGATCCACGGGAAACCCTGGGTGGCGCGTGAATATGAATCCAGGTTGGGCCGCGTATTCGAGGTGGCCAAGGTGGTGAGCCTCTTCGGGGGTGACGCCGTGCTGCGCGTGGGTTTGGACGCTGCTCCCCTGGTGACCATGCGGCGGGAAATCCGGCACCGGACCATCATGCGAGCCACGGTATTGGCCGCCTGTCTGGTGCTGCTGGGCGCGCTCCTGCTGGCCTGGCAGAGGCAGGGCGTTCTGGATCGTGAGGTGAGCAAAATCCGCGCTGATCTGGCGGCCCACGAGGAGGAATCCCGGCGCATGGGCAAACTCGTGGCCATGGGGGCCTTGGCCGCAGGGGTGGCGCACCAGATCCGCAATCCCCTGAACAGCATCCACATGATTTCCCAGCTCCTGGGCAAACGAGCGGACCTGGATCAAAAGGTTCTGGATGATGCCGCCCATATCAGGGATGAGAGTGGGCGTATCGAGCGCATCGTGCAGGAGTTCCTGGATTTCGCCCGGCCCCGCGCGCCCATCCTGGAACAGCTGGACCTGGCGGTTCTGGTCAGGGATGCGGTGGCTGTCCACGCGGCGGCGCACGAGGACCGGGATGTGGTTCTGTCAGCGTATGCGCCGGGGTTGCCGGTGGAAGTGGACCGGGGATTCATCCAGGAAATCCTCGAGAACCTGATCCGCAACGCCGTGCAGGCCGTCGGTGAGGGGGGAAAGGTGCTGGTGTCCCTGATCAGGTCGGGGAAAGCGGCGGAGATCGTGGTCGAGGACAACGGGCCCGGCATTTCGCGGGAAGATCGCGAAAAGATCTTCGATCTGTATTTTACGACCCGGCCCGAAGGCACCGGTTTGGGCTTGAGTCTGGCCGCCAGGATGGCCGAGGCCATGGGGGGGCGGTTGGAGCTTTCCCCGGGAACGGGACTGGACGGCAAGGGCGCGCGCTTTGTCGTGTACCTGCCCTTGAAACATCCCCCTTCAGCTCCGAAAGGATCACCGTCATGAACAAGCAGCGCTTGATTCTCGTGGTGGATGACGAGGCAACCCAACGCGAGACGGTCGGGTCCATTCTCAGGGATTGGAACCACGAGGTTCTGGAAGCCGATTCCGGTGACCGGGCCCTGGAACTCGTGGGAAGCAACGCCGTGGATCTGGTCCTGACCGATATGCGGATGCCGGGCATGTCGGGCCTGGATCTGTTGCGGGCGTGCCGCCGGCTGAGGCCCGATATCGCGGTGGTGATGATGACCGCCTTCGGGAACATCGCCACGGCGGTGGAAGCCATGCGGGATGGGGCCACCGATTTCCTGACCAAGCCCATCGACCTGGATCAGTTGGAACTGGTGGTGGGACGGGCCCTGGAGATGCGCCGCTTGATCAGGGAAAACAGGCTGCTCAAACAGAAATTGACGGAGTCCGACGGCGGGTTCCGCCTCATCGGCGGTTCCCGGGTGATGGCCGAAGTGTTCAACCGGGCGGCGCGCGCGGCGGAAACCGATGCCACGGTCCTGATCACCGGCGAAAGCGGTACGGGCAAGGAATTGTTGGCTCATTCCGTGCATGACCTGAGTCCCCGCGCGGGGGAAAAATTCGTCGCCGTCAATTGTGCCGCCCTGCCCGACACCCTGCTGGAAAGTGAACTGTTCGGCCACGTCAAGGGGTCCTTCACCGGGGCGGACAGGGACCGGCCAGGCCGGGTTGCCTTCGCCGAGGGGGGCACCCTCTTTTTGGACGAGATCGGAGACATCACGCCCCTGGTCCAGGTCAAGCTGCTGCGCTTTTTGCAGGAAAGGGAATTTTCCCCCGTGGGCTCCGACCGGAGCCTCAAGGCGGACGTGCGGGTGGTGGCGGCGACCCACTGTGACCTGGAAGCGATGGTGTCCGCAGGCACATTCCGCGAAGATCTTTATTACCGCTTGAGAGTGGTCAGTCTGGAACTGCCGCCGCTGAGGGATCGCCGCGATGATATCCCCGAATTGGCGGAGTTTTTCCTGAACCGTTACGCCAAGCGCTACCAGCGGCCCGTGCGTAAGTTCAGTGCCGAAGCCATGGCCTGCCTCATGTCCCTTGATTACCGGGGCAATATTCGCGAACTGGAAAATGCCGTCGAACAGGCCGTGGTGATGGCCCGGGAAGTGGTGATCAGGGCCGAGGATCTGCCGTGCCGCAAGGTGTCCGGCGATGAAGGCGAAGCTTGTCTTTCCACGGCGGGAATCGATGCCGCCCAGGGCGATCTGCCGGGGATGCTCGAGGCCCTGGAACGCCGCATCATCATGGAAACACTGGCGGCCTTCAAAGGCAACAAGAGCAGTGCGGCGCGCCATCTGGGTTTGACCGAAAGCGGACTGCGCTACAAGCTCGGCAAGTGGCAATCAGGTGGGGAACAAGCGGTCTGAGACTCGGGGAAGTCTGCGATATCACCGTGTTTTTCTCGCAATATTGTGCGATCTCAAGGCATGCCGCCGACCACCGGCAATCGCTTAACATATTTAAAATCAAGCAAATAACCTGATCGGCGCGCGGGAGTTCCGCTTGGCCCGTCCCATGCATTGACCCGGACATGGGAACATCACCCGGTTGTGAACAATCGACATAAGGAGTGGAACCATGAAGAGCAAGCTGATCATTCTGGCCATCATTGCTGCGGCAAGTTTGATGGCGGCGGTCGCCATGGCCCAGACGGATCCGGGCAACGGCAACGGCAACGGTGTGTGCGGGTTCGTGGATGAGAATGGCGATGGGTTCAACGACCTGGCGCCCGATGCGGATGGGGACGGCATTCCCAACGGGCTGGATCCCGACTATGTCAAGCCTGCCGATGGCACGGGCCAGCACCATGGAGGCCAGACCGGGCAGGCAAACCAATGGGATCGTTACGCCAGGCTGATGAGGCAGTTCGCCGGTGAAGGTATGATGGTCAGAAGCCAGGGTGAGGGCGGCCATGCCGGTCAGTCCTTTGGTCCCGGCGCCGGTGCGGGCATCGGTCCTGCCGATGGCACCGGTTTTGGCCCGGGTGATGGCACCGGAGAATGCACGGGCGACGGAACCCCTGCGAGCAGCCGGAATGGGCGCCGGGGCGGAACCCGGTAGCACGGATCAGCGGCCCCTGGTGGGTGATCGGGCGGGGCTGTGGCCCCGCCCTTTTTGGGCTCATTTAGAGTGTTCGCAGAAATCAGCGAGGAGGTGGTCCCGGGTCGCAAAATTCTGCGAACAAATGCTGCCTGGTCCTCTGCATGAACAAAGTGTTGTCCGTGAAACTTGTTGAAAAATAATATTTTGGGCCATGTTTCGTTTGAGGCGGTCTTTGGCTTGGCAATTGCCTGTACCGCTTGTGTCCGGGGGCCTCTGGGAACGATGGCTGTCCGGACGACGCCCATGAAGGAGAAGTGAGCATGCTGGCAAAATACCTGTTGATTCCCGGCCTGGCCCTGGCGCTGC
>CAZJGK010000121.1:0-6640 GCA_964545545.1 uncultured Fibrobacteraceae bacterium | reverse complement strand
TATCGCGATCACCATCCTGCTGAATCTTCCCTTCCTGAAAACGCTTCCGAAATCACCCAAGAGGGAAACCAAGCCGAAGACTACGGCTCTGGGTTCTTGACTTGATCTGGCATCGCCAATTGCCGCACTACTTACCCCTTACCGCTTACCAGTTCACGGTTTGCACTCACATTCTCTTTCGCATGCAACTTGTACAACACCGGCACGATGATCAGGGTCAGGAATGTGGAGGTCAGAAGCCCACGGATTAATCGTCCAGCCCATAGGCGCCCAAAGCGCACCACCCGCGACAGTTAATGGTAACAATCCGCCGACCATCGAGCGCATCTTGCGCCACATCGACGAACCCGTCGGGCGGCCCCTGGGAGTGAACCCACCATTAAGACCGGAGCACCAACATCGCCGACGAACAGAGCGGCCGCTGGACCGGTGCGTCGACGCCGGGGTCAGATCGGGCGCCAGAACCCTGAAATCGGCTCGGGCGATCGACATCGAGTGTTCAGTGTGGTAGGATTCGGCGGAGAAAAAGCGGGGATCTGGGCCTGGGAAGGTTGACAATGCGGTTGGAATTCCAATCCGCTTGAACCATATCCTCTGTACTTGCCCGCCCTTGTCCGACACTTCGAATGGGCTACAGCTACCACCCGGCCCGCCTACCTTTTCGCTGCACTTCCAGGTCCAGATCGAGTGAGGATCGCCACGCCGGTTCGCGGTTGAACTTTCGCCGAGATCCCCGTTCGAATCGAACGAATTTTCACCACGGAAGGAGACGAATCATGTCCGCATCCCGGTCCCGGATCGATCCTGCTTGCCGCCGCTTCCGGTTGCCGCTCAGGACTTCATCATCGAGGTGGCGGTCGTCACCGGCGGATCGTCCAGTGTTCCCGCGTTGGACCGAGGGCAGGAAGATCGTCAAGACCATCTACGTGCCCGGCAAGCTGGTCAGCGTGGTGGTGAAGTAGGGGTTGCGCCTGTCTGGACCGGCAATGGCGCGGTGTTGATCGCTCCGATTGCCGCGGCATCCTTTTCGTTTACCTTGTCCGTGATTCAAGACCGCCGATCAATCGGCCCTTTACCCACGCCAAGGAGTCAGACATGGAAAAAGCCAAAATCGCCGGGAAAAAACCCGTCGTCATCGAGGTACCGGCCGGCAAGCACGCCTTTTGCACCTGTGGCCACTCCACCGACCAACCCTTCTGCAACGGCAATCACTCCGATACGTCCTTCAAGCCATTGGTGTTTGAGCTAGCCGAGGCCAAGACCTGCGCCCTTTGCATGTGCAAACAAAGCAAGAACTTGCCTTATTGTGACGGGACCCATACCAGCCTGGCTTAGCGGGAAAATTCGGTTGGCGCCCCATGGAGCACCGTCGGCGCCGCTCCCGGGTAAACGGCGCCGAGCCTGTATCTTCATTCCTGCTGGGAAAAATCAGGTAATCACGGCAAGGTCCGGCCTTCCTCATCCACGATCACGGGGTCGGGGAAACCGGCTTCCTTCAATTGTGGCAAAACCGTTTCCTGGTCGCCGACCAGAACGACCAGCAGCTTGTCCCAATCATAGGGTCCGGACTTGGCCAGGGCATTGATGCCGGCCAGGTCCACGGACGGGAGCGCGGCCAGGTCCTCCTTGAGGGCTGTGGCGGGCCGGCCGTCACGGACAAAGCCCGCGACCAGCTGGGCCATCTGCCGGGTGGTGGCGCCGGCGGTTTCGAGGTCGAACCCGACCGTGCGGACGGCTTTTTCCAGTTCCTCGGGCGTCACGTTACCCTGGTTCAGGCCGGTGAACTCGTTGCGGAATTCGGTCAAGGCAGGCCCTGTGACCTTGGTCTGCACGGAAGATCCCGCACCCAGCAGCCACTGCCCGCCTTCCTGGATGAACCGGGACCGGGCGCCGTAGGAATAGCCGTGTTTTTCCCTGATGTTCTGCATCAGACGGCTGGTGAACGACCCTCCGAACAGGGTGTTCAAGCAATCGCGGGTTACGCGGCCTATCGCATCGGGGGCGCTGATCGGCCGGGCGATGCTGATCACCGTTTGCGGGGCGCCGGGGCGGTCGACCAGCAGCAGGCCGGGGTGGGGCTCGATCACGGGCGCAAGCTGGGTGATCGCCGCCGAACCCTTGCCTTTCCAGCTGCCCAGCATGTCGTCAAGTGCCGCCTTGATTTCCTGGGGAGAAAAATCCCCGACGAAGACGAAGGCGGCTTGCGCAGGATGGAACAGATGGGGAGTCCAGGCCGTCACATCTTCCAGGCCCAGGGATTCCACCGTGTCGAGATAGCCATCGCCCGGACGGCCTCGCGGGTCATCGTGTCCGAACAAGGCGATGCCGGTGACGGCCCGGGCCACCTGGTTGGGATTTTCGGTGCGGGAACGGATCGCGCCCAAAGCCAGGTCCTTTTCCCGGGCAAAATCCTCGGCGCCCAGGGTGGGGCGGATCAGGGCGTCGGCCCAGAGGGCCAAGGTCGGCTCCAGCCGCGAGGTCAGGCCCGAGACCTGCAGGGTCACATCACCTATTCCGGCGGCAGCCTGGATGCGGCCGCCCAGGGTGGCCACCGCATCGGCGAATGCGGAGGCGTCACGGGCGCCGGCCCCCTTGGTCACCAGGGTGGCGCACAGGGAGGCCAGCCCGGCCTTGTCCTGCGGCACCAGGGTCTCTCCTCCGGTGATGATCGCCGAGCCGCTGAACAGCCCGCTGCCGGGAAGGCTGACCACGTAGAGGGGCTGGCCGTTCTTCAATTTCAAAACTTCCGGCACGGCCGGCGATGCCGGGCGGTCGGGCAGGTCGGCGGGCCGCTCATCGAGGCTCGCTTCGGCCACCGTGGCGCCTTCGGGCAGGATGCGCAGGTCCAGGCGGCCTTCGCCGAGGACCGCGCGGCTCCATTTCATGACCGAGGCCGCCGTGGGGGCCAGGCGACGGGCGAGGTCACGGTCGAAGCTGTCGGCCTCGCCATAGGCCTCACGGTAGGCGTTCAGCATATCGGCGCGCCGCCGCAGGCTTTCCTTCTGGCGCAGGAAACCGGACTCGGTGGCGGCCCGGACCCGGGCCAACTCGGCCTCGGTGGGGCCGTCGGTCTGCAGCCGGACGATTTCCTCCAGGATGACATCCTTGATCCGCTCGAGATCGGCGCCCTCGGCCGCCGTGGCCTCGATGTGGAATTCGGAACCGAGTTGTCGGCTGGCTTGGTAGACATCGACGCGCTGGGCCAGCTTGTCCTGGAGCACCAATCGATCGATCAGACGCCCGGTGGTGCGGTCGGCGAGCAGGGAACCGATGACATCCATGTCCGCATCCCCATCCTGGTACGCGGCCGGGGAAGTCCAGATCAGATAGAGGCGGGGATAGCGCACGCGGTCGGTGGTCAAGCGGCGCACCTCTTGGTCCAGAACCACCGGGGCTGCCGTCAGGTGCTCGGGCAAGGGGCGGGCGGGCACGGCGCCGAAGGTTTGCCGCACCAGGTCCAGGGCCTGGTCGCGGTCGAAGTCGCCGGCCACGACCAGGGTGGCGTTGCCGGGGACGTAGTAGGTATCGAAGAAGTCCACGACATCCTGGAGGGTGGCGGCTTCCAGGTCCTCATGGCTGCCGATGACCGAGTGGTGGTAAGGATGGCCCGCCGGGTACAGGGCATCGGGAATGATCAGCTCGGCGATGCCGTAGGGCTGGTTGTCCACGCTCTGGCGGCGCTCGTTGCGCACCACGTTGCGCTGCAGATCGAGCTTTTCCTTGGTCATGGCCTTGCCCAGGCCATCAAGGCGATCGGCGTCGAGCCACAGCAGGGTCGGCAGCAGCGACCGCGGCCCCCAGCTGTAGAAGTTGGTGCGGTCGGTGCTCGTCGAGGCGTTGTTGGCTCCGCCGCCGCTTTCCATCAGCATGTCGAACTGGTTGCCGGGGACGCGGTCGGTGCCCATGAACATCAGGTGTTCGAACAGGTGGGCGAATCCGGAGCGGCCGGGGGCCTCGTCCTTGGACCCCACATGGAACCAGGTGTCGATGGTCACCATGGGTTGGGTGTGATCCTGGTGCAGGATCACCGTCATCCCGTTGGGCAGGGTCAAGGTCTCGACCGCGAGGGGGGCGGCGCCGGCCGTAGTGGCGGCGGCAACAAGCAGCAAGGAAAGCAAAACGGAACGCATGGCGGCCTCCAGAAGTGGGTGTCGCGGCCGCGGGGGAGCCGCAGGTCCGAAAATGAAGCGTGCGGGGAGTTTAAGCGAGCGCGGCCGTGTTGTCGCGGTCAATCCTCGCCGGATTGCCTGGCCAACCTGGAGCGCGTGAAGGACATCCGCGCCAGGAACATGGGCGAGGACCACCCAACGGTGATGCGCACGATGCTGAACACGGCGACGGTCGCCAGCGCCAGGGGCGATCCTGCGAAGGCCATCGCGATCTACGACGAGTTGCTGCCGGGCGCGTGCCCTGAAGGAAATCCCTGATGCCGGACCCGGATCCTTGTGGTATCTTGTACCGCCGTGGACCTGGCCCCTATCAAGGAGACCCGCATGACCCCCGACGCCAAAACGAACCGCCATCCCGAGGATTACCTGATGGCCTTCGAGGACAGTTGTGATCGGGTGCCGGTGCTTCTGATCCACGGCTTTCCGCTCAGCAGTTCCCTGTGGGACTTCCAGATCGACGGCCTGGCGGACATCGCGCGGGTGATCGCCCCGGACCTGCGCGGCTTCGGCCTGTCCGAGTCCACGCTGCCGCCGGCGAGCGTGGAGACGTACGCCTCCGATTGCGCGCGTCTGCTCGATCATCTGGGCATGGACGGTCCCGTCGTGGTGGCCGGTCTGTCCATGGGTGGCTACATCGCCTTCGAATTCTGTCGCCGCTACCCCGAGCGGGTGGGGGGACTCATCCTGGCCTCGACCAAAGCCGGAGCGGATTCCGCCGAAGCCAAGGCCGGTCGGGACAAGACCGCCGCCACGGTCACGGCCGAAGGGGTCAAGGCGGTCGCAGACGGCATGCTCCCCAAGCTGCTGGCGCCGGCCAGTTATGACGCCGATCCCGAACTGGTCACCTTCGTGCGGGACATGATGCTCACGTCGTCTGTCGACGGTGTGGTGGGCGCTTTGGCGGCCATGCGCGACCGGCCCGATTCCACTCCCGATCTGCCCAAGATCGATTTGCCGACCCTGGTCATCCACGGACACGACGATCAGTTGATCCCCGTCAAGGAGGCCGAATTGATGGCCGGCGCGATTCCCGATTCCGAAATGGTGGTCATGCCGGGAGCCGGACATCTGCCGAACCTGGAGTGGCCCGACGTGTTCAACGAAGTGGTCCGGGAGTTCCTGGAAGGCTTCTATTGACCCTATCATGATTGAGACAGAGGTTGATCATGGAACCTAAATCAGCGACTACTTCCACGGCCCCCTCAACAGGACTGAGCTCCGCTGAAGCCGCAAAGCGGCTGCAGCAGTATGGCCCCAATGCCCTGGTCGAAAGAAAAGTCTCCCTGGTCGGGCGCCTGCTCGGCTATTTCTGGGGACCGATTCCCTGGATGATCGAGGTTGCGGCCGTTCTTTCCGGCGTGGTTCAGCATTGGGCCGATTTCATTATTATCCTGGTCCTGTTGTTCTTCAATGCCGGTTTGGGTTTTTGGCAGGAATACACTGCGGGCAACGCGGTGGCAGCCCTGAAAAAGCAACTGGCGCAGAAAGCGCGTGTGTTGCGCGACGGGGCATGGGTGGTCGTGGATGCCGTCGGCCTGGTTCCGGGGGATGTCATCAAAATCCGGCTGGGGGACGTCGTGCCGGCCGATGCCAAATTGATCGAAGGGGATTACCTCAGTGTCGATCAATCGGCGCTGACCGGGGAATCAATGCCGGTCACCAAAAGGGCCGGGGAGGAAATATTTTCCAGCACCATCGCCAAACAGGGCGAGGTCCTGGCTGAGGTCACGAACACCGGTCGAAATACCCGTTTCGGCAAGACCGCCAGCCTGGTGGAGCAGGCCAAGAAGGTTTCCCATTTTCAGAAGGCCGTGCTGACCATCGGGGACTATCTCATCTTTGTCAGCCTGGTGCTGGTTGCCATCCTGGTCCTGGTCCAATTGTACCGGCATGCCCCCTGGCTCGACCTGGTGCAGTTCGCCCTGATCCTCACGGTGGCGTCCATTCCGGTGGCCATGCCCGCGGTGCTGTCCATGACCATGGCCGTGGGGGCTTTGGCCCTTTCGCGCAAAAAAGCCATTGTCACCCGCTTGGAGTCCATCGAAGAGATGGCGAGCATGGATATCCTGTGTTCGGACAAGACAGGCACCTTGACCCAGAACAAGTTGACCCTGGGCAAGGTGGAGGTGTTCCACGCCGATGACGAGCAGGCGCTGCTGGTCGCGGCTGCGCTGGCTTCCCATGCCGAGGATCCGGACGCCATCGATGAAGCGGTCCTGGCTGGACTCCCGGACCGGGATGTTCTCAAGTCTTACCGACAAACGGCCTTTGTTCCCTTCGATCCCGTGAGCAAGCGGACCGAAGGCACCATTGACGATGGCCGGGGGAAGGTGTTCCAGGTGACCAAAGGGGCGCCTCAGGTCATCATGGAACTGGCGGGCCTTACCGAGCAGGAGAGCAAGCGGGCCCAGCAGGTGGTGGACGCCTTCGCCGCCAAGGGCTACCGCGCACTCGGGGTGGGGCAAAAACAT
>CAZJGK010000120.1:5394-6783 GCA_964545545.1 uncultured Fibrobacteraceae bacterium | reverse complement strand
AATCTGCCCTGGTACATCAAACAGATCAAACATGCCGACAATGCCGTGGCCATGGAGCGCACCGACGCGGAGATCGACAAGCTCCATTTTAAGGTTTACGAGGACCCCAAGACGGGCCAGCGGACCCTGGTGATGGTCAAGGATTTCGTGCTGCACGACATCATCACCACCAACCGCGCGGGTTTGCAGAGACCCGTCTATTTCGCCGTGACCATTCCACGCGAAAACATGGAGCGCTACTATAGCCATCTGCGGATGGAGGGTATGGCCTATCGCCTGGTCGACACCGAAAGTCCCGACGATTTGCCTATGACCGACCCGCAGCGGGTGCTGGAGAATATCCTGGGCGTGTACGAGATGGGCTCCCTCATGGCCGGCGACACCCCGGCGCGCCAGGGGGAATTCGTGGCCATGTCGGGACTCCCGGTCACCTCGGACAAGACCTTGTCCCTGGGCGTCAAGGGGCGGGATCTGAATGCGGCTCAGCTGGACACGCTGCTGGATATGCTCGGCAAGGCCAGAACCGATATTTTCCGGAACGCGAATTCCGTGCACCTGCTGGGGAATTATCCCGCCGCTTTGAACCGCGCCGGTTACGAGTTCTACCTGAAGGCCGACAAGTTCGCCGGTACCGACAGCCTGAGCTACAACGCGAACCTCAACAAGGCGCTGATCGCCTTCAAGGCCAGTCTGGACATTTCCCCGTACAACGACCAGGCCCTGGAATTCTATCCCCTGCTGCTCATCCAGTCCTACCAGGATGACGAAGCGAAGGCCTTTTTGAGTTCGTTGGCCGGCAACGTTCCCCCCGATGTCGAGGAAAAGGTGGTCTTTACCTGTTTGCGCGGCATGCTCAGCGGCGGCGCCTCTGACCTGGCCCTCAACTGGGTTACGGACCAGATAGCCGCCCATCCCGACCGCAGATTCTACTATCGTGTCCAGTTCACCATCTACCAGGCCATGGGCCAGCAGGATCTGGCCCGCCAGGTGATGGAACGCTGGGAGCAACAGAGCGGCGAGCGGGATACGGAAATGGTCAAGGGGCTGGCCGACATGAAAAACGCCGCTTTGCAGCGCGAACAGAAACGCATTCGGGATGCGGTAGGGGAGCACACCGATGGAAAGAACTGAGTTGCAACAGGTGGTGGGAGAATTGCCCGACCGGGTGCGGGAAATACTCGCTCCCGGCACCGAAGTTGTGGTCACCGGTTGTGCCGGTTTCATCGGCAGCACCCTGACCGAGGCTCTCCTTGAATTGGGTTGCCGGGTCAGGGGCGTGGATTGCCTGACCGACTACTATGACCCGGACCTCAAGCGGGAAAACATGGCGGGCTTCGTCGGCCACCCGGATTTCACCTTCGTGACAGAGGATCTGCAGACCCTGGATGC
>CAZJGK010000120.1:0-5294 GCA_964545545.1 uncultured Fibrobacteraceae bacterium | reverse complement strand
ACGGAAAAGGCGTTGCCCCAGCCGCGATCGCCCTACGGGGTGACCAAGATGGCCGCCGAGCACCTGTGCGTGCTGTATTCCATGAACTTCAAGGTCCCCACGAGCAGCCTGCGTTATTTCACGGTCTTCGGTCCGCGCCAGCGCCCGGATATGGCCTTCCGCAAGTACATTGAAGCCGCGTTGGACGGGCGGGTTTTCGAGGTCTACGGCGATGGTTCCCAGACCCGTGATTTCACCTACGTCGGGGATGCGGCCCGCTCCAACCTGTTGGCCGTGGCCTGTGATCCCACCTGGGATATCTTCAATACCGGCGGCGGCAGCCGTGTTGTTTTCAGCGAGGCGCTGAACATGTTGCAGGCCATCCTGACAGAGCGGGTGCCGGGCCTGACCGCCAGCATCACCTATGGCGAGGTTGCCAAGGGGGACGTCAAGAACACCTTCGCCGACCGCACCCATGTTGAAAAGAGCATCGGTTACCGGCCGACCATTCCCTTCGCCGAAGGTCTGGTGCGTGAAGCGGAGTGGGCCATTTCCCGAAGGAGCAGTGATTGAAAACAGAACAGGCGTCCCCTGAATCCCTGCTCGACGTGGCGGTGGTCGTACCGGCCTTCAACGAGTACGAATCCTTGCCGGAGCTTGTCGAACGCATCCGGGAGGCCCTCGAACCACTGGAGCGGACCTATGGGATCTGGATCGTCGACGACGGCAGTACGGACGGGACCTTCGCCGTGGTCGGTGACCTGGCGGCGCAGCATCCCGAGGTCCACGGCCTGAGCTTCGGCCGGAATTTCGGCAAGGCCGCCGCCCTGTCCGCGGGATTCCAGGAAGCGAAGGCCGAGGTCGTGATCACCATGGACGCCGACCTTCAGGACGATCCGGCCGAAATCCCCGCGCTGCTGGAAAAAATCGACGCAGGCTGGGATCTGGTCTCGGGCTGGAAGCAGGACCGCAAGGACAGCTTCATCAAGAACAAGACGAGCCGTATCTTCAACTGGTTCACCAGCAAAATGTGCGGTTTGAAACTTCATGATTTCAACTGCGGCCTGAAGGCCTATCGGCGCTGCGTCGTGGAGCGAGTGCGCATCTACGGTGAGATGCATCGCTACGTCCCGGCGCTGGCCCACCTGGAGGGCTTTCGGGTCACCGAGAAGCCAGTGCGCCATTTCGTCCGCAAGTATGGGCAAACCAAGTACGGCCCCGCCCGGTTCATCAACGGTTTTCTCGATCTGCTGACGGTTTACTTTTTGCATGCGCGCCGCACCTCGCCCCTGCACGTGTTCGGGCGTTTGGGGCTGGGCTTTCTGACCATTGGCGGTGGGATCAGCTTCTATTTCCTTCTCTACTGGCTGGCCGGTCACGGCTTGCGCCTGCGCCCCATGCTCCTGCTGGGGCTGGTGCTCATCATCCTTTCCTTCCAGTTCATCAGCCTGGGCCTGATCGCCGAACTGGTCGTTGCCGGTAGGCGGCCCGAGCGGGACTTCAGGATTGCCGATCGTGCCTGAGCCGTCGACCCGAGGAGACCAGAGGGTCTTGCCGCCGCTGGCGGTGGTCGTGATCAACTGGAACGGCCGCCAGGTGCTGGCCGACTGCCTCGGGTCCCTGGCCCAGGAAAGTTACCCCGGTCTGCGCCTTCTCATGGTGGACAACGCTTCCGGGGATGATTCCGTCGCCTGGACCCGGCGCCACCATCCCGAGGTCGAAATCCTGGAGGCCCCGGAGAATCTGCGTTGGGCGGGCGGCTGCAACCTGGGCCTGGAAAACTTGCGGCGCGAGGGGTTCTCCGGCTGGATCCTGCTCTTGAACAACGATACGGTCGTGCCCGAGGGCAGCCTGCGCCGGTTGGTGGAGACGGCGGCCGGCGTGCCCGAGGCCTGGGCGGCGACACCCAGGATCTGCTTCGCCGGCGATCCGGCACGTATCTGGTACGATGGCGGCGTAATCGGCCACTGGTGTGGCTGGGTTCGGCATCAGGGGATCCGCATGGTGGCCGGGGATCTGCCGCTCGAGCCGCGGTTTGTCGATTACGGCACCGGGTGCGCGCTTTTGCTGGGGCAGCACGCTCTGGATGAAGTTGGTCTTTTCGATGAGGATTTCCATTTCTACGGCGAAGATGCGGATTACTCCCTGCGCCTCACCGCGGCGGGCGGCCGCATCCTGCATGTGCCGCGGTCCATCGTCCTGCACAAGGTGAGCATGTCGGTGGGGGAGGCATCCCCGCGCAAGGTCTGGTTGCGCAGTCGCAGTCATGTGTGTCTGCTGCGCAAGCACTGGCCCTGGTACCGCTGGCCTCTGCTGGGGCTGTGCCAGATCGCCTATTTTACAGGTCATTCCGCCTTCCACTTGTGGCATGGCCGCATGGCGACGGCCGCAGCGGTCTGGCTGGGTGTGCTGGATGAGTTGCGCGGGCGTCCCTACCCGCCCGGCCAGTAGACATCGCAAGCGGGTCAATGATATGATAACCCGTGACTTGTGGTCCTTAATCCGATCTGGTTGGGGATTCCGATAGGAGGCCCGGTGGTCAAGCACCGTGACAGAAAACAGCCCGCTCCAGAAAGCGCTCCCCCTGCGCGAGGTATTCCGGTCAAGGTGACGCGGTGGCTGGAAATAGATGAGGGGTGGGCCTATTGGCTCCAGATCAGCCTGCTGATCCTGGCGCTGCTGGCGGTGGTTTATCCCGGGGCCTTTTTCCAGGGCCGAGTTTTCCAGAGCAGTGATGCCGGCAATTCCCTCATGTTCTCCCGGGTGGGCGATGAAGCCCTGGCGCGCGGACATTACCCTCTCTGGAACCCCTACCTGTTTGCCGGCATGCCCAGCTTCGGCTCCCTGGCCTATGTGCGCTACCTCTATCCACCGTCCGTGGTTTTCAATTTTCTGCAGAATGCGCTGGGTTTTGTGCCTTTGACCTGGATGTTCGGACACCTGCTGTTCGGGGGTCTGGGCATGGTCTGGCTGTTGCGGCGCTGGAACCTCACGCGGGCCGAGGTCTTGCTGGGGGCCTTGATCTGGCTGCTTTTTCCCAAGGTTGTCGCCTGGGGTGTGCATGGCCACGGCTCCAAGCTGGGGGCGGCCATGTATCTGCCCTGGATCGTGGGCTGGACCCTGCGCATCCTTGACGGCCGGGGTCTGCGCGCGGTCGCCATGACGGGCTTGCTGCTGGGAGTGCAATTGCTGCGGGGACATATCCAGATCGCCTACTACACCCTGGGTGTGGTGGCCTGGTTCACTTTCTGGGGCGCGCTGTGGCCCCTGGAGCCGATGTGGCGCCGCACCGCGGCCCTGGTGCGCCTGCAACGCACCGGTCAGGTGGTCGTGGGCCTTGGCCTTGGCTTCCTCATCGCGGGTATTCTGCTGGTGCCTGTGCATGACTATGCCCGGATCTCGGTCCGGGGGCAGGATGCCGACGGCGGGGGCGGCGGCGCTGGACTGGCCTACGCCACGGGTTGGTCCCTGGCTCCCCAGGAACTTTCCACCTTTGTCCTGCCCTCGTCCGCGGGTTTTGGCCAGGCCACCTACATGGGCCGGATGCCTTTCACGGACTATCCCAACTATTTCGGATTTCTGGTGCTGATCCTGGCCGGGTTGTCGTGGACGGCGGCCCAGCGCCGCTGGCTGGTCGTGATGGGGCTGCTGGCCGTGCTTGTCGTGTCGGTCGCCTTCGGCAACTTCGGGTTCGGGCTCTACGAACTCCTTTACCGCTGGCTGCCCTTTTTCAACAAGTTCCGGGTCCCCTCGATGATCCTGGTGCTGGTGGCGTTCGCCCTGGCGGTGGCTGCTCCGCGGGGAGTGCATGCCTGGCGGGAGGGGGGCTCGTCCGGTCCGCAATGGCTGCCGGTGGCCCTGTGCGGAGTCCTGGGAGCGGTCTTGATGCTCGCCGGCGGCGCGTCCCTGGCGCACGGAAATTTTCTGGCACATCTGCGGAGTCTCGCCGCCCTGGAGCAGAAACCCACGGCCCAGGTCCTGCTGGAGGCTGCCTGGCAAATGCAACGTGGCGATCTGATCAGGATCGGGTTTTACCTGTTGCTGGCTGCCGGAGCCTTCGGGGTGGCGCGGGCGCGGGATGGTTTCCGCCGCCGCGGGTTGGCCTGGGTCCTGTTGCTGCTCGTGTTCGCGGATTTGGGCCGGGTGGATGCGCGGATCACTCATCCTGAAAATTTCCTGCTGCGCATCGGGCGCGGCGCCGACGGGCAGGCTGCGCTTATGCCCGCGCTTTCCCTGGAGCAGGTTCCCTTGCCGGCCGGCACCGAGAGCGGTCCCGATGCCGCCTTGCTGCAACGGGAGGTTGGCCACGACCGGATCTATCCTCTGGGCACTTACGGTGGCCGCAACGCCTGGATGGCGGACGGGATCCGTTCCCTGGGGGGATATCACCCGGCCAAGCTGGCCACGTACGAGGTCATCCGCAAACGCTTGTACGGCCAGCTGCCCGCCGGTCGGATCGCCAGTTGGCTGAGCGCCAAGGTTGTGAGTTTTGATAATGCTTTCAGCCCCGACCAGTTGCAGCTGCTGGCTGCCCAGGGGCTGGACCTTGACCCTGTTCCTTTGACCAATCGTTCCCCCTACATTTATCGCAATCGCGCCTGTTTGCCGCGTGCGCGACTTGTCGACCACTGGTTGCCGGATTCGCAGTTGCCCGGGGGCGGCACCCTGGAGGGATTTCTCGATGCTGTCCAGGACAGCACTTTTGTTCCGGGTTCGCTGGTCTACCTGTCGGGTCCCGGCGGTGAGGAACCGGCCCCGCAAGCCGGTGTTTCCCCTGCCGGGGAAACTGAGCCCGTCTTTGTCAGCGACGGGCTGAATGAGGTTTCCCTGCAGGTCAAGACTTCTCATCCAGCCATGCTTGTCCTGGCCGATATGAACGCGCCGGGCTGGCGGGTCACCGTGGATGAAAAGCCGGCTGAATTGTTGACGGCCGATCTGGTGCTCCGGGCCGTCAAGGTCGGGTCGGGCACCCACGAGGTTCGTTTTGTGTACAGTGATCCGGCGGTGGACAAAGGCCTGGTCCTGACCGGGTGCGGGCTGGTCTTGACTCTCGGCCTGTTGTTGATTTCGGTCTTCAGGCGGCGCCGCGCCAACATCCAGGAGGTCATGCGGGATGAGTGATCACCCTCAGGAAATCGGTGGGGCACCGCCCTTGAATCTGCGCAAGGCGGTGGTGGTTGTGCCCACCTATAACGAAGCCGAGAATGTGGGGAGGTTGCTGCCGATCATCCTGGAACAGGATCCCCGCCTTTCGGTCCTGGTGGTGGACGACAGCTCACCCGACGGCACTGCGGATGTGGTCAAGGGGCTGCCGG
>CAZJGK010000119.1:0-6853 GCA_964545545.1 uncultured Fibrobacteraceae bacterium | reverse complement strand
GGGCAGCTCGTACATGACGATCTCCAGAGGCTCGGCGTCTCCCCGGTCCTCCTCCTTCTTGTCGTCGTTCCCCCCGCCGAATGCTGAGCGGGCAGCATCGGCGGCCGACTTGATGTTGCGCATGTGCAGGAAGTGTTTGCCGTCCAGGAAGGTGACGTTGTCGTTGGCGGCGTTGAAGCCGGGAATGCGCACGGAGAGCTCTTCGAGAAATTTCCCTTCCGGCGATATGACGTCATAGCGGGCGCCGACACCTTCAGGCAACTCCTCGGGGCGGTCCAGGCAGTTGGTCACGAACAGGCGGCCATCTGGTGCGGCGCTCAGGCCCATGATCGCCGGATCTGTGTCCAGAACATGGGTGTCCACTTCCAGGCGGCGGCCGTTCATGATCATGTTAATGCCGCTGGTGATATCTTTTTTGTTCTCATCGTTGCGTTGGCGCGGGGAGAAGGGGCGGCGCAGCGTGGTTTGCGGTTGACCCTCGGGATCATAGCGGGCGATGACATAGGCGTCGCGTTCTGGCGCGGTGAAGGTGATCCCGCCGGGCGAGAGGGTCCACTGATTCATTTCCGAGAATTCCTTTTCCTCGTCGTAAACCCTGTGTTGCAGGTCGTTTTCCTGGGTGCGGGAAACCAGCTGGGTCAGTTCCTTGCCTTCCTTGTCAAGTATCGACAGGGAAAGATCCATCGTGGCCTTGCCCGATTCGGCATCGAATGAACCCCGACCCTTCTGGACCAGGAGGTGGCCTGCGGCGAACATGGCTTTGCGCACGAAATTGAAGCCGCCCTCGCTGGCCTCACCGCCGATGGGGATGGTCCCGGCGGGGGTTCCATCCAGATCCAACAGGGTGATCCGGCCGGGAAAGCCCTGGACCACGCCCAGGGTGTGGTCATCGCGCAGGAAGATGCTGGTGGATCGCCGAAATTCACCGGGGCCGTCGCCTTCGCGGCCCAAGGTGGTCACAAGTTCGCCCGCCGGCGAAATGACCAGCACCTGGGAAAGCTGGGAGTCCAGCAGATAGGTGTTGCCGTCGGGTCCGATGAGGCCGGCGGTGACCAGGCCCAGCAGGAGATCCTCATCGTCTGGCCCGCCAATACGCCATTTTTCCACGGGATCGACGGTGCGTTGGGCCGGCGGGTCGGCGGGCAGCATGATTTCGGCGGCGGCCGCCGAAGCCACAGGAATGACCAGCATGGCCAGCATGAACAGGACGGGCTGCAAACGGGTGTACAGTGGCATCACAATTTCTCTCCTGTTAAAAAAGCGGGGCCGCCCAGCGGCGACCCCGGATCTACAAGCAGGCGATCTGGAAGTTCCCGCTCCCGATGCTCAGAAACTCAGGCCCGCCGTGACTCCGAAGAAGAAGGCATTCTTGTCGTTGCCGGCCAAATCTGCGGCATCGCTGGCGTCGCCCAGCAGAGTGCTGTAGGTCACCGAGGGGGTGACCGTGACCATGGGCAGCAGATGATAGGGCAAGGCTGCGCTCAACTGGAAATTGGTGGGCCCGGCACCCAGGGTGGTCAGGGCCTTGTCCACCGGCAGGGGGCCGAAATAACCCTGCACATAGTCTTTGCTGCCGTAGCCGAGGGAGGCCGCCAGGTTCAGGTTGGACCCGGGGCTCATGGCCACATCGTGCGAAGCTCCCAGCTGGATGTAACCGCCGTCGATCTCGTCCATGTCGTAGTACAGGGAGACCGAAGGGGAAAACAGCACGCCGGCTGCGGCTGAGAGATATATCTCCGTGGTGGCGCTCTCATTGGTATTGGGAAAATCGTAAAAAATGAGCCCCGCTTCCAACTTGAGCAGAGGCAGGGATATTCCATAGTGAAGGTTGTAATCGACCTCGTTCATCTGGCCCTTCAGGCCGCTGGGATCCTCGCTGGTGCGGTGATAATCCGTCAGGTCCATGTTGCCCCAGATCGAGGCGCCGAAACCCAGAAAATCCGCGGCAATCTCCGGTTGCAGGACCGGATCATCGGTCACGACAAGGCCGCGCCAGACGTACTTGCTGAACAAGCTGACCCGGGCCGAAGCGCCCACCGGACCGAGAGCGAAAGCGGAACCGGCACAGGCCAGCATGGCCGTGAGTGTCAGGATGATCAAAAAGGTTTTCATGAAAGCACTCCTTTGCTTGGAAAATGACGTCCACTACTGGTCCGCAGATGGGCATGGTCGGTTCTGGGTCCATATCGCGTCAAGGGAATTCCCCCGGCAAGTCGGTTTCGACTCAAGGTTCCGGCGAGCCGTGCCGATCATTTTGCCGTGGTTTGGTGCCTCCCGACAGGGCAATGGAAGGACGGAGATCTTGAGTATCGATATGAATCTACCCGGCCCCGAGGTGCCGGTGGTGGAATCCGAACGCCTCCTGGCTGAATTTGGCGGCAACCAAGAAATCCTGGATGAGTTGCGCGACCTGTTCCTGGAGCATGCCCCGCCCATGTATGAATCCATTCTGGCGGCCATCAATTCGTGCAACGCCGAGATTCTGGCCAGCGACGCCCATAGTTTCAAGGGCGCCTGCGCGACCTACGGCGCCCCGCGCCTGTCCCAGGTCTGCAGGATCCTGGAGTTGAGCGCCAAGGCAGGGGATCTTGATCGCTGCCGGGAGCTGGTGGATGAGTTCAAGCGGGAATACGCGGACGTGTGTACCCAGTTGAAAAAGGTGGGCGTGGAAAACTGATCATTCGGCCCGAAAAATAATACCCCTGATCGTTGCCCCGGACCGGTGGTCCGGGGCTTGCTTTTACCCTGGTCAAAGGTCCGGGTCCGTGTCGGGAATCTCGGGGCCATCGCCCAGACCGGTAAAACGGGGGCTGCCTGTGGCCTTGAGAATGCGTCGGCTCAGAATGTGGTAGATGTGGGTTTCCCAGTTCACGATGCCGGCCCGCATGTGCAACTGACGCAGATAGGTCAGAAACTTCAGCCGTTCAGCGTCGGTGTAGCCGATGGCGCTCATGGCGTGGGCAAGGTGGCCGTACATGTTGTCCAGCTCCTGCTGGGTGGGCAGGCGGGTGGAGCGATGGGGGTGATGAACCTTCATCTCCGGCCGCCGGACACCCCCGCCCTGGGGTTTGCGCACCCGGGTGCCGGGATCGTCTTTTCCGCCGGCTGTCCGCCAAGCCTGGCGGATCTCCCAACCGTACAGCATCACGGCCTGGGATAGATTCAGCGACGGTTGTTCGGGGGCGGTGTCGACCGTGGACAGGTAGCGGCAGATGTCGGCCTCGTCGTTGGTCATGCCCGTGCGCTCGGTGCCGAACAGCAGGGCGACCTTGCCGTCGCGGCTGAGTTCGACGATATGCTCGGCCAGGTTCGCGGGGGTCAGCAGGGCGTCCTTGCGCAGCTGGCGGGGTCGGGCCGTGGTGCCGCAGACGGTCCGGCAATCGCCGATGGCGTCCATCAGGTCGTCCACGACCACGGCGTTATCCAGAATGTCTTCTGATCCATGAGCCAGGGAATAGGCGGTGCGCCCTTTGGGGTTCAAAGGCGAGATCAAGCGCAGGTGCTTCAACCCCATGGTTTTCATGGCCCGGCAGGTCGCCCCGATGTTCATGGGTTCGGTGGTGCGGCTCAACACCACGATCACATTGTCGAGATCGGGCGCGCCTTGCTGGTCGGCGATATTGGAGGGAGCTTGCGTCATGACAATAAACCTATGGCGAAGGGGTGGGGTGGTCCGGGGGCGGCCAATGCCCCGCCTCGAAACGATAATATCCCGACAACCAGGGGGCCAGCCAGGCGGGGTCGCCCGGACCTCCATGACGCCATGATACAAGGGGTTATGCCTGTATGGAACACCTGTGGCGCCAGATTCCAGCACAGCGGACACAATTTCCGAGGCACAACCAAAACTGTACAACGATTTCATCTGAATTCAATGGGTTTCAACCCATTCCCGTGAAGGTGCGCCTGCACACCTGCGCAGGCCATGGTGCCAAAAGTCAAAAAACTCAGACAAATGGATCTCGTTGGCAGCTGCGCCCAGCCCATCCGGGGTGATGTGTTATCAGGGACGGCTTCCGCATGCCCCTCCCATTTTCCCAGAAATTTAATAAAGTTCCAAAATTTCCCACCGATAATCATCCCATGGATTCTGGCTCCAGTTAACCCCCGTCCGTTCGATATGGGGCCAAAATCAGAATGTTCGCCCAAGCAATCGGGGTTTCATCAAACATGTCCACCTTTGCCGTCATCAATGAGGAAAAGTCCCAGAGCAAAGCCCGGGTCGTGATTTGTTGGCTCTGCTTGGTGGGGTTCCTGCTCATGGGCTGGGTCAAGGGAATGCACGGCACCGGGCTGATGAACAAGGGCCTGGCCATGATCTTGTCCTACCTGACGTTTGCCACGATCTGGTTCGAGATTGTCAAGCGTCACCCGGACAGCCATCCCTGGCGGCGCAATATTTCCCTGGGAGCCGACCTGGGCATCATGTCGGCCTGGTTCCACTTGGGTGGTGGTGAGGTGGCCACCTACTATCCCATCTTCCTGTGGGTGATCATCGGCAACGGTATTCGTTTCGGCGAGGAGTTCCTGGAAAGGGGAATTTTCCTGGGAACGATTGGTTTCGGGTCCGTTCTGTTTTTCAACTCCTATTGGCGCAACAATCTTGATGTAGGCCTCGGTCTGTTGCTGGGTGTGGTCGTGCTGCCGATTTTCTACCAGGGGGCGCTGCGCAGGCTCCGACGCATGAACGACCTGAAGGTCGAGCTGGCCAAGTACCGGTTGGCCGAAAAAGCCAAGGACAGATTCCTGGCGTCCATGAGCCATGAGATCCGAACCCCCATGAACGGGGTGCTGGGCATGGCCGAATCCCTGGGCCGGACCGACTTGGACCAGGACCAGCGAAATCAGCTGCGGGTCATCACAAGTTCGGTGGAATCCTTGTTGAGAACCATCAGCGACATCCTGGACTACGCCGGGCTGACCACCGAGAAACTTGTTCTTCATCAACAGGCATTCGATCTGGAACAGACCCTCGGGGATGTGGTGAAGCTGTTGAAGGCTTCGGCGAGTGAGAGGGATATCGATCTCCGGTTCGAAAGCCCAAAAAATGCGGCAACGCTTTTTGAGGGTGATTCCGCCCGCATCAGGCAGATCGTGTTTCACCTGTTGAACAACGGCATAAAATTTACCGAGCGGGGCTCGGTTTGTCTTTCCTATCAGGTTCAGAAATCAGGCACGGAGACCAGGGTTGTATTATCGGTTACCGATACGGGGATCGGGATGGCTCCCGACCAGCTGGAATCCCTGTTCAATAAATTCGTGCAGGCCGACAACAGCACGACCCGCAGGTATGAGGGTTTGGGTCTGGGCCTGGGCCTGATCAAACAGCTTACCGTGCTGATGAACGGGGATCTGAAAGTGAAATCGCGGGAGGGTGTGGGATCCACATTCACCGTGACCTTGCCCATGCGGCCCATCTCAGAACCGAAAAAGGATGCGAAGCCTACCAAGAGCACCGCCAAGGTGAATCTGGGTCTGAGGGCCCTGGTGGTCGAGGACAACA
Source organism: uncultured Fibrobacteraceae bacterium (assembly GCA_964545545.1). Classification (GTDB taxonomy): domain Bacteria; phylum Krumholzibacteriota; class Krumholzibacteriia; order LZORAL124-64-63; family LZORAL124-64-63; genus JAHJTW01. The sequence continues at coordinate 1,350 of CAZJGK010000119.1, read as the reverse complement.
AGTTCAATCAGATTGTCATGACGCGCTTGCTGGCTATGTTGGGTGTTGAAGCGGTCGTGGCCGAAAACGGCGTAGAGGCCCTGGAAACCATCAAGGGCGAGGACTTTGATCTGATTCTCATGGACATTCGGATGCCCGTGATGAACGGTTACGAAGCAACCTTGAAAATCCGCTCCGGTGAGGGTGAGGTCATGCATACGCCCATCATTGCCGTGACCGCCGACACCACGCCCCATGTGCAGCAACGCTGCCGCGAAGTCGGCATGGACGCCTTCCTTGCCAAACCCCTGACCCTGGATTCCCTGACGGCGACCATCGAGGCGGTCATGCAAACGGTCAACCGCCCGGCCGGTATTCCCGGTTGATCCAATCTAACCGTTCTGTTCCCGTGCTTTCATAATCCGGATGTTGTTGGCTGCCCGTCGTTGCTGGGCGACCACGAGGCGGGAAATCGTTCTTAGGTCCCTGGGTCCGATCTGCAGGGCCGTATCCACCCAGATTTCCGTGATCTTGATCAATTCCTCATAGGTGATGGGATTGACGCATTGGCGCACGGCGTTAAAAGCCTGGTGGGCGTTGGCGCGTCGTTGAGTGCGGAACAGATATTTTTGCACCGCGCGATGACCCTGGCCATCTTCAGCCAAGATATCCACGAGACCGAGCTGGTGCATCTTTTCGGCCGTAAGTATTTCTCCGGTGGTGATCAGGCGCCGCGTGATTTCCGGAGTTGTGCGCCGGATCAGAAAACTGTAGGCGCCCATGCCTGGAATCAGGTTGAACATGATTTCCGGCAGACCAAAGCGGGCCCGGCGCTCGGCAATGACAATGTTGCTGGAAATGGCAGCCTCACAGCCACCTCCCAGGGCATCGCCCTGGACCAGGGAGATGGTGGTCAACGGCTGGTCGAAATGCACCGTGTTGGGATACAGCACATCGATGCAGGCCGTGGCGTATTTGATCAGGCCGGCCCGGTCCCGCTTCAGAATCAGCTGGTGGAATAGCGCCAGATCACCGCCCAGGTTGAATACATCCGGGTTGCTGCTGGCCAGGATCGTGTAGCGGATCGGGGGATTCAAGCCACGATCAAGAGCTGCGCGGTTGACCCGGACAAGATCTTTCTGGAATTGACGCAATTCGGTGAGGATATCCAGGTTGAAACAGGGCCGGGGCTGAGGATCGAGCGTATACCAAAGAGCTCGGTACAACCGGTCGTAGTGGACCCGAAGTTGCCGAAAATCGTTTTTAATAGCAACGAAGCGGTTATCCTTAACCATATACTGTTCCCTTACATCGGGTTGGGCGATACCCTCGACTTTGTATTATATATGATCAGGTGATTATTTTCCATCA
>CAZJGK010000118.1:1560-6956 GCA_964545545.1 uncultured Fibrobacteraceae bacterium | reverse complement strand
TGGGTCCAGGAACAGGAACGCCAATTCCACGACGCCCGGCATGTCTGCTACGGGTGGCGAACCGGCCATCATGATACGATCCAGGAAATCCGCAGCGATGCCGGCGAGCCGGCCGGAACCGCCGGCGAGCCCATTCTGGCCTCCCTGCGCAAATTCAAGGTCAGCGATGCGGCGGTGGTCGTGGTCCGATATTTCGGGGGCATCAAACTGGGGACCGGAGGCCTGTCCCGCGCCTACGGCGAAGCGGCGGAAGCCGCCGTGGCCAAAGCGGGCACCAGGATCGTCATGCTGGGTCGGGAATTCAAGTTGGACTTCCCCTACACCCTGCGCAAGACCCTGGATCACATCCTCCAGCTGGGCCAGGGTGAAATCAGGGAAGAAGCCTATGCCGAGGAAATCAGCTGGCGAATCTGGCTGCCGAACTCCAGCTGCCAGGCTTTTGCCGTTCGTTTGCGGGAAACCACGGCAGGAAAGGTCGCCGCGCGGGAAATAAACCTCGGCTAACGGGCCTGCCTTGCAAAAAAAAACGGCCCCGGGAAACCCCGGGGCCGTCACCATGTCCGCAGTAGGAAAATCACCCTAGATGGTGGCTTCATCCGCATAGTCATGCATGTAGCGGAACGTCTTGCTGCTGCGAATCTTCTCGAAGGCCTCTTCCTTGATCTGGCGAATCCGCTCACGGGTCAGCCCCATGATCCGCCCGATCTCCTCCAGGGTCATTTCCCGGTCGCTGCCAAGCCCGTAATAAAGCCGCAGGACCTTGGCCTCACGAATTTTCAGATCACCCAGCATACGGTCAATGCTCCGGTTCAGGTCATCATCCATGACCTTGCAGTCAGGACCTTCGCTGGTGGTGTCTTCCAGAAAATCCAGATAGGTGCTGTCTTCGTCGTTGCCCACAAAATCATCGAGGAAGAAGTTGTCCTGCATCAAAGGCAGGGTGTCCTTGACCTCGTCGAGGGACAACCCCAGTTTGGCGGCGATCTCTTCGGGTTCGGGCTTACGGCGCAATTTCTGCTGGAGTTCGCCGCTGGCCTTCTTGATCTGGTTCAGGACCCGGGCCCGGTTCAGAGGCATCCGCACGATCTTGCTGTGATTGGCCAGTGAAGCGAGGATCGACTGCCGAATCCACCACACGGCGTAGGAAATGAATTTGTAGCCACGGGTCTCATCAAAACGCTGGGCGGCCTTGAGCAGGCCCAAATTGCCCTCGTTGATCAAATCTTCCAGAGGCACACCGTAGTGCGCATATTCCTTGGCGATGGACACCACGAAGCGCAGATTGGCCTTGACCAGCTTGTGGAGGCTCACGTTGTCGTTGCTATGAATACCGCGGGCCAATTCGCATTCTTCAGCCCTGGTCAACAAGGAATAGGCCTTCACTTCCTGGAAGTAAAGGTCCAGATTGCTCATCAATTGGGCGGCAGGCACATTGGTCCTTGAATTGGAACTCCGGGCAACCTTGGTCGGCTTTTTCGTGCGAGCAACCCTGCTGCTGCGCGCAGCTTTAGGCGCCCCGGCGACCTTACGGGCTGCGGGAGTTTTTCCAACCTTGGCCATGATAACCATCCTTTCCAGGAGTCTTTGCTGCCCCCTAGAAATCCGGTTCCGGTGGGGTGAGCGATGCCCTCTTATAACAATTCCCGTACCATATATTAGACATTTCTTTATTATTTCATCACCACCGTAACCGTATAAATTACAACACATTAAAAATCGATTTAAACTTGGTTTAATTTGTCCAGTCTCCATTATTTCCCGGTTTTGACAAATTGGCAAAATGTGCCCCTGCAACCCGGGTCAGTTTGTCAAAAAGATATTTGATGTTCCCCATGATTCCTTGGGGTGATAGATTGAGCCCGTTGGAGACCGGGATGATTGAATCGCTGCCCCATTGCGCCTGGCCCTGGCGGGAAGGTATCGAGCAAGGATGAAAAATCTGCTCAAAGGCCTGCTGCTGGCGTTCGTGCTTGTTTCCGCCTTCCTGCTGGCCTCCCACTCCCTGGGCGACCTTGATATCTGGTTCCACTGGCGTGCGGGCCAGGACATTTTGGCTGGGCATCTGCCCCGGACCAATCATTACGGTTTTACGACCCCCGATCGCCCCTGGGTCGATCATGAATGGCTGTTCCAGGTCCTGGTCGCCGGTGTCGGCAAGGCCGCGCTGGCCCTGAACAAGGCCGTTAACACCCCCGCCCAGAGCCTGGCGGGAGCGTGGAACGCCCTGCGGATCGCTCTGATCCTGTTCCTGGTATTCATCCTGGGCCGACCGCTGTCACGGTTCCGGAACCATGACCAGACAAGCGTCCGGCCGGCATGGTTGGCCGCAGCCCTGATGCTGGGGCTGGGTTTGATGTGGCCCCGGATGACCATGCGCCCCGAACTCATTTCCTATCTCCTGCTGGCGGCCGCCGTCCCGTTGGCCGAGAACTGCCTGAAATCCAGACCCGGTCAACGCCCAGCGTTGCGCTTGATTCTTGAACCTCGCACCCCCTGCGGGGGAATTTTCTGGTTGAGCCTGCTGTGGGCCCAATTCCATGGTTTCGCCATCCTCGGCCCGGGGATCCTGCTCCTGGCGGGGTTGTTGAACCCGGCACAGAAGAAACTGGACGGTCAAAGCGGTCGCCTCCCTCGCTCCCGGTGGGCCTGGACGCTTTTGCTGAGTTGGGCGGCGCTGGGTTTGACTCCTGCGGGCTGGCGCGGCTGGACCTATCCCCTGACCGTGTTGAATCAATTTTCCGGAGACGGCCCCGACCTGAAGCATACCATCAGCGAGCTTGTCCCTTTGGCCAGTTCTCCCCACAGTCTGGCCTGGACCATTATCCTCTTCAAAATCTGCCTGGCCTGGGGTCTCCTGCGCATCGCCCTGTCGTGGCCGCGTCCCAACCTGCTGCGCACATTCCTGTTTTTGGCGGCCGCCCTGGCCGCCTGGAGCAACCAGCGCAATTTGGGTTTCATGGCCGTGACTTTCGTCCTGCTGCACCGGGGCCCCTGGGGTAATCCTGCCCACCTTTGGCCGGTTGGTAGGTTAGCCAAGCCTTGGCGCACGGTTGAACCCTGGTTGCCCGTGGTCCTGGTTCTGGTTCTGGTCGGCACTTTCTGGCCCCGGATCGTGACCGATTCCTTTTACCTGCACGAAGGGGTGGGACGACGTTTCGGGACGGGCCTGACCCCGGCCCACTATCCTGCAGCGGCCGCCCGTGCCCTTGACGACCAACCCCGAGACCGGGTTTTTGCCAACCTCGACGCTGCCGCCTATCTGCTGGGCAACACCTCCAGCCGTCTGTTCATTGACGGCCGCACGGAGGCCTATCCTCCCGCAGCCTGGAAGGTCTACAACCGCATCAAGTCTGGGTCGGCGGACGCCCTGGATCTGCTGGACAAGTACTCCGTAACGGCGGTTTGCCTGGCCCTGGGCAGTGGAACCACCGACCAGCTGGCCGGGTTGCTGATCGCCAGTGAGCGTTGGTCCGTGGAAACCGCGGGCCCCGGCGGAATTCTGTGGGTGCGAACGGACAACCGGAGCGGGCGCAAGATGCCGGAATCCATCCTGATGGCGGCGGTGGATTCGACCCGGCAACAGGCCGCAATGGTCACCGCCAGGACCCGCAGGGCCGACGTTTACCTGGCGGCAGCCCGGCTGTCGCTCCTGGCCGGGAACACCGATCCGGCGGCCGCCGCTTTGCGCCAGGGACTTAAGGATCGGCCCGATCATCCCGTACTCCTGCATAACCTGGGCAATCTGGAGCTGGCCGCAAAGGATTTCCCCGCTGCCGAGAAATGCTTCGCCCAGGCCTTTGCGACCAACCCCCGGATGGCCGGCTCGGCGCTCAACGCCGGAGTCTGCGCCCTGGGCAGGGGGAATCCGCGCGCCGCTGAGCAGTGGTTCCGCAAATCCCTGCAAGTCGATGCCGACAACTACCAGGCCTGGGCCAACCTGGGCACCGCCCGTTTGAAAAGCGGCGACCGCCCCGGGGCGATCGCCGCCTTTGCCAAAGCCGTGGCCCTCCGGCCCTCCGACGCGCGTCTGCGCCGCCGGCTGCAGCAGCTGCGCAGCCAATCCTGATTCCCGTTAGTAGGTGACCTCCACCCTGTAGGTCAACACGGACTCCTTGTGCGCCTTCACCGGCACGGTGAAGGCCATCTCGGTGGCGCTGATCCGCTTGACCGGGAACGAACTATCCAGGACTTCCCACTGACCGCCCACCGGTTCGCGCACATCCACGGCGATGTCCTCGTCCTTGTGGTTGCGCAGGGTGATGCGGAAGGTGGTGTGACTCACCCGGTCGGAGACCTTCTCGTACTTAAGCCGGACGCGTTCAGCCACGATGTCGAAAGCGGTTCCGGCCGTCAATTCGATGGTCTCGTCCTGCGGCGTGTGGTCGATGCTGTCCTCGCCCAGCAATTGTCTGCCGCCCGCAGAAGAGAGGCCGTAGATACGGACCACGCCCTTGGGCATGGGCAGCCCCAGACCGCTGTCCCGGTCATTATCAAAGCTGTACAGGACATTGACCTTGTCCTCGGTATTATAATTCGCCAGGCCCCTGAAATAGCGGGCCGCGCCCTCCAGGCGGTAGATGCGGGTCACGGGGATCCCCGCGCGTTCGAACAGCGAGATCTGCTTGGTCTGCTGATCCTTCAGGTCGGCGGGGCGATCCAGGGTGTACAGGTGGTAATCGTAGAGGCTTTCCTGCTGAAACCGCGGCGGCGCGATAGACTTGTTCACTTCACTGTCACCCATGGCCATCATGACATTCCGGTCGGGGGTCGCCCGATGAATATCTCCGGCCACCAGCAAAAGGTGCGCCCCCTGGAAACTGGCCCCGCAGCTGTTGACGACGCTGACCCAGGCCTGCAGGCCGGCGGTCTTGCCCGCCTTGTCAAGCTGCAGGACGTAATCACAGTTCCAGTTCATGCCGCTGGTCAGGTAGGAGGTTTCCACCCGGGCCATTCCGGCCTTGTCCGCATGGGCATTCCAGACCAGGGTCGGCTGCGCGCGCAGATTGGCCGGCATTTCGGGCAACACCATACGGCCCGGCACTTCGAACTGGATTTCACCCCCCACCTGAAAGACCGGCTTGCCGTTGACGCCCAGCAAGCGGCCTTCGATCCGGGAACCGTCCTCCTGAATCCAGGAAATGTCCCGGCCCACGTACTTCTGCAGGATTTTTTCCGGAGTCATCAGATCGTACTCGTAGTTCTGGTCATACAGGACCAGACCCGCGTCCTTATCCGCGCTGGCCAGCAGGGTTGTCGGCTGGATGGAAGAAGGCACATCACGATACTCCAGGGTGAAGTCGCCGCGAGGCAGGTCGATCCGGCGGATCTCCCTCACCAGAGCCAAATTGTGGTTGTAGACCGTGACATCGATCTGCTGCAGCTGAGTCCGGTCCGAC
>CAZJGK010000118.1:0-1460 GCA_964545545.1 uncultured Fibrobacteraceae bacterium | reverse complement strand
TTTGTGGAGGTTCTCGCCTTGAGCAACACCGTACTCATCGTAGACGACGCAGGATTCATGCGGACCATGCTCAGGGATATCCTCGAAGAAATGGGATTGAATGTCGTGGCGGAGGCCGCCGATGGTGTCCAGGCCATAAAGGAATTCCGGCGCCTGCAACCGGACATCGTGCTGCTGGACACCACCCTGCCGGACACCGACAGCCTGGAAACCCTGGCTGAAATCCTGACCATCGACCCGCAGGCACTGGTCGTCATGATCACCCCCCTGGGGCAGCGGAACCAGGTCCTGTCGGCCATCAAGGCCGGCGCCCGCGACTTCCTCATCAAACCCTTTGACGAACCCCGCGTGACCGCAACGCTGCAACACATCTTGCAGACGGTTCCGCTCTGATTCAGGACAGGATCACCCAGGCCACGATTCCGATCATCAGACAGTAAATACTGAACTTCCAGAAGTGGTCCCGGACCACCGCCAAGGCCGTCATTCGAATGGCCAACAGTCCCACCAGAAACGACACCAGCGCCATCAGCAGCAGGGTGCCCCAACCAACTCCCGATACCTGCCCCCCCTGGATCAGGCTCAGCACCAAAGCGCCGCCAATGGCGGGAATAGCCAGCAGGAAACTGAACCGTGTGGCCTCGCGTCGCGGCAGTCCCAACCAGAGTGACGCGGCAATTGTCGAGCCCGAACGGCTGATCCCCGGGCAGATGGCCAAGGCCTGGGCCATACCGATGGCCCAGGCCTTGGCCAGTGGCACCGGGCGGGGCGCCCACTCACTCTGCGGATCATCGCTTCCCTGCTTGGCCAAACGAGTTGACAGCAGGACAAGCCCCGTAAAAACGAGGCCCAGACTGGCCAACCGCGGCGCGCCGAACAGGTGGTCCACCAGGTCCTGGGCGAGCAGACCGACGAAAACCGCCGGGACGGTGGCCACGCCGAGTGCCAGGATGTACTGCAGGGAATCCCTGTCCAGCTTGAGCAGCCGGATCAGCTCCCGGCGGTAGACGACGAGCACGGAAAACAACGTGCCCGCATGCAGGACCACATCAAAAAAGAGGTCTCCCTCACGTGTGGACAGAAAATGTTGCAGAAGCACCAGGTGCCCGGAACTGCTGACCGGAAGAAACTCCGTCAGGCCCTGGACCACCGCCAGCACAAGCATGTTGAAAAATTCCGTCACGTCGCGACCTTTCGGGAAAATTGCAAAAACGGTCCATCAAGATTTAGCCGGTCCGGCGCGAACTGGCCTGACCGTAATGAACCCTGGCCTGGGGATGCAGCCCCAGGGAGTCACATGTCAGCGCCAACTGGTAATGGACACGGCTATCCTCGGGGAAGGACTCGATAGCCTGCTCCAGCTGTGCCCGGGCCTCCTGGAAACGCCCCAGCTTATGCAGGCAACACCCCATGTGGAAGGGAATCCGCGCCAAGTTGGCATCCAGATCCCGCGCCTGCTG
>CAZJGK010000117.1:0-7001 GCA_964545545.1 uncultured Fibrobacteraceae bacterium | reverse complement strand
GGGTCCAAAACCCATTGAAATAATATGGTTTAAACTATTCAATATATAGAAGTTACATTTATATTGTTCTTGTGATTTAGTTTGTATTATCTAGATTTGTGACAAGTTAAGGCCTTGAATTGGTCCTCGGGTAACACTTCCCGCCGGCCTTGGTTCTCGGTTATGGTGAGTACCTGTAGATTTCCTGCAGCACCGATTGTTCCAACCGTCGGAAGGGCGATGAACGATGTCCAGAAGATCCCTGCTGGTTCTCGTGATGGGATTGCTTTTGACTTTAAGCGCCGCTTCCGCCTGGGCCAAAGATTTCCCGGATGCAGATTGCCTGGATTGCCACGGTGATCCCGATGGTGATGGTCCCGTGGTGGACGTGAAGGAATTTGCCGGCAGCATTCTCGAAGATTTGGCCTGCACCGATTGTCACACCGGGATTACGGAATTGCCCCATTATGACATTGAAATCGGCCCTCCTGCCTGTGGGGATTGTCACGGTGATGTGGCCGCGGACTATGTGCAGCACGGTATGGGAATGGTGGGCAAATCACCCTACGTTCCCGCTTGCTGGGACTGCCACGGCACCCACCATATTCTGTCCCCGAGTAATGACCAGGCCACCGTCAGTCCGCAAAACCTGCCGGGAACCTGTGCCAAATGCCATGAGAACCAGGCATTTCTGGACAAGGTCGGCATCCGGTTCAAGCATCCGGTGGAAGTTTACCGCCAGGGCATCCACGGCCGTGAATTGCCGGGAGTCAAATCCTCGGCTGCGACCTGTGTCGATTGCCACGGCACCGCAGGCAGTGCCCACCAGATCCTGGGCCCCGGTAATACGAAAGCGAGCATCAACTACTTCAACATCGCCAAGACTTGTGGTCATTGCCATCAGACAATCGAGCAGGAATACGATAAGGGAATCCACGGCCAGCTGGTCGCCGAGGGGGAGGTCCGCGCCCCGACCTGCACCCACTGTCATGGGGAGCACGGCATCTTGCCGATCTCGGATCCCCGTTCCCCGGTCAGTCCCTACCGGATTGCCGAATCCACCTGTACCCCCTGCCATGATTCCGCAAACCTGAACGAGAGGTACATGCTGCCGTCAGGCACGCCGTCCTCCTTCCTGGATTCGTATCATGGGCTCAAGAGCCAGAACGGCGACACCAAGGTCGCCAACTGCGCCTCGTGCCATGGCGCCCACCTGATCTTACCCTCGAGCGATCCTGAGTCCTCGGTCAATCCGGCCAACCTGGCCAAGACGTGCGGCCGATGCCATGAGGGGATCAACGAGGCGATGGCCACGGAAACCAAGATTCATGCGCCGCTTGCCGCGGATTCCTCAGGCTCGCCGTTCATCTTCAAGAGAATCTATCAGGTCTTGATCGCTCTGGTCATCGGCGGCATGTTCTTCTATTGCGTGATTGATTGGCTGCGCCAGGTGCGCAACGTGCTGGCCAAGCAACAGGTGCGCCGGATGGAGGTCGACGAGGTTCTCCAGCATGCGGTGCTGGCCATTTCCTTCTCCGTGCTGGTGTTGAGCGGTTTCGCCTTGCGTTTCTACGATGCCTGGTGGGCGCACCTGATTTTCGGGCATTCCGGCGGAGCCCATGTTCGCGGGCTGATTCACCGCATCGCCGCCGGGGTCATGGTCTTTGGCTCTTTTTGGCACCTGGGATTCCTGATGACCAACAAGGGCCGGATTTTCCTGAAGGATATGGCGCCCGGCCTTGAGGATGCTAAGCAGGCCTTGGGCATGTTCAAATACAACCTTGGGATGACCAACAAGGTGCCGGAAATGCGTCGTTTCTCCTTCGTGGAGAAGGCCGAGTACTGGGCCCTGATCTGGGGAACGGTGGTCATGGTGATCACCGGTGCCTCGCTCTGGTTCGAGCGGTACATTGTCCAGTACACCGGTAAGGAAATCGTCGATATCTTGCATGTGATCCACTATTACGAGGCGTGGCTGGCTTTCCTTGCCATCCTGGTTTGGCATATGTACGGGGTGATTTTCAATCCCCACGCGTATCCCATGAACCCCTCGTGGCTGACCGGGAAGATGCCCAAGGAAATGTTCGAGCATGAACATCCCGCGGCCGTCTCTTCCGGCAATGTGGACAAGGTCAAGCGGTTGGGGCGGGAAAGGAAAGTTTGAGCCTTTAAAACCTGAATTCTCAGGGTCTTGCCTATGTGCCCGGTGCCATGCAGCGGGCACTTTTTTCTTCAGTTGTACCAATAATTGCCGAATTATAATGCAAAAGCCACCGTTTTGAGAGGATTGACCCATGGCCGTATTCCATACCATGGATTTTGTGACTGATCCCGGAGTTGCGGGTGGAAAGCCCCAGGCCGTCGAAATCGACGGCCGGTTGTCCAGTCATTTGTACGAACAGGTGGCCGCGGCCCATGAAGGATGGTCCGCAGCCACCCGGACGGGATTGACCGCACCGGTGGTCTCGACATTTCCGCTGAAGGACCTTCAGGAAAGCGACGCGGAAAAACTGTATGCGGTGACGGTAACCTGGTGTGAGCAGGAGATTCGGCACAAGTGTTTTCTGGTGCCGGCTGCCGAGTATAAACTGTGCGGATATAACCCTTTCCGTTTTCTTGCCGAATCAGGCCTGGAGGGGTTCCCCTCCCCGCCCGCGCCTTTTTCTGCAGAGAGCATGGGCCGGGCTATCGATGCTGATTCCATAGCCTTGGTGGCCGAGGGCTTGCAGCAGTTCCTGGTGCGGGGGAAACTCCATCTGCCCCTGGATGCTCCCAATTCCGTTTGTGACCGCATATTGGCCTTGATGGTGATGGCCATGCCGCAACACGCCAGGGTGAGGTTGAGGTTCACCTCCTTCAGTCCGACCGAACCCTGGGCGTGGACCCTGGCTGCGGTCCGTCAGCCGGGAGGATCCATCGTTGACTGGAAACGCCGGGTCCTGAATCTCATGGATGACGATCTGGTAGAGAGCGGCGCCGCCTATATCCGGTCTGTGCGGGATTGTCTGGCCGCAGGGGATCAACGGGGACTTGAAGAACTGACCAGCCACAACGCCTTCCAGCCGGGTGTCAAAGCCAAGTCCCGACCCGCGGGGCAGACCATGCCGGAGAGATTGGCGCCCGGGGCTTGCCCGCAGGCAATGTCCGGCAAACCGAGTTCCTTTCAGGGGCAAAAGCCCGTGATCGGGGGACTCGAGACCAAGAAATCACCGGCGCCCAAACGATCCCGCGTTGTTCTCGAACGGCGCAAACTCCGGAATATCACCCTGGCCGATTCACGACGCACCCGGAAAATCCCCCGCAAAGTACTTTCCGCATTGGTTGTCCTGTTGGCGGGCATTTTGGGCTGGGGAGCGGGGCTGATACCAGGTTGGTCCCTGGCGGAATTGAAACACCGGGTCGTTTGGGGATCCCAGGAAATTTCGGTGTCCACGGCCAGCTCGCCCCTGTTGTCGGTGGTGGATGTCTCCCGATCCTATGACGAAACCCTCGTGGAATACCTGTCGGGTCGCGGGAGTCAGAACCAGAAGGAAGACAAGGCGCGGCTGGCTGCGCTTTCCGCCCTCGACAAAAGGGCGGGAGAACCCCTGGCCAGGCAGATTGAAACCTACCTTGCGGTTGTCAAAAAGGGAATCCAGCAAGGTGGGCAACCCGGCCGTGAAGTGCGGCGTCTGGATGCCCTGTCCCAGGAGGGGCATGATCTGGATCGGGATCTGGTCCGGCTGGAATTGGCCTGGTATTCCCTGGCCACCGGGGTCTGCTGGAGGGATTTGGGAACTATCGGGGACTCCCAGTTGAGTGCCAGATACGATTCCCTGGCCACGGAACATGTCAATTTCCGTTGGGAGGGCACCTCGACCCTGGATATCCAGGGATTGGCTGACCAGCTGAAACAGGCGATGGGGCAGGCAGAAGCCATGACCCAACTCGTGGACCTGTTCCGGGCAACTTCCTGGAGCAGGCCCTGGCAGCAGGAGTTGAAGTCCGCCGCCAACCTGGTCTCTCCCGCCGCCAGTCCTGTGACCCGCGCCTACCGGAACTGTGCCTTCGCCCTGTGCCGTCTCAAGGACGCGGAACATACTCCGGAATCGCTCCAGGTGCCTTTTGGCCAGGGTTGGCAAGAGGGGACCTGGCCGGCGGTCACAGTCCGCACCCAGTTGCCGACCCTGCGCCGGATGGCGGGCATGTTCGGCCAGGGACAGGCTCCTGCGGTGGTGGCAGGAACGGTGGAGATCTATTCCCTGCTGGAAGATATAGGCCAGGCGGCCTCGCGCGCGGCCGCTGAACCGGAGTTCTGGCTCCATCTGCACGCCAATCCCGCCGTGGCGTTTGATCCGATGGTTTTCGACGATGTGCTGGGCCGTTTGCGTTTTGAAGCCCTGAGGCCTTCGCTGGATCGGGGAATCCCTCCCAGATCTTGGCCGGAACATCTGACCACCCAGGCGGGAGCCATGGAGATAGTCGAATTCTACGGCGTCATGGCCACCGATCGCAACCCGGATACCTGGCGGTCCTACGCCGGTGAAATCACGGATCCCTTTCTGTCCCGCTGGGGGGCCCACCTGGCGGAAACCTATGGTGCTGCCGAGCGGGGAGATTTGGTGTCCTTCGCTTCTGCCTGGAATGAAATGATTGACGGCAGCGCAGCCGTCAGAGCCCAGGCGGCGGCCAACGAGGACTGGACGGCGACCTGGCTGGACCTGCACACCTCGGCGCTGGATCTTCTGGATCGTTATGTCCTGGCCTTCAGGGACAACCCCGTATGCCTGGCACAGGTCGCCATGGCGTCCAACCTGCTGGCGACCATGTCCAGCCCTTTGACGGTCAGGATGACCGGAGCCACGATCATGCTGGGACAGGATCCGGGAGCTCGGTCGCTGGTCATGGAACTCCAGGTTCAGCCGGGTGACAGGAAACCCCTGCGCCAGGCCTTGGCGCCAGCCGAGCGCGCGGAGACCGGGGACGGAGACCTCCATGCGGACCTGGACTGGACTCTGCAACTTGATCCCCAGCAGTGGGTCACCGTCAAGGTGTTGGATGAGGCAACCCATGTCGTCTTGCTGGAAACGGTCTGCCCGGCTTTGCTGGAACGGGTGGGCCCCGGAGGTTTCACGCGTCCGTTGACGACCCAGGAAGGGACCGTTCGCTTCACGGTGGCACCCGGTCTGTGGCGGCAACTCAAACTGCCGGATCTGGCGTCCGTCTTTTAAAAAAACATGTGAATCGAGGGAACTAAAACCGCCGCGATCGGTATGATCTCAGCAATGCAGACCCCCTCCAGCGCGGCTATCGGTCTACCCCCTTGACCGACCGCGTTGTGAGGGGGCTCATTTTTTTATCAAGACCTGTTTCTGGTCAGGGTTGTCGGTCGGAAATCATGCCCAGGATTTCTTCATCGGTCGGGAAACGGTCAAGCGCTTTCTTGCTGAAGACCAGCTCACCGTCGATGGCCACCTCGAAAACGCCCCCGCTGGAGGGGTTCAATTCCACCTCGAGCGAGAACCTGTTCCTGATGGAATCCGCCAGACCGGCGGCACGGGGGTGGTAGTTTCAAACCTGGCAGTATTCGATGGTGATGCGCATGGCGGGTCTCCTCTTTTCAGGGGCGCAGGGCTCAAAATTGAAGCAGGGGCTTGGGCCAGGCGGCCAGGGTTTCATCGAAAGTCACCGGATCAAAATCCTCGATGTGGACGATCGCTTCATCGCCGCCGCCGAGAATGATGTCGTGGATGCTGTCCTGTATACCGTTGCTACGATCTTCGAGCAGGTTCCGGGTAATATACCAGGTTTCGAAAATACGGCGACCGATGACGCTGTGCAAAGTCAGACCGTTGACGATGACCCGGTCGAAAGCCTGGATGTGGAAGTTGCCTTGCTTGAGACCGAAAAGAATGACTTCACCGCCGCGCCGCGTCGACTGGATGGCGTTGTTGACGCTGGAGTTGAATCCGGCCATGTCCATGGACACGTCTGCGCCGATGCCCCGGCAGGCCTCACGCACCCTGGCGACGGTTTGCTTGTTCGCGGCCCAGGAATGAGGATGATCCGGATCGACCGAGACGGGAAAGACCTCGTCGGCACCCAGCTGGAGGGCCATTTCCCGGTTGGCGGGTTTCGGCTCGACACCGATCACACGGGTGGCGCCGAGGGCGCGGGCGACCATGATGGCGAACAGGCCGATGGTGCCGCAGCCGAAAATGGCCACGGTCTTACCCCGCAGGTCGGCCACGGTGCAGGCGTGGACGGCATTACCGAAGGGCTCCTGCAGGGCGGCAACCTTCATGCCGATCTTGCGCGGGTCGGTGGGCCACAGGACGTTGGCCGGCAACTTGATATATTCCGCAAAGCAGCCGTCGCGGCCGATGCCGATTATGACGTCCTGGCTGCAGATGTGGGTCTGACCGATCCGGCACTGGTAGCAGGTGCCGCAGATGATGTGGCTTTCGGTGGAGACGATGTCCTTGAGGCCTAATCCCCAGCGGGACTGGACACGGGATCCGGTGGCCACGATTTCCCCCACCATTTCGTGGCCGATGATCCGGGTGGTCTTGTGCTCGTGCTTGAGGCTGTCGAAAATCATTCCCTGGAAGGCCGTCCGGTTCCAGATCCCGCGGTCACTGCCGCAGAAGCCGGCGAAAACCACCTTGATCAGGACGGCTTCCGAATCCCCGGGATTGCGTGATTCATCCAGCTGAGGCTGCGGAAGATCGCGCTTGCTGAACCCCCGGGTGGATTTCCAGGGCATGCTGGCCTTGTCGTAGACCAGACACTGCATGGTATCGGCGCTCAAAAGGAAACCTCCAGCCGGCCGGGATCAATTAAGGTGATCCTCGGGATCAATCCCGAAGGACCATTCCTTGTCGTCGTCGGCGGCGTGAAAACCCGACCTGTGTTCCTCTTCGGCCAAAAGATCGTCGAGGGAGACCATCTCGGGCCGCGCAGCTTCAGGCGGAAAGGCCTGTATGGCATCAATGTCATCGGTGCGGCCCAGTTCGGCAAGAAAGCGATCCAGTCCCCGTGAT
>CAZJGK010000116.1:6626-7012 GCA_964545545.1 uncultured Fibrobacteraceae bacterium | reverse complement strand
CCCAGGCAACGGCGTCGATCCGCCTGCGTTTGGGGCCCCGGCACCAGAAGTTTTTGGCGCAGCCGGAATTTGCGGTGTTACTCGACCTTGAATCCCTGTGATGTTGCTGATGGCGGCCATGTTGCCACCTCCGGTTTGCGGTGGGGGCCAGCAGGCCCCCACCATGAATCGCCCCTACTGGAACAAAGCCAGGGCCAGACCCTGGGACTGCTTGGCCTGCGTCAGCATGGAAATGCCGGCCTGTTGCAGGATCTGGTAGCTGGTCAAGGTCGAAGTTTCCTTCGCCACGTCCACGTCCCGGATCCGGCTGTTGGCAGCGGCCAGGTTCTCACTCTGCAGGTTGATGTTCCGGATGGAACTCTCCAGACGATTCTGGATGGCGCCGA
>CAZJGK010000116.1:0-6526 GCA_964545545.1 uncultured Fibrobacteraceae bacterium | reverse complement strand
AATTGAGCAGGTGGCGCTGGGTGTTGATGGAACTGATGTTCGTGTTGATCCGGATGCCCATGGTTTTCCTCCTTGAAAATGACGGGATTCTTTGGGCCTGCCCAATAATGCCTTCCTGGCTGGACAGGGTAGGGGCGAATACCCCCTACGCATCAAAAAAGATCGGCAGAATTAAAAAACACTTTAGGAATATTTTATTACCACAAAAAAAGCGGGTGAAGGTCAAGACCTCCACCCGCCTTGTCACGGATTCGACCCTACTGGAACAAAGCCAGGGCCAGACCCTGGGATTGCTTGGCCTGCGTCAGCATGGAAATGCCGGCCTGTTGCAGGATCTGGTAACTGGTCAAGGTCGAAGTCTCCTTCGCCACGTCCACGTCCCGGATCCGGCTGTTGGCAGCCGACAGGTTCTCGCTCTGCAGGTTGATGTTCCGGATGGAACTCTCCAGACGATTCTGGATGGCGCCGAAACTTGACCGGGTGCTGGTCACCGAGGCAATGGCGTCATCGATCTGACTCATGGCCGTGGTGGCGTTGGTGGAAGTCTCGATGCTTCCGGACACACCGATACCGGCGGAGTCGGTGTCATTGCTCAGGTCGACGCTGACCTGGTCCGTAGCGGCCGTGCCGATGCCGACCTGGATCCCGACCGTGCCGCCGGTGCCGTCCAGCAGCTTGACGCCGTTGAACTCGGTGGAGTCGCTGATCCGGTCAATCTCGCTCTTGAGGCTCGTGAACTCGGAGTTCAGGTAGCCCCGCTCGGTGTTGCCCAGGGTTCCGTTGAGGGACTGCTCGGTCAATTCCTTCATCCGCAGCAGGATGTTGGAGACCTCGTCGAGGCTGCCTTCACCGGTTTGCACCAGGGAGATGCCGTCGCCGGCGTTGCGGGACGCCTGGTCCAGGGCGCGCAGGTCGGACTTCAAGCCTTCGCTGATGGCCAGACCGGCGGCGTCGTCGCCCGCACGGTTGATGCGCAGACCCGAGCTCAATTTCTCCATGCTCTTGGCGAACATGGTGGTGGAATTGAGCAGGTGGCGCTGGGTGTTGATGGAACTGATGTTCGTGTTGATCCGGATTCCCATGGTTTTCCTCCTTGAAAACGCTTCGGGTTCATTGGTGGTCCGGGGATGGACCCACTTTTCTCGGTCCGGCAGGGTGATGCCGGGGAGTCCTTTCCCCGAGCTTGCTGCGCGGCACGAACGGGATATCGGATCCTGGTGGCGGGGCTTTAGAAAAATTTTGAATAATTTTCAACAAGGGGAGAGGGCCGGAAATCCCGGAGGATTTCCGGCCCAAACTGCAATTGTTTCAGCGGGCTGGGATCCTTCCCTGCCTGCGTTATCGTTGCAGCAGGTTGAGCGCCAGCTGCGAGGTGCTGTTGGCCTGGGTGAGGATGGAAACTCCGGCCTGCTGCAGAATCTGCAGACTGGTCATGTTGGAGGTCTCCAAGGCCACATCCACGTCGCGAATACGGCTGTTGGCAGCCGAAAGGTTCTCGGCGGTCATGCCGATATTCCGGATGGAGGTTTCGAATCGATTCTGGGCCGTACCGAACCCGGCGCGCACGGAACTCACGGTGGCGGTTGCGGCCATGACCTGGCCAATGGCGGCCAGGGCGTTGCTGCCGTTGGTGCCGGCAATGCTGATGGTGCCGGCGGTCATGCCAAGGTCCGATGTCGTCATGGCCTGGGTGAGGTCGATGGGCACCGTGCTGGTGGTGGGGTCGGTTCCGATGCCAACCTGCACTTTCAAGATGGCGGCGGTGCCGTCCAGCAATTTGGTACCATTGAACTCCGCCGTAGAACTGATGCGGTCAATCTCGTCCAGCAACGACTGAAATTCCTCGTCCAGATAACCACGCTCTTGCTCGCCCAGGGTTTCGGTGGCGGCCTGCTGACCGAGTTCCCTCAGACGAAGCAGGATGTTGTTGACCTCGTCCAAGGATCCTTCCGCAGTCTGCACCATGGAAACACCGTCGGCGGCGTTGCGGCTGGCCTGTTGCAAGGCCCGGATGTCTGATCTCAAACCCTCGCTGATGGCCAGACCGGCGGCGTCGTCCCCGGCGCGATTGATGCGCATGCCGGAGCTCAGCCGTTCCATCGATTTTTGAAATTTGGTGGTCGTGTCATAAAGGTGACGCTGGGCATTCAACGATGCCACATTGGTGTTGATCCGCAATCCCATAATCCTGTCCTCCCTGAATTCGGCAGCTTGTTCAGGTATCCTTCCCGAGACATTCCGCCTGCTTTGAATCAATTGCAGCTTGCCCAGGATACCGGCGGCCTTTAGGCTGATTTCTGTCCGTGAACTTGCAAATGGCCCGGTCGGAAGCCCAACCATGCAAATCGACACGCCCACACCTGCAGAACATACCGAGTTCCTTGCCCTGGTCGATGCAGAGATCAGGCCACATCGTGCAAAAACCCATGCTTGGGATGATTTTTCTCTCATTTTGCACGCCGATAATCGGGCCTGTACCCTGGTGGCCAGGTCTCCAGAGGGTGTGATGGCCGGTGGCATTGCCACACTAATCCGTGAATTCACAACCAATTATGGAAATATCGCCGTGGCCGGAATCGGAAGTGTGGTGACCCGCGCTGAGTTTCGGGGACAGGGCATCAGCCGTGCGTTGCAAAATGCCATGTTGGCTTTTCTGCAGGAGCAGGATGTGCCTCTGGCGGTTCTGTGGACCAATCAACCGGAAATTTATGCCGGTCGAGGATTTGTTCCTGCCGGATGGGAATTCCATCTGGACCTGGCCGAGGCGCGGCTGCCGGCGCTCACGCCCGGGGTTGGTAACGTGCGTCTTGTAACGGAGGCGGACCTGGAGGTTGTTCAAGCCTGGTATCAACGCCATCCTTGCCGAACGGTGCGGCATCCTGACGATGCCAAACGATTATACCTTATGCCGGGCACCACGGGGTTGGTCCTCGAAAAATCCTCAAGAGACGTGGATCACGGCCTTTGCGGCGCCGTGTTTTGTGGCAAAGGCGCGGATTTTCCCTCCTATGTGCTGGAATTCGACGGAGCGCAGGACGCCGTGCTGCCCTTGCTGAGTGAGGCCCGGCGACGGAAGTTGGCCCGTTACATCCTGATTCCTGCCGGTGAAGAAGCTTTCGCGGAAACCCTCGTGAACCTCGGCGCTGGTGGGGAGATCAGATCATCGGGAATGTGGCGGGTGTTGGACCCCGAGCGCTTAACCGCCATGGTGCCGCAGGCCCATGATCCGGCCGGCCCTTCATCTGAGGACCCCCGCCTGTGGTTGGGAGGCGTCAGCGAAGAAGGCCAGATCCAGCCCGGGATCCTGAAACTGGGTGTCTGGGGATTTGACTCGGTGTGACGAGTTTCTTGAATGGCATGTCCCTGGCTACCGCAGGTGATGTAGGCCCATGGAGGCGCATCCGGTCACCGCGACGGATTGGGGTTCAGGCATGTCTCAGCCATTGTTGAGCTTGGCGGTCATCGTTCGGGACCAGGCTCCTTTACTCAAGACCCTGCTTGCTGATCATCACGGTTTGTATGATGAGGCGGTGGTCGTGGATACCGGTTCGATTGATGAATCGGTTGGGGTGGCCGCACGGGGTGGGGCGCGGGTTATTTCCACGCAATGGTGCCAGGATTTTAGTCAGGCGCGCAATCTGGCTCTGAAGGCTTGCCGGGGGACCTGGATCCTCGTGCTGGATTGCGATGAGGTCATTTTGGCGGCGGACCAGACTCCGCTCAGGGCTCAGGTGGCCAGGTCCAAGCCGTGTCTCATGGTTCTGGACCAACGGAATTATACGGATCAAAGCCAAGCCCTGGGTTTCAGGGCGGTGATGGACCACGAACGTGGCGCCAGCCGCGGCGCACCGGGATATTTCCTGCGGCGCCAGATCCGCATCTTTCCGTCCGGTTATGGTTTGTGCTATGAGGGCGTCATTCATGAAACACTTGAACAAAGCACCTTAAAACATTGCCTGAAAAAAGTTTGCCTAGATCAGGCGATCCATCATTACGGACATCTGGAAGGATCCGGCGGTCGAAGGCGACGCACGCGGCGTAATGGGGAGCTTCTGCGCCGGGAAGTTCGATGCAATCCCCATGACCCGGTTCTCCTGACGGAATTGGCCGTGCAACTGGTCGCCGAGGGCAGACGGGAAGAGGCTCGCAAGATTTGTCGCCGTGCCCTTGAGGTCAGCCCAAGTCATCCGGAGCTTTATCAAACCCGCTTGACCCTGGCTGGTTTGTTGTTGACCCGGGAACCTCAAAAAGCCCTGGCGCTGGGGGAAAGGGCCCTGGAAGACCGCCCTGATCTCGCGCAATGCTGGGCGGATGCTACGCGGCTGAATGCCGCCGCCGGACACCTGGATCGGGCACGGTTGTTGTGCCGCCAAGGGCAAAGGTTGTTTCCGCTGGATGACGTTTTGCGCCAACTTGAAACTCAAGTTTCGGAGCCCGCGGCCGATACTCTGAGGGTCGAGAATGGATGATCTGGAAGGATCTTCAGCCCTGGCACCCCGCTTGCATGTTGCCGCTTGCCAGGGCCCATCGGGCCCATCAAACACAGACATCGAGGCAGGTTGACACATGGCGATGGACAAAATTCAGGGATCTGCTTTGCTGCGGCAGAGCGCGCTGGAAAGTTTCCGCAAGACCCGGGACGCCGATAATCAGGAACCGAGCAAGGATATTACGGATCCGGCCGGCGACCCCAATACACAGGCCCTAAAAAAGTCCGGTGACCAGGCGATTATTTCCCCTGCGGGAAAGCAATTGGTGGATTTGCGACAAGCCGTTGATACCGGCCGCGCTGCCCTGGCCGCCTTGCCGGATGTGCGGCACGACAAGGTGTCCGCCGCCAGGGAACGCTTGGCCAACGGGTTTTATCATTCGGCGGCGGTGAGAGACAAAGTGGCTTCACGCTTGGCCTCCGTGTTAGCGGCCGTGGGTCAACTGACGACCTAATGCCGGCTGTCGGTCCCCTCAGCGACGCGGATTTTTGGAATTTGATTGCGGATCGGGCCCATGGCTCGATCCGCATTTTTTTCTTCCCGATTATCTTTTTGATTGAGGTGTGTGGTAAATAACTTTACAGTTGTTGCGGAATCTGGTGGCCCAACCTTATCCGGGAACCTGCACTCTGATGAATCAAGATCTGCATGACATTCCTGATCCCTGTCCGCGCGGGGCTGTATTGGTAGGCCCGGTAGCCTGGGGCGACCATACCGGTCTGGGCGCGCTGGACTGTGTGGGGTTTTCCGATCCTGCGGCAGGATTGAAATGGTTGCAGGAGCTGGGAGATTCCGTCGACCATTCCCAGATTTCGCGGCTTGTGATCCTGCACCAGGATGGTTTTGCAGGCGCCGAGGGGGCTGATCGCCTGGAAGAGTGGCTGGAGGATCTGCGGGGATGCAAAGCTTCTTTTCTGACGGTCCTTCTGCATGGAGGGCTGGATTCCAGCCTGATGGTCCGGCTTTTCCGCAAAGGACTTTTTGACGCCCTCGAACTGCCTCTTGAGCGCAGTGATTGGCTCAACCTGCTGATAAGGGCGGAAAAGCGCTTGGCGCGCCGCCAGCAAAAAAAGCTGATTCTCAGCGACAACGCAGAAACCCATGACCTCCTGCGCCAGATGAAAGACTCCCTCGGGGAGGTGTATGCGCGCAATTCCGGAGATCTGCTGCATGCCCAGGAAACCCTGGAATCCGTCAACCGGAGATTGACGCACGACATGGAGGAACTCTCCCTCCTTTATCGTTTCGGACGGGAATTGAGCCAGGCTCGCAACTGGGATGAGGTCCTGGGGCGGATCCTGGCCGAGCTGGGGGAATTCCTGGAAGCCGGCGGGGCCACCCTGGTGCTCAAGTCAGCGGTCGGAGGCGCGTTCCAGGCCCGCAAAACCTGGGGCTGGGAGGATGGTTCCTGGGACAAGGTCGTGCTGGATCTGGAACCCGATTCCATGACCGAAGTGGGCGGCCGGCTTATGGACTGGGGCGTACTCGGTGCCGAGCTGCGCCCGCCGGAGCCCGGCTCCGAGCAGCAGAGGGTGATCGCCCTTCCCCTGGATCATCAAGGGTTAAGGCTGGGTTTCCTGTTGCTGCTGTTTGATACCGACGCGCGGGCCTCCCTGGTGCGGGAACGATTTTGGCCTTTTTTACAGGCTGTTCAGGTGGTGCTGGGCGAAGAGGTCGCCGGCGCCCAGATGCTTGACCGGATCCGCGATATCGGACTGTTCAACGCCCGTGTGCTGGAGACCGTCAGCAGTGGGATCTGGGTCTTCGATGAAACCGGGGCCACCGTCTATTGCAACAGCGCGGGGCAGGAACTCCTGGTGGGGCTGTCCCGGGCCATGGGCGATCCCAGTGATTTCCTGTACCGGATCGGTAGAGGCCGCCTGGCCGACGCCGTGGGTCCCGGGGAGGATTTCCCCGAGCTTGTGAGGGATGCCCGCTTGAAGGTCCAGGGGCAGGATGGCCTTCTGATGCCGTTTTTACGGCAGCATGACGGGGGCGTTTTCAAGGGTGAAGGCGAGATCACCTGTCGCAGTGGC
>CAZJGK010000115.1:0-7046 GCA_964545545.1 uncultured Fibrobacteraceae bacterium | reverse complement strand
TGTGCCTCGGAAATTGTGTCCGCCGCGCTGGAATATGGCGCCACAGGTGTTCCCGGCAGGCATAACCCCTTGTATCATGGCGTCATGGAGGCCCGGGAGCCATGGATGGCGGGAGGGCCGGAATGCCGAGGACCGGAGCGACAGGAGGTCGCGACCAACCGTCCATGAGACAAGGGGTTATGCCTGACGGGAACACCTGTGGGGGATTGCTTTCACCTGGCAGACACAATTTCCGAGGCACAACCTTCAATTTTTTCCCATTTCAGAAACCATGGCGAGCCCTGCCAGGTGGCCCGTGGTCCAGCACGCCTGGAAGTTGAAACCGCCGGTCACGCCGTCGATGTCCAGCACTTCGCCCGCGAAATAAAGGCCCGGCACCAGGCGGCTCTGCATGGTGCGCAGATCGACCTCTTTCAGGGACACGCCGCCGCAGGTCACGAACTCGTCCTTGAAGGTGGACTGGCCGCTGACGGCCAGCTCGGTGGCCTTGAGGGCGCAGATCAGGGCGGCGCGCTGCTTACGGCCCAGCTCGCCCCAGCAACGCTCGGCCGGGATGCCCGCTGCGGCGACCAGCCGCTCCCACAGGCGGCGGCTGAGACCCAGCAGGCCGCTGGCGGTGATGCTCTTGGCGGGATGGGCTTGCTGTTGGGCTTCGATGGTCTGCTCCAGTTCCTCGGCATCTTGCTGGGGCAGCCAGTCCACCACGACGGGGAACGCGTAGTCCGCCTCGTGAAAGACGGGCGCCCCCCACGCCGAAAGCTGCAGGACGGCCGGGCCGCTGATCCCCCAGTGGGTGATCAGCAGGGGGCCCTCTTGGGGGGAAACGCCCTTGAGGAGCCGGGACCGGATCCGCACGGGGTCCACGACGATGCCCGGCAGATCCGCAATCAGCGGATCCTTGACGGTGAACGTGAACAACGAGGGCACCGGCGTGATGATGCCGTGACCCAAGGAGGCGGCCAGGGCGTAGCCGCCTGAGGGCGTGTACGGGCCGTGGTCGTCGGGGGCCACCGCCTTGCCGCCGGTGGCGATGAGCACCCGGTCGGCGGCGAAGGGGCCGTCCGGAGTTTCCAGCACGAATCCCCCCTCCTGCTGCGTGATCCCCGTCACGGGCGCGCGCAGGCGGACATCCACACCCAGCCTGCGGGCCTCGCCGGTCAGGCACGCGATCACGGTCTCGCTGCTGTTGGATTCGGGAAAGATGCAGCCGTCGGGGTAGGTGTGCAGGGGCACGCCGCGGCCGGTGAACCAGGCCATGGTCTCGCCGATCCCGAAGCGCGTGAACGGGCCGATGAGCTCGCGTTGGCCGCGGGGATAGTTGTCGGCCAGTTGGCGAACATCGTCGCAATCGTGGGTGATGTTGCAGCGGCCCCCGCCGCTGATCTTCACCTTGCCCAGCACGTGGGCGGATTTCTCGAAGATAGTGACCTCGCAGGCGGGGTCGGTTTCCCGGGCCGCGATCGCGGCCATGAAGCCGGCGGGGCCGCCGCCGACGATGGCGATCAAGAGGCTATCGGGGGAGTCTGAAGAGGGCGTGGGCATTGCTGGTCGTGACCTCGGCGATGAGTTCCACAGGTTCCCCGCGCGCCGTGGCGATCACCGCGGCGATATCGCGCACATGACGAGGCTCGGTCTGCTCGGGAAGCACCCCGTCCAGGCCGATGCTCGGAGCATCGGTCTCCAGCACGATCCTGTCCAGAGGCAACCTCGCCAGCGCCTTGTGGACCCTGGCCTTTTCGCGGGTCGCCGCGCCGCCCAGACCCAGATGCAGGCCCGCGGTGATGATGCGCTCGGCCAGCTCGATGCCCCGGCTGTAGGCGTGCATGACCCCCCGCAGCTTGCCGCCGTGGCGGTTGACCTCAGCGAGCAGCTCCTCGAAGGCGCCGCGGCAATGCAGGATCACCGGCAAGTCGAGATCCACCGCGAGCGCGAGCTGGGCGGCGAGGACTTCCTGCTGCTTGGGCAGGTCGGCATAACCATCGGCTGGGCTGACCTTGGTATCCAGCCCGATCTCCCCGACCGCCACGATGGGCTGCGCGGCCGTTTTGATGGCCACCGCGAGATGATCTTGGATGGCAAAAACCCCACACGTGTGGGGGTTTGGTGACAATTCCTCAAACGCCACCCAGGGATGCAGGCCGAGGGCGGCGTGCACCTCGGGATAGGTGGCAGCCAGAGAGATGATCGGGTTCCAGGAAGCCAGGTCGTAGGCTGGTATGATGACCTGCATAACGCCGGTAGCGGCGGCGCGCGCCAGGACCGCGCCGGGATCGTCCCCCAAAGGCGGCATGTTGAGGTGGCAGTGGGTGTCGACAAGGATAGATGACACCATGACCTCCCCCGCGATCAGGCCTCACCCTGTTCGAAGCCCAGGTCGTCCAGATCGTCCAGCACATGCGGCACATCCACGGTATCGCGCGCAATGGGTGAAGCGCGGAACTCCGCCACCGAGGGCGATACGAACTTGTCGATGTACTTGCCCGCCATCAGACGCACCAGGGCGCCGTACGAGGGGCGGAACTTGATGATGCTGCCCGGGGCCAGGTGGTCGGGGTTGTCCCCCACGTGGACCACGGTCAGGTCGCTGCTGGCGCCCACAATCTCGTAGTCCTGGTTCAAGGGCGTCAGGCCCCGCACCTCGGTGTCGAGCTGCCCGACGGTGATCACCGCGCGATAGCCGCGCGATCCCGGTTCGTAGTTGGGGACGGCGA
Organism: uncultured Fibrobacteraceae bacterium; assembly: GCA_964545545.1. Classification (GTDB taxonomy): domain Bacteria; phylum Krumholzibacteriota; class Krumholzibacteriia; order LZORAL124-64-63; family LZORAL124-64-63; genus JAHJTW01. Next base: position 4,335 of record CAZJGK010000115.1, on the reverse strand, counting down.
ATTCCTCGAAGGGCGTCATGTCGGTGGTCTCGCCCTGGGGCGACAGGCTCTTCTCCTTCACCTCGACAACCTCCACCTCCAGGGTGATGGCGTCGTCGCGCAAACCGGCCAGGGAATCGCCGTGGACCAGGTCGCTGCCCAGGAACACCGATTCGCCCACGCGGAAGTGGTTGATCTCCCGGGGCAAGAGGCCGTCGCGCAGCAAGGGGATCACCGCACTGGTGCCGCCGGAGATCAGGGGCAGCGGGCGGTCGAACTTCAACTGCAGCAGCTCGTGGAACATGGCCAGCTGGCTGAATTTTTCGAGGCTGGGCACGGCGCCCGAGAGGCAGCCCAGGTTGCTGCCGATGCCCAGCACCTCGATGTTGTCCAGGTCGGCGACCCGCTCGTACAGCGGCACCAGGGAGCCCGGCAAAACCCCCTCGCGCAGGTCGCCAAGCTCGACCATGATGATGATGCGGTGCAACTTGCCCTGCCGTCCGGCCTCCCGGTTCAGGGCCTCGATGATCCCGAATTCCGTGTTCAGCGAGACGTCGGCCAGGCGCACCACGTGCTTCAGGGCCGGCACGTGGGGCAACCGCAGGTACCAGGTTTCGACGGGCTCGTCCAGGGCGCGGATGGCCTCCAGGTTGGACAGCCGCGAATCGGCCATGGAGCGCACGCCCGAGGCCGCCAGGGCCTGCAACACGTCGGGAAAGCCGCACATGGCCTTGGTCACCAGGCTCCAGCTCGCGCCGTGGGCGACGACCCACTTGTCCACGGTCCGGATGTTGTGGTGCAGGGCGTTCAGATCGATGACCAGACGGTTCATGCTCCGGCCTCCGGGGTCCAGCGCATCTCGGCGTATTTGGTGTCGAAGCCCAGGCGTTCGTACAGGCGCTTGGCCGGGTTGTCGTACTCGACGTGCAACTTGACGCTGCCGGTGGTCTCGGCGAGGCAGCGTTTGATCAGCCGGCCGCCGATGCCCTGGCCGCGACCGGCGGGATCGACGGTCACGAACAGGAGGATGTTCTCGGGGATGTACCCGCTCATGCCGGTCTTCAGCATGCACAGCGCGCCGAGCAGCTCCTGGCCGCGATCAACCAGCATGACGAAACCGCCCTGCCCCTTGCCGGGAACCAGCGCGTAGTCCAGGGCCCGCTGGACGTCCTCCAGGGAGTCGTTGTAGGGGGCCATGGTCTCGTGGAAGAAAAGGGCGACCTTGTTTTCGTCCGCCCAGGCGGGAAAGTCTGCTTTGCCGGTGATTTTGGTGTAGTTCAGGTCTGCCGGGGTGTCTCCTTGCGCAGTCAAAAAAATCCTCCTTCATCTGGGGCGGGATTTGTGTCTCGCACCGTTATGAGTGATAATGGTCAACAAAGCCTATTAAAAGAATATAGCAGAAAGAGGAGAAATGGCACGAGCTTCCGCATCGCCGCAAGAGCTGACTGCCTTGCGCCGTAAGCTGCACACCCTGGCCGAGATGTCCGGCCGGGAAGAACAGACCGCCGCATTTTTGCAGGCGGAACTGGCCAAGTGCGAGCCTGCGGACCTGGTCACGGGGCTGGGTGGACAGGATTCCGGCGGCAACGGCCTGGCCGCGGTGTTCGCGGGTCGCGATCCCGGGCCTACGGTGCTTTTGCGCTGCGACATGGACGCCCTGCCCCTGCCTGACCGCTCCGATCTGCCGCACGCCAGCCTGGCCGCCGGGGTGTCCCACAAGTGCGGCCACGACGGCCACATGACCATGATGCTGGGCCTGGCGCACCAATTGGCCGCCAACCCGCCCGTGCGGGGACGAGCCGTCCTGCTGTTCCAGCCCGCCGAGGAGACCGGCGCCGGCGCCCGGCAGGTCCTGGACGATCCGGCCTTCAAGCCCCTGACGCCCGATGTGGTCCTGGGCGTCCACAACCTGCCCGGATACCCCCTGGGAGCGGTGATCCTGCGCGCCGGGCCCTTCGCCGCGGCCTCCCGCGGCCTGACCATCGCGCTGAGCGGCGCCTCCAGCCACGCCGCCGAACCCGAGGCCGGGCGCAGCCCCGCACTGGCGGCCGCATCCCTGGTCCAAGCCCTGTCCGCCCTCCCCCAGACGGCCACCCACCTGGGCGAGGGCGCCAAGGTGACGGTGGTGGGCATCGACGTGGGCGGCCCCGCCTTCGGCACCAGTCCCGGCACCGGACGCGTCATGGCGACCCTGCGCGCGTACCGGGACGAGGTCATGGACCGCCTGGCAGAGCGCTGCGCCGAACTGGCCACCCACACCGCCGCGGCCTTCGGGCTCGAGAGCAGCCTGTCCTGGTGCGAAGCGTTCCCGTCCACCGTCAACGCGGCCCCGGTGATCGCCGCGGTCGCCGCAGCCGCGGGCGAAGCCGGGCTCCCGGTGATCCACAGCGAAGCGCCTTTCGCCTGGTCCGAGGATTTCGGGCACTTCACCGCCACCTACCCCGGGGCCCTCGTGGGCCTGGGCGCGGGCGTCGACCATCCCGCCCTGCACCACCCGGACTACGACTTTCCCGACCCCCTGCTGCCTGCGGGCGTGACCTTTTGGGGCGCCGCCCTGGACCGTCTGCTGGCCCAACCGTTCGAAAAGGGAGATGCGGTTTGATCGCACCGAGTTCATGGATCGAAATCAGTGAGTCCGCCCTGCGCCATAACCTGAAGATCCTCCGCAGATTGATCGGCAAGGACACCGTGCTGTGCTCGGTGGTCAAGGCCAACGCCTACGGACACGACCTGGAAACCTTCGTGCCCCTGGCCGAACGATGCGGGGTGCGCCAGTTCGGGGTCTTCAGCGCCGAGGAGGCCGCCACGGCGGTGCAGTGCCGCACCAAGAAAAGCGACATCATGATCATGGGCGCCCTGAACAAAAGCGATGTCCCGTGGGCGGTGGAAACGGGGCTGAGCTTCTACGTGTTCGATCTGTCGCGCCTGGACGCCGCCGAAAAGGCCGCCGCACGCTGCGGCCGGCCCGCCCGGGTGCACCTGGAAGTGGAAACGGGCATGCATCGCCTGGGACTCTCGGCCCGCTCCCTGGCCGCCGCCGCCCACACCATCAAGAAGAACCCCGAGCGCCTGCGCCTGGAAGGGGTGTGCTCCCACTTCGCCGGGGCCGAGTCCTCGGCCAACAACGAGCGCATCGCCGAGCAGATCCGCGTGTTCGGCGAACGCGTGGACCTCCTGCGCCGGGAGATGATCGAGGGCTACCGCCGGCACCTGTGCTGCAGCGCCGCGGCGTTCTGCTTTCCCGAGGCCCGGGGCGAGATGGTGCGCATCGGCATCGCCCAGTACGGCTACTGGCCCAGCCAGGAGACCCGCCTGCGCTTCCAGGGCGTCGGCAAAGGGCGGCGCCGCGAAGAGCTGCACCCGGTGTTGTCCTGGCACAGCCGGGTGATGAACCTGAAGACGGTGCCCATGGGCCAGTTCGTCGGGTACGGCAACAGCTATCTGGCCTCGGTCAAGACCCGCATCGCGGCCGTCCCCGTGGGCTACCACCACGGCATCGAGCGCAACCAGAGCAACCTGGGCCACGTGCTGATCCGCGGGGTGCGCTGCGCCATCGCCGGCATCATCAACATGAACATGATGTCGGTGGACGTGACCCACCTGCCCGAGATCAAGGTCGGCGACGAGGTCGTCATCATCGGCCACCAGGGGGACGACGAGATCACCGTGGGCGCGTTCGGCAGCCGCGTCAATGATTTGAACTACGAGACGCTGGCGCGGTTGGATAGTCAGTTGAAGAGGGTTGTGGTGGGGTGAGCCTGAAGGACTTCAGCTCCCGGTTTTAACACCCGCCTAGTCGTGCAAAAGTTTGTCGATACGATCGAATCTCAGATAGCGATCTTCAAAGAGACCCGGCCAGTTGCCGTCACATTTGGCCTTCAGAGTTTTGACAACATTCTCAAGCGTCCACACCTCCAATGTCTCCGTGTCTGACAGGCAAGCCTGGTAATTGGTTATTGCATCATGGCAGTCCTCATTCTCGGACGGATAAAGGAAGACGAACGCGCCCGAAGGAAAGTCACCATGCTGGAGAATCGCTCCGGCAAGGAGGTGGTCGCGCCAAATCTGCTGTAGTGGTTTCTTTTTGAGCCTTTCCCAGGCTTCAGGCAAAAAGCAGTTCATTGCCTCGGCGATTTTATCGTGCCGAACACTGGAGGCTGCAGCACGATTCCTGAGGTCTTCGTGGTATTTGACTTCGATGCCCAAGAAAGCCGGTTCGCCATTAGAAGTCCGGCACTCGATATAGACATCGAACGCAGAACGGTCGCCTGTATATGCCGGGTCGGATCGCCCCGGGGAGTATTCGAACTGAACCGATTGGACATTCACGAATCGGCCGTTGGTCATCGATTCGAC
>CAZJGK010000114.1:0-7258 GCA_964545545.1 uncultured Fibrobacteraceae bacterium | reverse complement strand
GCCCAGGGCAATCGCAAGAACGTCCTGCAACAGACCTACCACTATTCCGGGGACGATCAGGACAACAAGGTGCCCCACCGAGTGCCGGGCCTGATCTGGGATGGCCGCGACTTCAGCGGAACCATCGTGCCTTACGGCGTCTACATCCTGCGCATCGAAACCACCTACAACCAGGCCGGTGGAACCCGCACCATCCGCAGCAATCATTCCCTGGCGGTGATCAAATGATGAAGCATCTCGTGCGACACATCGCCGTCCCCGGGCTTCTGGCCTGGTGCGCCCTCGCGATTCTGCTGCCCGGTCCCGCCCGGGCCGATTTCCGGCATCAGCACATGGGAGCCCGGCCCAAGGCCATGGGTTCAGCCTACGTTTCCCTCGTTGACGACGCCAACGCCGTCTACTGGAACCCCGCAGGTCTGGCGCGCAACACCGGCACTTCCGTGATGGCCACCCGCGCCTGGTTGTTCGGTCTCAACGACATCAGCAACGATTATCTGGCCGTGGCGGTGCCCCACCCCTCCGGGCTTTCCTTTGGCGCCAGCTGGGTACGCCTGGGTATCAACAATGTCTACTCCGAAGACACGCTCAACCTGGCTCTCGCGGCCCCCGCGCCCTTTTTGTCCGGCTTGTCGGTTGGTGTGACCGGTAAGATGTTCCTCTTGGATGCTCCGGGTTACAAACAGTATGGTGACCCGAACTACCTTGGTGCCGATCATGATTTCAGTTTCGACCTGGGCTGGCTCTACGACAGCGGCAAGCCCTGGACCCTGGGCGGGGTCGTTTACAACGTCTTGTCACCCACGCTGCAACTGATCAGCACCACGGCGAACCCGGATCCGGTCTACACCGAATGGGCCGTGGGCGGCAGCTACCTGTTCCGCGATACCCTGCTGGTGACTTCGGACATGCGCAGCCGGGAAGGGGAATTGAGCAACACGGTGCTGGACTGGGGCACCGAGATCTGGTTCTACAACACCCTGGTTCTGCGCTCAGGCATGGATGCGGGGATGGTCACCCTGGGCGCCGGTCTGCAGGATACCCACTGGCGGCTGGACCTGGCGTTGGAAACCAACAACAAGTTGGGCGATGTCTACATGCTTTCTTTCACCTTGAGGAAGTGACGGGCCACCGATGCAACTGACAAGCAAAATGCTCGACAAGGGCCTTCGGCGCCCTGCCGCTTTCTCCTTTGTGGTGCTGCTTCTGGCAGGACTGCTGGTGGCTGCCGCTCCGGTTAGATCCCGGGCCGACAACCGGTTGGAAGGGTACTATTCCCTGTCCATTGCCGCCCAGAAAGACGATGCCCACTGGCACTTCGGCAGTCCCGACGAAAACGGCATCCCCAGCCATTACGCCGAATTGAAGTTTTTCTCCAACCCCAGCGACAAGCTGGAGGTCTTCAGCAAGCTGCGGGCATGGGCCAACCGGGACGACAACAGCACTTCCGCGGTGGAATTCTACCGTCCCCCCTGGTACAGCGCCGAGGGGCACATCAAACTGCGCGACCAGAAATGGGAGTCCTACCTTTTTTATCGACAGAATCGGTTCTACATCAACGATGAACCCCTGCTGCGCCTGGTGGACGACAACAAGTTGAAGAATGATTCCTACGGCCCCATGGCCCAGGGTGTGCGGCTTGATTTCTGGGATACGGACTTCCTGGGCGTCAAGGGCCTGGGCGGCACCATGATCATCAGCGATTCGGGGAGCACGGTTCCCTTCGGAGACACCTATTACGTGACCCGTCTGCGGCACAAGGACTGGGGTGAGCGGATCACCTCGGGAGCCATGTACCTGCGCAAGGACTACGGCATAGACCCCACCGGCAAAATGGGCAACCAGGTCTTTTCCACGGATGTGACCTTCTCCCCGCGCAATCTGGTCACCACCGGTCTACGGCTGGGGCCCATCAACCTGGAACAATCCCGCTGGACGGCGGAAACGGCCTGGAGCATTCGGCCAGGTGACGAGGCCACCATCGGGGCCTCCCGCGCCCGCGCCCGCGCCATCGCGCTGGAGGCGCGCAGTATCGTCATCGGAGATATTACCCTGAACGGGTGGTACAACGATTTCGGCGAGGATTTCCGCAGTTACCTTTCCCAACGGTTCGACGACGGGCACGAATACAACCGGGTCCAGAAACATGGCGAGGCGATCTGGCTGGTGCCGAAAAAATCCGTGACGGCCAAGGTCACCTACGATCACTACCGCAAGCGCATCGCCGACGAACCCGGTGGTGGACTGCGTCCGACCACCGAATGGTACGCCGAACTCTACATGGAATACATCAATGGTTTCAAATCCCGAGTCGCCTACAAGAGGTGGCGCGGTTTCGATTCAGCCCTGGAAGTGAACGACTTCTACACCTATCCCGACTGGTTCGGAGAGATCTCGGTGGAAAATTTCCTGGCCAAGATCAGGATACAGGGCCGTGTCCACGACGCCGGCACCTTCCGCCAGGTGACCGTCTGGGGTTTCGACATGCAGGTCAACATCACCGAGAAACTCAAGGGTTACCTGCGGGCCATGAACGTCAACGAGAAGACCGAAGCCCGGCACACCCTGTTCGCCCAGCTCAAGTACGATCTGGGCTGGGGTTCGGACCTTTACTTCGAATTCGGGGACCCGGGCCAATCCGACAACCTGGTCTACACGGATGGGTTCATAAACGAGGGCAGTCAGGACAACCTGCGCGACCGGGTCAAACTGATCTTGTCGTCCTGGTTCTAGAAATGGGCTCGCCGGTTTTGTGCCGGCGGCCATGATCATTCATCTGCAGCGGGAGCCGACCATGAGCGCGAACGCCCATCGGGTAAGAAAATTCCAGATTCCAACCACCATGATGCAGGGTGTCCTCACCTTCTGTGTTCTGGTCTTCCTCGTACCTGGCGCCGCGGTGTGGGCCGGTCCCCCGGCCGCAGGTGTCGGCGGGGTCCTTTTCTCCTACACGGCCCCGGATGCCCAGGAGGTCTTCCTGGGCGGGGACTTCAACGGCTGGGATGCCGCGGCTGTTCCCCTGGTTAGCGGCGAGGACGGGATCTGGACCGTCACCGTTCCCCTCAAACCCGGTGACCACGAATACAAGTTCTTCGTCGACGGGACATGGGTTGCTGATCCCGACAACCCCCGGCAGAAAGCCGACCCCTTCGGCGGTTTCAATTCACTGGTGGCCATTGGCGCCGACGGAACCCCGGTGGTCGCCGAGGCCGCGGCACCCATAGCTCCTGCGGCCCCCCAAACCGCCGGCAGCGAGAAAATCACCGTCGGCGCTCCCCGGGCCGTCAAGGGCGGCATCCAGTTCACCTACAAGGACACAGGGGCCAAAGCGGTCTTCCTGGCCGGCAGTTTCAACGGCTGGAGCGCCACGGAAACCCCCATGAACAACGACGGGAAAGGCATCTGGAGCGTGACCCGGAAACTGGACGCCGGCAGCTTTGAATACAAGTTCGTGGTGGACAACAACTGGGTCGCTGATCCCGAGAACCCCGACACTTCCGCCGATCCCTACGGCGGAGTCAACTCCCTGGTCAACGTCGATGCCAAGGGTCAACTGACGGCTGCCGCCCCCGCGCCCGCGGCGGGCAAAGCACAGGCCTCCACCCTCAACACGAAGATGGTTTTGAGCGGGCGTTACCTGACCCGCTTCGAGATGTCCAAGAACATCAGCCAGGACCCTCGTTATCGTCTGCTGCGTCCTTCCCAGAGCGTGGACTTGAACTTCAACACCCAGGTCAACGACCTGGTGGATGCCTACATACGCCTGCGCACCGACAGCAACGACAACGTGATCCTCAACAACATCACCAGTTTTCTGGATGAGGCTTCCATGTTCGTGCATCCCGACAAGTTCTCCGTCACGGCCTATTGGAACCGGGAAATATTCACGAGTCACGATCCCATGAACCTCGTCGGCAACATCAACCATCCCGCCACCATTGGCCATGATCACCTGCAACTGGGCAAGGGCACCGCCGGGGCCCTGGTGGAAGCGAATCCCTACGGAGTCCACTTCCAGGGCTTCCTGGCCAACGTCTACAACTACGACTATTACAACGACCCCAAGTTGTTCGACAACACGGGTGGTGACCGTATCTGGTTGAGGTTCTCGCACGATCTGGGCCCCGTAAAAATCGGCGTCCCCTTCTGGCTGCAGCGCGAATTGATCTGGTTCAATTTCGAATCCATCGTCGGCCAGCCTTCCACGGGCATTCCGGCGCTGGATGACTATCTGGCGCGGACCGGGGATTCGAGCACTTGGTTCGAGACCGAACTCCACAATTTCAAAATGGGCATCGACGCCACCTTACCGTTCCACGACGACACCATGTCATTGGGTGCAGAAGCCCTCTATGTGAGTTATCTGCAGCGGTTTGTCACGGGCAACCAATCGGGTCAGAACAACGTCAACGGAACCATCGACGTTCCGTTCGATAAACGCGATGCCCTGATGGCCTCCCTGCGCTGGGACTACAACCCCGACGTGGAGACGTCAGTGCGTCTCCAGCACACCTACCGTAACATGAACGGAGCCGCACCGGACCAGCGAGCCATGGGTCTTTCTTTTCAAGACCAGTCCACCGCCGAGAACCACATCTTTTTCAGCATCCAGGACAGCCCTGCCCAGACGACCTACAACTGGACGGAACTGGAGGCTGCCAACACCCGCGGTGACCGCAACTTGAAGCTCTACCTGTACCACACCGGCCTGAATGAGGATTACGCCCCTGTGGACCGAACCGTGCCGGGCGACACCACCCGCACCGATCATACGATCAGCACCTGGTACCTCTCCGGCCTGGTGGGCAAAGGAACTCCCAAATCCACCTTCGGCCACGGCGAACTGGAATTCGGGCTGACGCTGGAGAACCCCGACCTCAAGGACCAGGACTTCAAATCCTATGAATTCATCGGTCGCTGGCAAAGACACCTTTCCCGTACCGTCAACGCCATCGCCGATGTCCGGTTCATCAAGTACAACGAGAAAGCCATTGATCCCACCTCGGGCGAACAGACCCACGCGGACAAGGGCTTCTGGTCCCCCTTCGTCGGGGTCGAATATCGCCCGCAACGCAACCTGGATCTGGTCTTCGGTTATGGCGTCGACCCCGTCGAGTTGAGCATCGATTACAACGGCCGCCAGTTCGGTCGCTGGTGGTTCCGCCAGCGCTATCTGTTCGATAACCCCGGCGCGAGCCTTCTGGATTCCGAACAATACCTGGCGGACGCCCGGGTTTTCACCCTGCGCGCCCAGATGACGTTCTAAGGAGTTGAATGATGCGGCATGAGATACCTGCCATGCGGCGCCTGATCACTGCCCTGGTCCTTGTGTCCCTGGTGGCGATTTGCGCCGGTTGCAGCTACACCAAGATCCTGCGCAACCGCCTGCCGTCGCCCCACAGGGTGAACGACTTCGAGAATGCCGTCCTGTTCCAGTACGAGGCGCCCCAGGCCAAGCATGTGAATCTGTGCGGAAACTGGGCGGACAACACGTGGTGCGGAACCCAGGGCACCGGCCGTTTTGATCAGACCATCGGAGCCATGCAGGACGACGACGGAGACGGCGTGTGGCAACTGATCATTCCCCTCAAGGCCGGCCGCTACCAGTACAAGTTCGCCGTGGACTGGGGGATCCGTTGGGAATACGACCAGAACAACCCCTTGACCGAGGACGACGGTTACGGCAGCAGCAACTCCATCCTGATCCTGCACTGAGTTTGTCCCGGCGCTTGAGCCGGAACATTTTCCAGGGCTGGAGGCTCAAAAAACAATGGGCCCGGATTTCTCCGGGCCCATTTCGATCGCTCAGCCGGTACTGCTACCGGAACATGCTCTTGACCGAACCCCAGTTGCTGCTCTCGGTATCCACGACACCACAGTCAACGGCGCGGCCATCCCACCCGTAGACCAGGTCGGTCTCGGGGTCCAGGCTGTTATCGATGGTGAAAGAGCGATTGCCGGTGTTCTCCCAGGTCTGGCAGCCATCTTTCTTGAATTTGAATTCGAAGCTGAACGGAATCGCCGGACCGGCATTGAAGACCAGGCAGGCCTGATACAGACCAGGACCGATCTCAACCATGGGCAGGCCGTCGCCCCAGTTGCTCAGCTCAGGCAGGCCACCGGTCACACACACGTCGCCATCAGTCACCACATCGCCCAGACACACCTGGATGCAGACAACCTTGTCTTCGGTGAGGTAGGTTTCCATACCACAACCCATGGGCAGATTGTTCCAGCTCTGGGTGTCCAGCGTCACGGCCGTGGTGCCGTCGGTGGGCAGGGTCACGGTGCGGTTGCTCGCACCTTCCCACGTGGCACAGCCGTCCTTCTTGAACTTGTACTCGAAGTAGGGATTGCTGCCGGCCAGGAAGGTCACGGGGCCCTCCCACATGTCGCCGCCGGTGTTGACCAGGTTGATCCCGGTGCCCCAGGCGCCGATTTCGGGCGCGGAACCGATGACGCACACGTCACCGGTGGTGGGCTCGCCGCTCATGCAGATCGAGAAGGTGACCTCGACATCTTTGGGCAACACGTTGGTCACATCGTAGTGCTGAGGAGCCGGGTTACTCGCCTGGTCCGCCAGGCCGGTGTAGTCGGTGCCGTCGGTCAGATCATGGAATGTGATGTCCACTTCGACCCAGGCGGCCCCCAGCAGCATGCTGGTAGGAATCTGGGCCGTGTGCTCGTCGTTGGAGCCGACATCGCTGTTGTAGTGCATGGGCACGACAATATTACCGCCCAGGTCGTTGGTGATGGTCATGCTCGCGTCAATATCCGCACCCTGGCCCGCGAGATCGGTGACCCCGGCCTTGTAGACCTGAGCATAAACGTCGACGGGGAAAACGGGGGTGACGATGGCACCGCTGTTGGGCCAGACATTGCCGGCCCAATCGATGACGGCCAAGGCGCTGCCTGCCATGCTCAGGATCATGACGGCGCTCGCCAGCAGAATCAGTTTTTTCATGGTACCCTCCCGGGTTTTGGTTTTTGGAGGCCGAGCTGATGATGCATCATGCTGTCGAACCCGACCCGGATGGTTTCAGCAACCACCCGGGTCAGGCAACAACTTACAGAATATAATAGCACAAATTCCAGTTAAAATGGCTGTTTTCTGACCTAATTCGAATTTTTCAATAATATGGCCCCGCACATGGCTGGTAGTTTGACGGAATACATTCCGGAATCACCCAATTTGACCTGATCGCCCGTTTTGAAGGGAACCTGGCCGACGCGAGGAAAGGCCTCCGGCCCCACTTGAACC
>CAZJGK010000113.1:0-7464 GCA_964545545.1 uncultured Fibrobacteraceae bacterium | reverse complement strand
TCACAAGCTTTCCTATCTTGCCTTGCTTGAGGAATTGCGGAAGGGCTGATCCGTGATCCAAGACGCCATAGACCCACTTGTTGGTTGAGTTTCATATAAAAAAATGATATAATCAATTTACAAAAAAGGATGGTGGGTAAATGCGGGGATGGCTCGTTTTATTTTTTGTTTTGGTGAGCTTGTCGGCCTCGGCCGGGCAGCAGGATACGGCGTATCGGTGGCAGGGACATGATTTTGTCTTCTGCTTTGTGACCGACGATGGCCGGTCATCAAATCTGGCCTGGGCGGATACGGCCAGGGCCATGGATTTCCGCTTCACCATGGCGGTCAACGTGAAGAACAAGGATAACCTTCCGCCGTATACCACGTTACTTTCGGACACACAGATGCATTCCCTCTACGAGGATGGCTTCGAAATTGCCGAGCACGGCTACTCCCATGGTTCTGATGGTCTGCCCGATAGCTGTTATTACCGCGGATCTCTTCAGGGTTATTTCCTGTGTAATGAACCCGATGAAGCGACGCGCATGACCTATCTGCATGCGGAAATCGAGCGCGATTCCCTGGCCAACCTTGTCGACATGCCCCTGTCCATGGTCAGGACCGTGGCCTATCCCAAGCACCTTCACGGCAAGGCCCTGATCGATTCCTTGCGGGCCGAGGGTTACATTGGGGCCAGGACCGGTGGGAAATGGGATTACGTGATGACCAGCACCGGTGATTTCACCGTGGTGGCCAGGAATTCCTGGGACGAGGGAATCAGCTTGTACCGGGTGCCAATTTCCACCACAGCTAACGATTATTTCGGCAATCACAGCGCCGACCCCCCGGTTCACAAGACGTATGCTGAATTCCTCGCGGTGGCCCAGTCCTGGGTCAACAATTTCAAGAGCAGTGGCGGGATGATGATCCTGTATGCCCATCATACCGGGGATGATGACGATTCCCTGGGGGATATAAACTATGGCACCGGCGGGGTGACCAAGCAGGATCTTGCCTGGATCGTGCAACTTGTCCGCGACAACGGAGGGATTGTCATGCCCTTCGGGGAAGCGGTGGCGTATTACCGGGCGCGGACCGGGATGGTGGATATGGACGGTGACCTGGTCTGGAAACCCGGTGTTTCGTCCGTGCCCCGGCCGGTGGAATCTCCTCTGAGCGCGGTGAGCGGTTTTCCCAATCCCTTCAATCCCCGCACCATGATTTCCTATGAACTCGGTTCAGCCCAGCAGGTCAAGGTCTCGGTGTTCGATGCTGCCGGGCGCCTGATCGCCAACCTGTTCAATGCTCCGCAGGGACCCGGGGAATATTCACTGCCGTGGGACGGCAGGGCGGGCAATGGCAGGCCGGTCAGCGGCGGGCTGTACTTCGTCCGGGTCCAGGCGGGCGATTGGCAGGACATCCTGAAAATCACCATGCTGAAATAATTCCTGCCGGCATGACGCGTACGGTCTCCCGGGGCACCGTCATGCCCGCCCGTATTCGTCCGCCAAACGTTCGATGTCATCCTCGCCCAGATAGTCGCCGATCTGCACCTCGATCAGTTCCAGTGGGACGGTGCCGGGATTGCCCAGGCGATGCTTGGTCTCCACCGGAATGTAGACGGACTGATCCACCGCGAGGGCGGAAACGGTTTCACCGCAGGTCACTTCGGCCGTGCCCCTGACCACGACCCAGTGCTCCTGCCGCCTGTGGTGCAGCTGCAGGGAAAGCCGCTTGCCCGGCTGGACGATGATGCGCTTGACCTGGAAGCCGTCGGTCTTCAGGAGGGATTCGAACGATCCCCAGGGACGGTCCACCTTGGTGTGGTGATCCGCCTCGTCGCGCCCTGCGGCCTGCAGCGAGTCGACGATGGCCTTGACTCCCTGGGCGTGATCCTTGTCCGCGACCAGCACGGCGTCGGGTGTTTCGACCACCACCAGGTTTTCCACGCCCAGCGTGGTCACCAGGCGGGAACTTCCGATCACCAGGCTGTCCCGGGATTCCCTGGTGATCACGTCGCCCCGCACGGCGTTGCCCTGGTCATCCTTGTCGGCGATATCCCACAGCGCGTCCCACGCGCCCACATCGCTCCAGGCGCAAGCCAGGGGAACGACCATGCCCTTGTCGGTGTGCTCCATCACGGCGTAGTCGATGGAATCCGGGGGGCAGGCCGTGAAGGCTTCCTGATCCAGGAAGATATAATCCCGATCATGGCGGGAGTTTTGCATGGCCCGGGTCACCGGCGGCAGCATGGCGGGGGCGAATCGTTCCAATTCCTCGAGATAGGTCGCCGCTCGCAGCAGGAACATGCCGCTATTCCAGTAGCAGTCCCCATCGGCGACAAGCTGTGCGGCCCTGGCCTGAGCGGGTTTTTCGATAAAAGCGGCGATGGGATGACAGGGACCGTTTCCGGTTTTGTCGGCGCGGATATATCCGAAACCGGTGGCCGCATATTCGGGGATGATGCCGAAGGTGACCAGTTGCCCCTGGTCGGCCCAGGGAGCACCTGCGGCCACGGCCCGGGCGAAGGCGTCGGTGTCGGGAATGAGGTGGTCGGCAGGCAACACCAGCAGCAGGGCCTCCGGATCTTTCTCGACGGCGTGCAGGGCGGCCGCGGCCACGGCCGGCGCAGTGTTTCTACCCACGGGCTCCAGGATGATCGCGTCCGGGGCGATGCCCAGAGCGGCCAGCTGTTCGGTGACCATGAAGCGGTGGTCCGCGTTGCATACCACAATGGGAGGCGTGATCCCGGGCAGCACGGAGGCCCGCTGAACGGTCATGGCCAGCAGGCTGACGTCCCCCGTTAGGGGCAGGAACTGCTTGGGGCTCAGCCGGCGCGACAGAGGCCACAGGCGGCTGCCCATGCCGCCGGAAAGCACGACGGGTATCATCATCTCGACATCCTCACTTATGGCTGTAAGCCACCGATTTAGGGGCAAGGTTTCCAGGAAACGGTCGACGGTTCTATCGATACCATGTCCATCAAGGACATGGCAACGACAGCGCTCAAACATGATAGCATAGCGGCCGAAATCATCCAGCAACAGGTCCATCTGTCGCGCCAGATCCGCAGGATCGTCCACAATGAGGCCCAGATTATTGGTGATGACCACTCCTCAGGATCGATCTTAAATGAGCAGGCGGGGACTCCCTTGGACCAGGCGTAAAGCTAGCCATTGAAGAAGCCTTCCCCGTCTGACGTGTTCAGAAAAATGCGGTCTGCTTCAAGCACAAGACCCGTCATGCGTATGAGATGTGGCAGACGGACTTCATCTACTTCAAGGTGATACGCTGGGCCTGGTTCTATCTCTCGACCATCCTGGATGATTACTCTCGTTACATCGTGACCTGGAAGCTGCAGAACTCTTACCAGTCCGAGGTCCTGGAGCGGGAATTGTCCCGGTTCGTTCACAATTACAACAACGAGCGGGTTTATGAGTCGCTGGACAACGAGACCCCTGCCGAGGTGTATCACGGACGGCACCGACAGATTCTGGATGCACGGCAGCGTCTAAAAATCCAGACAACCAGAAGGAGGAGGTGCTATAATCGAGGACGTCGTCCAGGGAAAGAGGAGCTGATCAGGCCCTCTGTCATAAGGGAAGGTGTCCTTTGATTTTTTGCCAAGGGTGTGCCACTGGAGCTGGCAACGTAAACTCCACTGATTGATCCCGTCCGGGAAGCACAGGGGTGGTTTATGAACATTCGCAAATTCCTTGATGATGTCTCCTGTCTCTGGGGAGCTTCGGACCAACGGATCTTTCTTGCGATTTTTTTGGTCGTGTCGGTTTTCCGGATCCTGACCATCGCCTTGCTGTTCAGCGGGGATCCGCTGGCCAACGGCGGTGATGCTGTTCAGTACCATTTTTTTGGGCTTTCCATAGCCCAGGATCCCGGCTGGTTCAGCAAGCATCTGGGGGTGGTGCCCCCGCTATATCCCTTCTTTCTGGCGGGGGTGTACAAGATTGTGGGAGACTGTCCCATGTGCGCCCTTTATGCCCAAACCTTGCTGGCCGGTTTGACTGCAGGCCTGATTTTCCTTATCGGCAAGAGGGTTTTCGGAACCTGGGTTGGTGTGCTCTCCGCATTTTTTTTCATGGTTCATCCCTCGGCCGTGACCTGGGGCGGGGTTCTCATCAGGGAAACCCTGATCATGTTCCTGTTCACCGGCACCCTCATGGCGGCCCTTGAAATCCGCCATGGCTCTACCTCCAGGCGGGTCATCCTGCTGGGGGTGGCCTATGGTTTGTTGATCCTGACAGATACACGCTTCCTGTTCTACGCTCCTTTTCTCGCCCTGTACCTCTTTGTGCCCCGCGGGGGGCAGGGTTGGGGCTGGAACCCCACGTTTTTGTTCGGGGCGGTTATCATACTCATGCTGGTACCCTGGACCGTCCGTAACTTCATCGCTTACGATAAGTTTGTTCTGATCGACACGCGGACCCTGAGTTTTATCAAGGGGAAAGGGGCAGACCACCCCGATTATATCAAGCCACCCCAGGAAGTATCGGCATTAGCGCGGCGTCACATGAACGTTCCGGCCGCAGGTGGCGCCGAGGCTACTTCCAAAGCTGGTCCCACCGGGCCTTCCAGCTTGAATCATCATCTTCCGGACCCTCGGCCTACCCTGTTTGATAAAGTGCTTTACAACTTCCAGGAATTCTGGCGCATCTGCCGGTTTCATGAGAGCAACTTCCCCGTTTTCCGGCCCCATTGGTCGCGTTCCCATAACTGGGGCTCCATCCTGTATTTTATTCCCTTGCTGATCCTGACTGTCGTGGGGGGGGGGCTTTATTACCGACGAGACCGTATGGCCACGGTTGTGCTCATCTTTCCCCTTCTGGGACATACGCTTTTGCATATGTTCGCGCCATATTCCAATACACGATATCGTATGCCCATCGAGATACCCATGATCCTGCTCGCGATGTATGCCCTTGTCTGGCTACTGGAGTGGCTAAGCAAGAAACTTGGTTCTGGTGCAGCATCATGACTGTGACACTTTCACGCGAAGTACGGCGGGAGATCTTTCTTACCATACCCGTCTTCAACGAGGCCAAGGTAATCCGAAGTTCCCTGCAGCCCTTGATTGACCAAGGGTACACCGTCATTGCCGTAGACGACGGGTCTGGAGATGGGACCTGGTCGATTCTGCGGGAGATGGCCCTGGTTGCCTTGCGGCACCCCATTAATCTGGGCCAGGGTGCGGCCCTCCAGACCGGCATGACCTACGCGCTGGAGCACGGCGCGCAATTTATTGTCCACTTTGATGGCGATGGACAGCACAGGCTCGAGGACATTGATACACTCGTGGAACCCCTGACCAAGGGCGAAGCTGACGTGGTCCTCGGTTCTCGGTTTCTGCGCCGAACCGATACCCAGTCCGTGCCTGTGCTGAAAAGATTGCTGCTGCGAAGTGGGGTGGTTGTCAACGGCTTGCTGACGGGAATGTGGCTGACTGACGCGCACAACGGATTTCGGAGTTTCACCCGGGATGCCGCGTTCAGGATCCACCTGCAGGAAAATCGTTTTGCCCATGCCTCCGAGATTCTGTACCGAATCCGCGCGGCCCATTTGCGCTGCATCGAACGACCGACCACCATCGACTACTCGGAATATTCCCGGGCCAAGGGCCAATCCGCCTGGAATGCCATCAAAATTGTTGTGGATGTTGTCCTGAGGAGGATCTTCCAATGAAACCAGTACAGATAATTCTTACTCTTTTGCTGCTGCTGATCCTCACCCTGTATTTCGCTCGGTTGCGTTCAAGTGTTCTGGACCGTCTGGTTGTGGTGTTGTTTTCGATTCTGGGGATCAGCATGGTAATTGCCCCTGACTGGACGAACAAGGCCGCGGCACTGGTTGGCGTAGGACGTGGGGCGGATCTTTTCATATATCTTGCCATTGTCGGGCTTTCTTTCGTCGTGCTCTTGTTCTATTCCAAAATTCGTTCGCTTGAGGCTTTGATAACCGATCTGACCCGGGCTGTTGCCATTGACCGCGCAGTGGGGCATTCAGCAGGGGAGCTGGCATCATCAGTGGGGGATTCCGGTAATAGCCATGAAACGTAAGCTCGTTATCGGGTCGCTGTTCAGTGTTCTTTTCCTTTATCTCGCCTTGCGTGGTATCCAGTGGCAGGCCCTGGCAGATGTCCTGCACCGGACTCGCATTACTCCCCTGCTGCTATGCATGGGCTTTACCATGCTGGGCCATTACGTTCGGGCCTACCGCTGGAAGATCATGATGTTGCCGGTCAAGAACATTCGCACTATCAGCCTGTTTTCCGCCACGACCATCGGGCTGATGGCCAATAACCTCTTGCCCGCTCGATTAGGAGAGGTCGTGCGCGCGTATGTTCTGGGCCGCGAGGAGCAGGTGAGTCGGACTGCTTCCTTTGCCTCGATCGTTTACGAGCGAGTGGTTGATGTTTTTACCTTGCTGCTATTGTTGTGGATTACCCTGGTGAGGATCGACGGCCCGCACTGGATGCAATCCAGCGGGGTCCTGCTCCTGGGACTGAACGTGGCCGTTTTCCTCGCAATTTTGCTCATGGTAAAATTTCAGAGAAAATGTGAGGCTTTGATCGTCCAGGTGAGCAAACCGCTTCCTGGCAGGGTCAGAAAAAAAATTGTAGCCGGTTCGGAAGCGTTCATCAACGGGTTGTGTGTTGCCGGTAAGCCCTCGACCTTTGTTCCCATAGCCCTCACCTCGCTTCTGGTCTGGGGCTTCGCCATTCTGGGTACGTGGTTTTCGCTGCAGGCAATCGATATGGTGGTGCCCGCCGAGGCCAGTTTGACCCTGGTGGTCATCGTATCTTTGGGCACGATGATCCCATCGGCTCCGGCCTACCTGGGCACAATGCAATACGCCTGTATCGTCGCTTTGTCTCTTTACCAGAACGACAAGAGCGAAGCGTTGGCCTTTTCTTTCCTTTTTCACGCCTCCCAGTTTTTGCCAACCACCCTGGTCGGCTTGTATTTTTTATGGAAGTCCCATATCCGGTTTGGAGACCTGTCGCGTAACGGCTGAGTGTTCTGCACGCCTCACTCAGACTTTGCCGTAGAATTCTCGCACCGCAGCAACATTTTTGCGGGCTTCATCCAAACCGTACGAGGGATACGTGGGCAGCAGCACGATATTTTCAGTGGCGGCGCGTGCCTTGGGACAGTCCCGGTAAAAAGCTGAAAAACATGGGTAATCCGCGGTGTTCTTGTAAAAATAGGATGCACAGTCACGCCCCCTGCGCATCAGGTGGCGCAACAGGGCTGTCCTATCCGGCACTTGGATGGGGAATACGATGAAACTGTCAGTCCCTGAGGTACTGACCTGTGGCATCAGGATTTCAGTAATATCCTGCAGGTGATCATGATAATAACGGGCGGTCTCCACGCGCAGCCGCAGATGGGGCTCAACCCGGTCAAGTTGCGACAGGATGGATCTGGCCTGCATGGGGCTCATCTGGACTTTCATGGACTCAGGAAC
>CAZJGK010000112.1:0-7704 GCA_964545545.1 uncultured Fibrobacteraceae bacterium | reverse complement strand
GCTGGCGGCGAGAAAAGCGCCTCTTTTGCTGACCACCGCGATCATCCCCGTGACCGCCAACACCATCAGCACCGGCAACAGGTAATAACCCAGCACGATGCCGGTCAGATAGAAGGCCTTCAGGGGGGTCAACGCGGCGCCGCGCTGATTGCTCCAGAAGATGGCAAACAGCAGGGGCAGGTGGAGGAAGACGGCCCCGGCCATGGGCCGCAGGGCGTCACCGTAGTTCCGCAGAGCGGTGAGTAGGCGATTCATGGCATATTTCACAGGCAGCAAAATATTCTCATGACCGGCTATCCGGCCATCAGTCAATAGCCACCAGGGTCAGTTCGAAAATCAGATCCTGTCCCGCCAGGGGATGATTTGCATCCAGGGTGACCATTTCCTCGGTCAGATCGACAATGCGGACGGGGATGGAGCGCTCGGGTGATTCCATCTGCAGGATCAGGCCAATTTCGGGTTCCATGTCGTCGGGCAGGTCGGCGCGGGGGATCTGGCCGATCATATCTTCGCGGGCCTCGCCATAGGCTTCGGCGCTGGGGATCGTGATGATCTTGGTTTCTGCGACGTCCATGGCCGTCACGGCATTCTCGAAACCGGGGATGACGGAGCCTTCACCGATGACGAATTCAATGGGATCGCGGCCTTCGGAGCTATCGAACGTGCTCCCGTCGCTCAGAGTGCCTTTGTAGTGGACCTTCACGGTCTTGCCGGCATCGATCATGGTCAAATACCCTTCCCACGCTGCTTAACGAAAACAGAACCGAATCATGGCAGCAGCATGGCCGGGTCTGCAGCGGAAACTAACGATGCAAGCCGAAGTCTGCCGCCTGGTTTCGCTCTAAACTACCGTTTCAGGGCAAAAACGCAACTTCAGACTCATTTCATGAGGGTCAATTTCCCTGCCGCGGATCCCCCCTGCCAGGTCATGCGGGCGAAGTAGACGCCGCTGGCCGCCGAACCGCCGCGATCGTTGTGGCCGTTCCAGGGCCGGGAGTACTGGCCCGCGGGCAGGGCTGCGTCGACCAGAGTGCTCACCAGGCGGCCATGCAGGTCATAAATGGCCAGGTTGACGTGGCTCGAGACGGGCAGGCGGAAGTTGATGGTGGTCATCGGATTGAAAGGATTGGGCCAGGCGCTGACGTAGGCTGCGGGACCGGGAACTCCGGGCACCGTCGAGTTTGTGTCGGGGCTTTGGACCGCGATGACCAGATCATCGAAATAAAATCCCGCGCCGGCCCTGCTGGCGTCACTTGCGAACCGGAAGCGCAGGCGCAAGTCGGCTTGTCCCATGACCGGGGCCAGATCAACGGTGTTCAACACCCATCCGGCCTGAAGACCGTCAAAAACCGGCGTGTCCGCCGGGGACTGGACACCCTCGCCGCCGGACGGAAGCGTATGGTCGGTGGCCACGGGGAACCAGCTGGTCCCGCCATTGGTGGAGCCCTCCAGAAAACAGCCGTCAAAATCGGGTTCTATGTCCCATTGAGCCCAGAATTGCAGTGTGCCGGACGTGAAACCGGGATCGCTCAGGTCCACGCCCGCGGTCATGGTCATGATGTTGGTCGTGCTGTTGGGGTAATCCCCCCCGGGGCTGTTGGTCAGGGAGTTGGCCGAATCGTGGCCCACCGCCGGCGAAGCCAGGTCCCAGCCGCCGCTCCAGCCCGCGAGGCCGCTTTCAAAATCCGAAGCGAAGAGGGTGACCGTTTCCAGCGGACTCAGGGTCACATCCAGCACCGTGGGCGTTCCCCAGACGGTGCTCACGTCGCTGATGGTTTTTGTCAGGTACCCAGGCGCCGAGAAGGTCAATTCGTAAAGGCCGCTGTCCAGCAGCTTGTAGTAGTCGCCGTGGGCCGGGTTGGTGTGCACCGTCTTGGTGTTGCCCGTGACGGTCACGGTGGCGTCCAGGGGCAGGCCGGTGTCCGCATCCGTCACCAGGCCGTGGACCCCGTAGTGCGCCGCCTGGATGAAGTGCAGCAGGCTTTCCCGGTTGTCGTCCCACAGGCCGTCCAGGGTGGAGGCCCCCGGCCACTTGTCGTTGTTCACCTCGATGGTCACATCGATGCAGTCGGTGGCGAAGTAGGACCAGTCCTGCAAGGTTCCGTCGGCGACGTACCAATCGAACCCGTTGGTGATTCCCTGAGGGAAGCTGCCGTTGTACATGGGCAGGTTGTAGGTGGAGTACTCCAGGGAAAGGTCGATGAGGGCCGCGTCGTCGGGCGCCAGGGTGGGCGTGTAATCCCAGGGATAGTTGACAACCAGGGACCCCGCGTGCCCGTTCTGGCTGATCACGAAGTGGTGGGCCTGGGCGTAGTTCATGAAGGCGGTGTTCTCCGGTTCCTGGACCGGGTCTGTTCCGGCCGGCTCGGGAAAGTTGCGGTTCAGGTCCACGCTGTTGGCGTTGGTGCGCCTGTCGGACACGTAACCGTCGGGGTTGTACAAGGGCATGATGTGGATCTCGGTGGTGTTGACAAGAGCGGTCAGGGAATCGAAGCCGGGCTGGCCGTAGTTGTTCACCAGATACTTGGCCAGATTCCACAGCATGACCATGTCCACCGGTTCGTTGCCGTGCATGGTGCTCGAGAGCCGCACTTCGGGTTCGGCTTCCGTGTTTTGCACATCGTCGGAGATGACGATGCCCCACAGCTCGCGACCCTCGACCGAAGTGCCCCAGGTGAAGGTGCGGGCGATGGCGGGATGGGCCGCCGCAAGGGCGGCGAAGTCCGCGCCGATCTGGGCGTGGGTCGGATAGTAAAGCGCCTTGTCGGGATTCTCCGCAGGAAAACCCTTGGCCTGCTGTTCGGCCCAGAAGGCTTCGACCGCCCGGCGGCCTTCCCGATCGCGGTCAGGTAGGCGGGTAAAGGCATACCCGGCGGCGTTCAGGGCCGCGGCCTCCTGGTCGGTGATGCGGGGGGTGAAAACCAGGCCGTCGGTGGCGGGCCGGATCTGCTCGCGGGAAAACGAGGCGATGGGAACCTCGGCCAGGAGTTGGTCGAGCTGGGCGCGACCGGCAAGCTTCATCTGAACGGGAAAATCAGGGAATTCAGCTCTGGTCCACTGGGGAAGGTTTGTCGCCGCCGCGGGTTCGGCCTGACTGGTTGTCCCGGTGAAAAAGGTCAGGCCGATGGTCACCAGCAACAGGGCGATCATCGATATGGGGCGATCCCTCATGGTCTCGTGTCCTTCCCTGGATATTGGAAAGTGGAGCGTTGGCAGGGACCTGGCGACGAAAAAATCCGGCGGAGTCCCCGCGTCGATTGTTGACTAAATATCCTGCGATAATTGTAACACAAAAACAAGTACCCACACATGGCGGGAAATCAACGGTCCGTTAGCTCTTCACCTTGAGCCTCGAGCCCAAATTGGACAGCTCCTGCTGGAGTTGGTCCAGGCCGGCCAGGAAGGATCGCCGGCTATCCTGGCCCAGACGCCCGGCCAGGGCGCGGTACTGGACGATACCCTGCTGAAGATTGTCCCGACATTCGGCCATGGCCTTGGCCATACGTTCGGTGGGCTGGTCCGTTTGCTGATCCAGGTCGGTGCGCAGACGGTCGATGTGCAGGGAAAGCTCCTTGAGGAACATGTGCGGCCGCCCCCCATCAAGGGCCATTTTTGCCCGACCGTAGATATGGTCGATCATGCCCTTGAGGGAAATGGACTGCTTGAAATAAGCGGCGTTGGGCCCGCAGCAGACGGCGGAAGTGGCCCGGGGATCGATATGGGCAGGCCCGGTGACACATCCGGCCAGATCATGACAGATGCAGGCTTTGGCCACCACGGATTCCTGGGCGCGGCGTTTGCCCACGGCGTCGAGCGGCGAAATGGAAATTTCCTCGAGCTTGCGGCGCTGATAGGCGCGGCTGGCCGTGCAAAGCGGATTCTTGGTAAATTCGGCGCTGGACACCAGATAGCCCTTGGGGCAGGCGCTGCCAGGCTTGCCCTGAGCGATGCGCTGCAGCCGGAGTTCCTCGCTTGCGGAAGTGCACAGGGACCAGAAGGGCACACCCAGGGGGGATGCCTCGCTGAGATGGATATCGTGTTCTCCGGCGTCGATCAGGGCCTGGAGGCTGGTATTGTCGATGTTCACGGCCTCGGGCACGAACAGGAAGGCGCTGCCCCAGCCGGTGCCGTCCACGCCATAGTACTCGCGCAGGAGCCGATCCTCTTCGGGATCACCGATGCCGCCCTGAACCGTGATCCGGGGCGGGGCGGGTTCGGCGGCCTGGTCCTCGCGTCCCAAGGCCGCGAGGGCCTGGGCGCGGAGAAGGCGCAGGTTCTGCACCAGGTTTTCCTTTTCCCGCTTGAACTCGGTCAGCACGGGCCCCAGGAGCTGTCCCTTGCCGCCGAAGGCGTGACCGCCGCAGTTGAGCCCGGATTCCACGCGGAATTCCGAAACGTACAACCCCAGCTTGGCCAGCAATTTTCCCTGCAGCAGAGCCGAGCGGTAGTCGCTCACCTTCAAGACGATACGCTTGTGCAGTTGACCTGCTTGATCGGGAAACAAATCACGGAACTCGGCCATGTAGGAAAACAGGCGCCGGTTCATGCCGGCCGACAGCACAACGGAGCCGTCGATATGGCTGTTCATGAAACCGCGCAGGGCGCTCAGGGCGTCGGAATAGCGCTCGGGCATCGGCTTGCCGCTGCGGTCGAGGTCGCGGTCCAGCTTGGTCATGATGTTCACGTCTATGGCGCCGGGCTTCACGTATTGCCGCAAACGATCCTGCAGACGACGGCAGGCTGCGGGGTCGGCCGTGGCCTGCATGCGCTCGTAAAGATCCCGCAGGGGCGAGGGGGGCAGCATGTCATAATAGCGCACGATTTCACTGCCGGCCTGGAACACGGAATGGCGCACACGTTCAACGTGCCGGCGCACAAGGGTGTCCAGCAGGTTCAGGTAGGCGGTGATGCGCCGTGCGCGGGCATCGTTTTCGCCGTTGGCAATGGGTTCGAAGTCCTCGCCGTTTTCCCCGCAGATGCGCTTGCGCATCTGTTCGATAAGGACATCGTCCACCAGCGAGATCGCCGATGAAATGCCGAAGTGGGCCACTTTCAAGGGTGTGTCGATGGTGAATCCGGTTCCCATGACCGGAATGTGGAATGTATGCGCAGGAGAGTTCAAGGCAGAATCCATGACGACTCCGTCCAGAGAAAGCCCAATCGGTCAACACGACCGGGAGGGTGTTGTAGACGAGCATAATTTACTGCCGCCGACATATGATGGCCAGCTATATCTCAATCGACGGGAATGTCTACCCCTACCACGGTGCCCGCGTTCTCGATGGTGACCACGCCGGCCGCATTCCAGTCGGAGGTGCCGGGGTACCAGATGGTGTTGTCGGGGGTTTCCGCTTTTAGCAGGAGAAGCCCAATGGGAGTGGCGCCGACCTTGTACTGGCCATCGGGCAGACCCACGCCGGAAAATTCCGTATCCGGGAACCAGATATAGTTACGGCCCCAGAGTGTGTCCGCATCGGCGGGAGTGAATAAAATCATATAGGAATCGGTGGACGGCTCCGAGGCCACAATCCGGCCATGGATCTCGCCACCGGTAAGCATGGTCATGGATAAAGGCAGGATTTCCCCTGGTTCGGTGATGGTGATGCGGTCGGCCTCGGTAGGGTCGGTGGTTCCTTCATACCATTGTGGAATCCAGGGGATGCTGCCGACTTCGTAAGGGTAGGGCGCGATCCGCAACAGGAATTCCCCGGGCCACAGGTTGGACAGGATGTACGCGGAGTTCAAGTATAAATGGGTGTCCACGGTACCCAGCAGGGTCAGATCGTCGGGGTCGTAGATTTCGAAAGGCGGATTACTGTAGAGGTCGGTCAGGGGAATGGATGGCTCCAGGGTGATGGCGCAGGTTGCCACTTCGATGTCCCCAATGATTTGGCCGGGCACCAGGTCATAGATGGTGGCGGAAGCGAAATCCGGCCCGCCGATGCACTGGGAAAGGCCCGCTTGGGAGATCATCAGCTTTACCGGCTGGGTTTGGTAGATGTCCAGGGCGAACGATCCGCCCTCGCCGTACAGCGTGCCCCCCAAGATGGTCACCGAATCAGTGTTGATGACAGATAGTTTGGGCTTGTTGGACGGGTAAAGTTCCAGCCAGGCTCCCCCGATGTGTCCTGCCATGTGTGCCGGCGGGGTCGAGGATGCATATTCCAGTGATGTCCTCTCACCGACGGGAATGTCATACCAAGCGGCCTGGTCGGGGTCCGAGACGCCCGGCAGCCAGAGGTGTTCCCCGTCTCCGGAAAAATTGTCGTATGAGCTGGTGCCAAGGCCCAGTTCGATGCGATAGCGTCCGGGCAGCACCCCGGGCATCTCCACCCGGCAGGTGGTGTCGTCGTACTTGGCTGAGCCGCGCCAGAGGTAGCGTGGGCTGTAATTTTCATCCTCAAACCCTGACCGGTGCAGATAGACATGACATGTTTGCCCGTCCAGGAGGCTATCGGGCAGGGATATCTCCACAGTCAGTCCCGCCAGGGGAAAATCGACATGGGGCCAGGCATGCCAGGTGTCGACCACCAGGGTATCGGGAGGAACAAGGCCGACCCCCGGTCCTGCCGAGGTGTAATCGTAAGTCGCGTTCCCGGTGGATGTATTGAATTGCACGACGTAACGGCCTTCCGGCACGTCCAGACCGAAACTTCCGTCCGGCTCCACGTCGGTGCTAAAGGTTGCCTCCTGACCGTCGGGCAGGTCCACGGCCACCACGGTGATGGTGCCATCAACAGGCAGGCCACCGCAGGTTACCTGGCCCCGGATGCGTCCCGCCGGGATCACGGGGGCACTGATGTTGTTGTCTTCGCAACCTCCGGCCAGGGCCAGGGCCATGATCAGCCCGCACAAAGCAGGCCTTGTTACGCGCCTCATGGCCGCACCTTCCCGGTGGGTTGCAGGGCCCAGTCGATGCCTGCCACCGTTGCGTGATCGGCGATGGTGACCGGTACGGCCTGAGCGAAATCCCAGGTGCCGGGATACCAGAACGGGCCACCGGTCCAAGGTGTGCGCGCGGCCACATAAAAGACCCCGTCGTTCAAACCGGTGAACTCGAAGGCGCCGTTCTCGAAAACCAACCAGTGGGGATTATGATTGTCCCCGTCCAGAGGCGCGCCGGCTTCATCAAAGATGGCGCACGAGGCCGGCCCCCGGCTGGTCCCGTCGTACTGATAGATCTGGCCGCGGATGCGTCCTCCCTCCACCAGGTTCATGTCCAGGTCCAGGAGTGTGACCGCGTCCAGGGCGATGGGCGTGGCTTCGACCAGGGATTCGGAGCCTTGGTACCACTGGGCAGCCCAGGTTTGCCTCGAATCCCAGCCGTTGACCTGTAGGAAATAGGTTCCGGGAACGAGATTGGAGAGGATCAGGGGCTCCTCATGGTTGGGGATGTGGTAGTTCAGACGGCGGCCTTGGCCGTCCCAGAGCTGGATTCTTGCCTGATGAGCAGCCAGATCACCGGGCCCATGGAGGGTGACGCGCAGGCTGCTCAGGGGAATCTCGATGTCCGTGAGCCGATCACCAGGCTTGAGTGGGAAGTGGGTGGCCGCGGCACAGGAAGCCCCGCCAAACCAGACGCCAGGGTCGTTGGCCCTGGTAGCCAGCACGATTTCCCGGGCCACCAGAAGTTCTCCCGTGAAGGACCCATCGTTGGCAGAATTGACATAGTCGAGATAGAGCGAGTCGGGGCTGAAGACCTCA
>CAZJGK010000111.1:0-7847 GCA_964545545.1 uncultured Fibrobacteraceae bacterium | reverse complement strand
CACGGTTGGAGGTCCTCCAAAGGAAGCTAGGCTAAAGTGCATCATGGCAGGTTGAAATTCGATGATTTCAACCGGGTTAGGCAACAATAGGTCGAGACCCTGAGGATGCCATCCTCACTGAAAATCACCCTAGCCGACCGTGGAGCGTGAGGTCACGCTCATGAGTTGGTGACCCTGGAGGATTTGCATGTCCACAACCAGATTTTCTTCCCATAATACAATCCTGATG
Organism: uncultured Fibrobacteraceae bacterium; assembly: GCA_964545545.1. Taxonomy (GTDB): domain Bacteria; phylum Krumholzibacteriota; class Krumholzibacteriia; order LZORAL124-64-63; family LZORAL124-64-63; genus JAHJTW01. The sequence continues at coordinate 7,618 of CAZJGK010000111.1, read as the reverse complement.
ATTTTCCTGTTTTCCCTGATCGTGATGGCCGCGCCCATGGCCTGGTCCGCAGACGGGGGTCAGGTGATCTACGAGGGATCATTTGCGGCGAAAGACATGACCTGGCAACCTGATGTCCAGGGCACCGTCCTGCCGGTGTTGCCTCATACCCGGGCTATCGCCCAGCCCGGGTTGCCCAATGTCCCCCAGCGGGAACTTCTCTTGCTGGTTCCGCTCAATATGGAAGTGACCAGCCTGTGGGTCGAGCCTTTGCGGACTCATATGGAAAAGCTGACGGGACCTCTGCCGTTGGCCGCGCCCTATGTCACAGATGACGGCGCCACCGTGGCCACCGCCACGATGAAACGCAGCGGAAATGTTTTTCCGGCTGCCTGGGGTGCCTATGGCGGAAGCCACTTCTGGCGTGGCTATCAACTGGTCGCGGTGAATATCTATCCAGTGCGGGAGACCATGGAGCAGGGGACGGCCGCCATGGAATTTCTGGATGCCTATGCGGTGCGGGCCCAGATGAGTCCCCGCCAGGGATCCGGTGATTTTGCACGGCGTGAGCGACTTGTGCCCGGAGAGGCTGCGGCCAATGAGGAAGTGTTGCGCAACCTGGTGGCCAATCCTGAAGCCGTATCGGGATATTCGCGGGAAAACGGCGTGGCCGTGGCCGTCGACAAGAGTGATTTCCAACCCACCGCCGCCCCGAGTCTGCAGGGCAGCGGTGTTTCCTATTTGATCATCACTTCGGCTGCCCTGGCCGGGGAATTTCAACGCCTGGCCGATTTCAAAACCGCTCAGGGTCTGCCCACGGTGGTGGTGACCCGGGAACAGATCGCATCCGATTACCGCAATGGGGCCGACATTCAGGAAACTCTCCGCATGTACATCCGGGATGCCTACCAGAAGTGGGGCCTGGAATATGTCCTGCTCGGGGGAGACACGGACATCCTGCCCCCGCGGTATGTCGACAACAGCTATTACCCCACCGTGGGCTCCACCTTGATTCCTGTGGATTTGTATTTTGCCTGTCTGGACGGGAACTGGAATCTCAACGGAAATGCCCAGTTCGGTGAGCCGGCCGTGGGCGGAGATCCCGGGGACGACTGTGATTTCGCCGAGGAAGTCTATGTGGGTCGGGCCGCCGTCAGCACGGTTGAACAGGCTGCGGTTTTCGTCAACAAGACCATGGCTTATGAATCCACCGGTGCCGGGGCGGGGTGGACGGACCGGGTGCTGTTCGCCGCCGAGGTGCTGTTCCCCGCGGAATTCCACGAGGGCGATAACATCAACCTGGACGGGGCCCAGTTCGCCGATCAGCAGATCAACGACCTGATCATTCCCTGCACCGACATGCAGTACACGCGCATGTATGAAACGGATCAACTTTATCCCCGCGACTTGCCTTTGACCCGCGCCGCCTTGATCGACACCCTGAACAATGGTCGCTACGGCATCTTCAATCAGATCGGCCACGGCTACTATTTCAACATGTCGGTGGGGGATGCCAACTTCATGAACGGCGACGCGGATGCCCTTACCAACGGGGACCATACTTTTGTGCTCTTCGCCCTGAATTGCGCCTCCGGCGCGTTCGACAACTCGTGTCTGCTGGAGCGCTTTGTGCAGAATCCGCATGGCGGAGCCATCTGTGCCCTGGGTTCCGCCAGAGCGGCCTTCCCGTATAATTCCAACAACTACCAGCAGGAGTTTTTCAACCAGCTGTATTGCCACAACGAGTTCCGGGTGGGGCGCACCATGGCGCTCAGCCGCTTGCCCTTTTTAGGTTCCACCGCCGGCAATTATGTGGATCGCTGGACATTCGAGAACTATTCGTTGCTGGGTGATCCCTCACTCGCAATCTGGACCGGCAGCCCCGAACCGCTGACCCTGGGGGCTCCGTCGAGTCTGGGTTTTGGCTCCCAGCAGGTGCCGATTACCGTTTCGGACACCGGCGGCCCGGTGGCCGGTGCCCGGGTGTGTCTCCAACTGGATGGACAGGATTACCAGTATGGCACGACCAACGCCCTGGGCCAGGTCAACCTGGATTTCCTGCCTGGTCGCCCCGGTACGGCCGTGTTGACCGTTTCGGGTGAAAATCTCCACCTGACGACCGCTTCCATTCCCGTCGTTGCTGCGACTCCCTACCTGACCCTGGATGACATGGCGGTGGTGGATGATGGGACCATGGGCAGCAGCGGAAATGGCAACGGGGTTGTTGAAGCGGGCGAAACCGTCGCCTTGACGGCCACCCTGCTGGAGACCGGCGGCGGTAGCCTCGGCAACCTCAGCGGGACGCTTACAGCCGTTGATGGCGGGGCCACGGTGCTGGTTGGGTCCACGACCTTTCCCGATGTCCCCGCCGGTGGGACGACAACCGCGACCAGCGCCTTTCTCGTGTCCGTGGATCCGAGCGTGAATGACGGAACCTCCTTGGCGTTCGATCTCCAGGTCACCAACGGGCCCAATTCCGTGGTGTCCCATTACAATCTCGACGTCAAAGCGCCTGAGACCGAACCGGTGGCCTTGGATTGGAATGATGTCACATACGGCAACGGTAGCGGCATCATCGACAGCGGTGAAAGAGTGTTCATTTCCGTCAAGATCAAGAACTACGGATTCGGCCGTGCCGATCTGGTCACCGGATATCTGCGCACCGATAATTTCAACGTGGTGATCTATGATTCGGTGGTCACCTGGACGGGGCTGGGTCTCATGGATGAGTCGTCGGGCAGCGGGAACTACTCCTTCTCGTACACCGACATTCTCCGGGGCGGAAGTACCTACGTGCTGTTCGTGGACAATTATGGGCGCACCTATCGCCATGACTTTACCCTGGGCCGTCCGGATGTACCCGCGGGTATCGCCACCGACACCTCCGAGGGAGCCAACGTGATCGCCCTGAGTTGGGATCCCCCCGCTTCACCGGATATCCTGGGTTATCATGTGTATCGCGCCCAGAACCAGGTCGGGCCGTACACCAGGATCAACCACGATCTGGTCGAGGGGACATCCTACTTCCGGGATGAGGGGCTCGACCAGTTGACGGAGTATTTCTACAAGGTTCTGGCGGTGGACGCGTCACTGGTGCCGAGCGATTTTTCGGCTGTCATTGCCCAATCCACCGCGCCTGCCGAGGCCGAGAATTTCCCGGTGACGTTCAACAAGGAAACCAGCAGCCACCTGGCGGTCGGCGATGTGGACGGCGACGGGCAGAATGAAATTGTCCTGGCGGCCGATGAGGTCTACGTCTGGCATGCTAATGGTCAGGAGCTTCTTGACGGTGACGGGAATTCCCAGACCCTGGGCCCCTTCACCAACGTCGGTTCGGATTTCGAGCCTGCGGGCGTTGTCCTGGCAGAGCTGGACCATCAACCGGGCCAGGAGATGATCGTCAGCGAGCGGGGCAATGCCTACGCCATCCACATCTACCGTCATGACGGGTCGGAACTCCCGGGATGGCCGCAATCCCTCGGCACGGCCAGCTGGAACTGGGCCACACCCGCGGTCGGAGATATCGATGGGGACGGTGAGCCGGAAATCGTGGTCAACACCCTCAATGGCAACACTTGGGCCTGGCATGTCGACGGGACCGAAGTCAGGGACGGGGATGCCGATCCTGCCACCAACGGTGTTTTTTATGTCCGGCCCGGGTCATCTAGTGAATGGTGCATGAGTTCCCCGGCTCTTTACGACCTGGACGGAGACGGCGCCAAGGACGTGATCTTCGGGACCCGGAACGACAGCTCCGGCCTCAAGCGCCTGATGGCCATCAAGTATGACGGCACGGATGTGCCCGGTTTTCCCCGCAGCGTCAGCGGTCCGATCGGCGCCAGTCCCGCCGTGGGTGACCTGAACAACGACGGCATGGTGGAAATCGTCTTCTTTACCGGCTGGGGGCAGGTCTGTGCCATCCAGGCAGACGGCACCGACTATCCCGGATTCCCCATTTATCCCGGCATCCCCGTGACCCTCAACTGGGTGACCAGCCCCGCCCTGGGCGACCTCGATGGCGACGGGCAGCTGGAGATCGTCTATGCCGACAACGTGACGGGTCTGGACAGCCGTCTGATCGCCGTGGATACCGACGTGGTCGGTGGAACCTCCGGCAACATCATGTACGGCTGGCCGGTATCCCTGCCGGGCAGTTCCGAGGGCAGTCCCGTCATCGGCGATATCGACGGCGACGGCTCGCCGGACATTATTCAGGGGATCGGTGGCGGCGACGAGAACGCCCCGGACAAGATGTTCGCCTTCCATGCCGATGGGACCCCTGTCGCGGGCTTCCCCATCTCCCTGGATGGACCGGCCATGCCTTCGGCGGTCATTTGCGACCTGGACAACGATCAGGACGTGGACATTGTCTACGGCGGCTGGGGGCGCAAACTCCACGTCTGGGACATGCCATTCGCCTATGATCCCAATAATGTCTACTGGCCCACGTTCCACGGAAACATGAAGCGGGACGGGGTCTATTTCAGCCACGACCTGGTGGATGTTCCCGGCGGAAGCCAGGTGCCGGGGAACGTGTTCCTGGTTCAACCTCCCTACCCGAATCCGTTCAATCCGACCACTTCGGTCAAGCTGTACCTGCCGCGCACTTCCGAGCTCAGGGTCGGGGTCTACGATCTCATGGGACGCAGGGTGCGGACGCTTCACGCCGGCATGGTCGATCAGGGGTGGCACACCCTGGTCTGGGACGGTCAGGATGATAGCGGATCCCGTCAGGCCAGCGGCGTCTACTTCATGCGCGCAAGTTCACGGGAGGGGACCCATACCTACAAACTGACGCTGGTGAAATAGAGGCTCCATTGACCGGATCCTTCCTGCGGCTTACTCTGATCGTGCGGTCCCATCCCGGGGCCGCACGATTTTTTCGAGGATACTGGGATTTCCCGGGGAGGCACGCATGTCAGGCATTGCGGTCGCGGTAAGGCAAAACCAAGGGTCCCGTCTCTTGCCCAGCTCCCGGAGCACGAGGCTGTTGCTGGGGCCGCTCATGTTCATGGTGGCGGGGGTCCTGGCCGGATGTTTTGGCGATTCCCAGCAGGTGTCGGACAGCCCTTCGCCCGCTACGGTGAAGGGCCCGGTGGCCGGGGGGACGGCGGTGGTGGCCATTTCCGCCGATCCCGGTGTGCTCAACCCCTTGCTCTACAATTCCGCCCTGGCCGGGATGATCTATGCCGAACTCCATGACGGTTTGGCCGAGCTTGACGATAACCTGGCCTGGCAACCCCGGATTGCCACCGGATGGGAAGTCGGCGCGGATGGTTTGACCGTCACCTTCCACCTGCGGCCCTGGTCCTGGTCGGATGGTGTGGCTCTGACGGCCCAGGATGTGGTCACCTCATTCTCCCTGTTCAAGGATCCCCGGGTCGCCAGTCCCCGCCGCGGATTTTTTCGCGATGTGCTGGGCGCGGTGGTCGTGGATTCGGCCACGGTCAAGTATGAACTGGCGCGCCCGGTCGCCGATCCGATTCAACGGACCTGGCACCATATTCTGCCCTACCACGTGGTAAAGGATCTCGACCCCGCCGATGTGGCGCGTTGGCCTCTGAATGAACATCCTCTTTCCAGCGGGGAATTCATGTTCTCTTCGCGCGCCTTCAACAGCGAGCTGGTTCTGGTGCGCAACCCCAGGTATTCCGGCATCCCGGCCCTCCTGGACAGGGTGGTGTTCCGGGTCATTCCCGAGTACAGCGCGCGTCTTTTGGCGCTGGAAACCGGAGCGGTCGATCTTGTGGATCGGATAGAACCGGCCGAGGCCAAACGCCTCGAGGACAGCGGCCGTGTGCGTGTGGTATCGACCAGCGGACGCCGGTTCTATTACCTGCAGTGGAACATGAGGAATCCCCGGTTCGTGGATGCGGCCACACGCCGGGCGCTCTCTTTGGCCATCGATCGGCAAGGCCTGATCGCAACCCTGCTGGCCGGATACGGAACACCTGCGGCTACACCGATCCCGCCTGCGGTTTGGAATCACGACCACGATCTGGCTCCCGATGCCTATGATTCAGAACGCGCCCGTAACCTTCTGGCTGCGGCCGGGTGGCGTGACGAGGATGGTGACGGTGTTCTGGAACGGAATGGCCTGAAGCTTGAATTCGAGATCCTGGGCAGGCAGGGCGACCCGGTCAGGGAAAATGGAGGCCTCATCCTGAAGCGGGATTTTGCCGCCGTGGGTGCCGCCGTGACCCTTCGCAACCTCGAACTGGCGACGGGTCTGGCCCGGCTCAAGGCCGGTCGGTTCGACGCCTACTTCGGTCTGCTGAACGCGAATCTGTACGGTGATCCATCGGGGTATGTCAGATCAGACGCCACCGACCAGTTTAACATGGGCCATTACGCCAATGCCCGGGTCGATTCCCTGCTCGACCTCTCGCTCGGTACTGCCAATCGGGCCGAGGCCTTGCCCTCTTGGTTTCTTTTGCAGAATACCCTGGCCGAGGATCCTCCCTGCGCCTACCTGTTTTATCCCGACAACCTGGTTGGTGTCAGTTTGCGCCTGCAGGATGTGAAGCCTCATCTCCTTTCCCCGATCAACAATATGGCCCAGTGGTGGATTGCGCCGCCCGACCGTAAGTATCGCAGTGGAAACTGATTCCAGGGTGAACACGTTGTGGGCTGTCGGGATATTTTGTACATTTCCCAATGATGTGTTGCGGTTCTCATCGCACCCCAGGATGCAAGGGGTTGAACAGACCCTCGTGTGAGGTTCCGCTGTGAAGGTTTCTTGTTATTCTTGCTGGGTATTTCTGAGTCTGCTCATGTTCCTGCTCGGCGGGTGCAATTCAAGCACGGATCCCGGGCTGGAGGGCGGCCAGCCGAATTTTGTGTATGAACCGGCCCTGGATCATTTGACTGTCGATGTCGGTGCAGACATTGATTTCTCCGTGGTGGCCACTGGCGGGGAATCGTTCACCACTGCCTGGGAAATCGACGGGCTGGTGGTATCCCAAGCGACTTCTTTTCAATATTCCGCCAGCAACATCGGCGAACATGATATTACGGTGCAGCTGGGGTACACCAAGGGCAACACGAACCACCAGTGGACTGTTGAGGTGGGTGGAGGAGGCTCGTCCTTGCCGCCTCCAGTCGGTAATGTGGTCATTGACGAGGGCAACGAACCCGGCGCGGTGCTTGTCAAATGGGTGACGGTGTTCGGCTCGACCTATCCCCTTGTCGAGTACCGGATCGCCTGCAGTTTCAGCGGCCCGTTGACGGTGGCCAATTGGGATGAAGCCGATTTGGTGATCAGCTCTCCGGTCACCCATGATATCGGTTACGTCCGGGAATTGACTCCACAGGATGGCCTGATTCCCGGAAGCCGGGCGTGGTTCGGGGTCCGGGCGCTGGATGACCAGGGACAACTGTCCCCCCTGCCTGTCAGCACTCCCTACCGTCTATCATACCCCTGGTATTTGAGTGGGATGGTGCAGGACGATAAGGGTGACCCCGTGGTCAGCGCGATTCTCAAGTTTTCCCTGGGGAAACCGGCGACATCCGGCGTGGACGGCTCTTTCTCCAGTGGTCCCTTCAGCAGCGTGGATTCCGTGCAGGTTGTCGCCCAATCCATTGATCCCGATTATTATTTGTTTTCATCGCCTTATCTGCATAGCGATGTGGCGGACAC
>CAZJGK010000110.1:0-7865 GCA_964545545.1 uncultured Fibrobacteraceae bacterium | reverse complement strand
GCATCCAGAATCAAGACATCCAGATGCCGGCCCAGGCCTTTGGTCTGGAAACCATCCTCCAGAATCACACATTCGCAGCGGGGATCATGCGCCAAGAGATAAGCGCAACCCGCAACCCGATCGGCCGCCTGGACCACCGTCACGGCCAGCGGAGCCAGGCGGGAGGCGAGCAGGCGCGCTTCGTCCCCGCATTCGGCGCAGGCGGCATCCACCACGGCAGGCCGACACCGCAATGAGCGATAGCCACGGGTCAGGATCCCCGTGTGGATCCCCTGGCCGGCCAGATCGGCGGCCAACTGTTCGACCACCGGGGTCTTGCCGCTGCCGCCCAGGGAAAGATTCCCCACGGACACCACAAACGGCCGCTCCGGAGCCGGCGACCTGCCCGTCACTCTCCTGGCGGTGAAGCTGCCGCCCAGGCGATCCCACCAGCCGGGGTTGGGCCTCGCTACTTGCCGCTGCCAGAGCCCCGTCAACCGGCGTTCATACCAGGGTCGCCGATCCAGAATCTTCATGCGCCCTCTTCCTCTGCCGCGAAAAACCGTTCAAGCCCACCCTTGATCGCCACCAACAACTCATGCTCCGCGTCCCGCTGACAGGTAAACCGTGGACCCAGGACCATCCGGACACGAGCCCCGGGCCAGGGCACAAGCGTCCGGTCCCAGGTTCCCAGTCTCCAGGCCCCGCCGGCGGCGGCGCGCAGGGGAACTACAGGCACCCCCGTCAGGCGGGCTAGATGCAGGATGCCCTCCTGAATCAGACCATAGGGCCCCTTGGGGCCGTCAACAGCCAGGCCCACGCTGACGCCGGCCTCCAGACAATGGCGCAACTTCACCAGGGCCCGGCCACCACCGCTGCCGGTAGACCCGCGCACGAAGCTATATTCCCGCTCGCCCAGGGTCCGCACCAGGATATCCCCATCGGGGCTGTTGCTGACCAGAAGACAGGGACAGGATGACCGCACAAAATGGATTGCCGGCAGGATATCCCGATGCAGGCAGGCAAAAATAAAAGGACCACTCCCGACACGCGCGACATCCAGCGGAGACATCCGCCAGGAAGATGACAACATTTTCCACAGGGGGGGCGCCAGGACCATTTTGAGATTCTGCAAACCCATCTAAGGTGCTCCAGGGGCACGGGCTCCGGCAGGGGACTGGTCGATCAATTCCAGCAGAGCGGCCGCGGTCCGGGGCCAGACTCCGGGGGGCCCGCACAATTCGCGGATCTTCTCGACATCAGAACGAAAAGAAGCTCGCTCTTCCGGTCGTGAAATCCAACGCTGCAGACTGCTGGCCAGCGGCAGGGGCGTCACCTGACCTTGGATATGCTCCCGGACAACACGACGATCCAGAATCAGATTGCTCAGGCCGATATAAGGGACACGCACCAATCGCCGCGCCAGGAAGTAATCGAGGCGTCCCGTACGGTAGATGATCTCATGGGGTACGCCCGCCAGGGCGGCCTCCAGACTGGCGGTCCCGCTGCACACCAGAGCCAGGTCCATGCGGGGCAGGATTTCCGGCAAGGGGCTCGTCGAGACCTCCACCTGGCCATCAAAGGCCTGAGCCACTTCCCGGCCAGAAATGCCGGGGGCCACACTCGCCAGGAACTTTAAGGGACGGTGGCCCAGGTACCCCGACAAGGCCTGGGTGGTCACCTTCAGGATGGGCAGCAGCTGGCGCAACTCCTGGCGGCGGCTCCCGGGTATCAGGCCGACGGTCACCGGCAGGGTGCGGTCATTGAACACAACCTCACGCCGGCGATGGGATTCCATGAAGGGAAACCCCCTGGCATAGGCATCGAGCAAGGGGTGACCCATGGGAAAGACACGAAACCCTCGCTCTTGGAAAAACGGCCCCTCGAAAGGCAGGATGGTTCCCAAACGGTCGATCTTGGCGCGCAGGCTACGGGCGCGCCACCCCCCCCAGGCCCACAATTGCGGAGCGATCAGCCAAAAAACCGGCACGTGCAGGGCATGAGCGGTGCCGGCCACCCAGCTGTTGAACCCGGGAAAGTCCACCGGCACGACCAAATCAACGGATTCCTGCTTCAAAAATGCGGCGACGGCTCGTCTGGCCCGCCGAATCGCGGGCCATGCCCGCATAACCTCGGCAAAGCCCATGACGCCCAACTCGGCCGAGGAGTGAACAAGCTCAGCGCCGGCCATCTCCACATGACGGCCCCCGAGGGCGGAAATTTTAAGGTCAGGGTCCAGAGCATGCAGGGCGGACACCAGGTCCGCCCCATATCGTTCGCCGCTGGCCTCTCCGCAGGAAAGGAATATGTGTCGTCTGGACAAGGCCATGACGAATCACCTTGGATACGGCGAGGAAAACCTCACCGGACGATGCCCCGCTCCGAACGCCGGATAAAGGCCATCAGATCCTCGATGTGACGATCAAGGTTGCAATCGGCAGCGATCCGTTCCAGTGCCTGGGTAACATTCAGTCCGGAGCGATACAACAAGCGGTACGCACGCCGCAGGTTCAGAAGTTCGACCTCCGTGAATCCGTTCCGTTTCATGCCGATGCTGTTGAGCCCGGCAACTTCCACCGGATTTCCCGCCACCTTGATGAAAGGGGGCACGTCCTGGGGCAGGCGACTGCCGCCGCCGACGAAACTATAGGCGCCGATCCGCACAAACTGGTGCACCGGCGTCAGGCCCCCGATGGTAGCGTAATTCTCGACTTCCACATGCCCGGCCAAGTTGACCGCATTGGCAATCACCGTGTTGTCTTGGATATGGCAGTTATGGGCAATGTGAACGTAAGCCATCAGGAGATTGCCGTTGCCGACCCGGGTGGAATCACCCTCACCTGTTGCCAGATGAATGGTGCAAAATTCCCGGATATCATTGTTGTCCCCGATCTCGACGAAAGAGGTCTCGCCCCGGTATTTTTTGTCCTGGGGTTCGCTGCCAACAGCCGCGCCATGGAAGAAACGATTGTTGCTGCCGATGGTGGTCCTTCCATCGATGAGCACCGAACTCCCGATAGTGCAGTCTGGACCGATCACCACATCAGGGCCGATCACGGCATGGGGACCGATCCTGACATTGTGCCCTAGGCGAGCGTCGGGGTGCACGACGGCCGTGGGGTGGATCTCCGCCTCCCGCAAGGGCCGCGGACCGGTAACTTTCTTGAGTTTCATCGGATCCAAAATCATCCTCCTTATGGAGCCGTTCAGCTGTCCACGATGGTGGACATGAGATCGGCCTCGGCCACCTTGTCGGAGCCTACCCACGCCGTGCCGCGCATCTTACACATGGGGCCCCTTAATTTCACCATTTCCAAAACGAATTTCAACTGGTCGCCGGGAGTCACCGGCTGCCGAAAGCGTGCCCCATCAATACCGCTGAAATAGACCAGCTTGCCGCGCGAATCATTGACGCTGCTCAGCAGCAGCACACCGCCTGTCTGGGCCATGGCCTCGATGATCAACACCGCAGGCATGATGGGGTGACCGGGAAAGTGTCCCTGAAAGAAATGTTCGTTGAACGTCACGTTCTTCAGCCCGACGACACGCTTGCCGGGCTCCAGCTCCGTAATCCGATCCACCAGCAAAAAAGGATAGCGGTGGGGCATGATCGCCATGATGGACCCGATGTCCCACCCGGTCGGCTCGCGCGGAGGATAAATCCGGGGCAGTTTGCGTTCGCCTGCCGCCAGCAGGCGGGTGAATTCGACGTTGGCACCGTGACCGGCGAACCGCGCGCTGACATGCCCCTGGATGGGCATACCCAGCAGGGCCAGATCGCCCAGCAGATCCAGGATCTTATGGCGCACGCATTCATCGGGGAATCTGAGTTTCTGCCCACCGGCCAGTTTTCCGTTGTCGAATACAAGCGCGTTGATCACGCTGCCGCCTTTGACCAGCCCCATGCCCTGCAACGTCGCCACGTCTTTCATCAGGGCGAAAGTGCGGGCCGAAGCGATCTGTTCCTGAAAAACATCCGGATGGATCTCGAATGTTGCATCCTGGATGCCGATAGCCGGATCATCGTATTCAATATGAAAGGAAAGGATAAACTGCTCCGCCGGCTTGATGCTGATCTCCACGCGACCGTCGCGCCAGCAGCGGGGCCGATTGACCCGGTAGGTCAAGGCGGGCAAACCTTGCTCCAGGATTCCCGCCTCCTGGATCATATTCACATAGACCAAAGCGCTAGCACACCCCGAAACGGGAGGTTCGCCGCCCTCCAGACAAACGATACAATTGGTGACACCCATGCCGAACAGGGCGGCCAGAACATGCTCGACGGTGGTGACCGTCGCCCCATCCTTTTCCAGGGTGGTGGCGCGGTTCATATTCTCGCGAGGGACGGCGTGTTCCACGAGGGCCGGAATCTTGACCGGTCCTTCAGGCCCGGGAACCTCGAAAACAATACCCGTGTTGATGGGTGCCGGCATCAGGGTCATGATCGAGGCTTGACCGGTGTGCAAACCATGGCCTTCCAGGGTAACGCTTTTGCCAAGGGTTTTTTGCAGCCGGATCAAAAGTACCCTACTCCTGGTCTTCCGAAGAATCTCGGCCGGCTTCAAATTTGCGCCAGCTCTTGATCAATTCCGGTAACTTGCGCATGGCGCTGGTGATCCGGAAAGTCTCCTTGATATTCAAGGCAGGATAACCGAAAACCGTTGTCCCTGCCGGAACATCACGCCAAACCCCGGATTTTCCCCCCAGTTTCGCGCCCGCGCCAATATGCAAATGATCGCCAACACCGACCTGACCCCCGGCGACAACCCCGTCACCCAGGACCGAGGTGCCCGCGATACCCATCTGGGCGCTCAAGGCGCAATGACGACCAATTTTGACATTGTGCCCAATCTGGACCAGGTTGTCGACCTTTGTTCCGGCCCCGACCACCGTCCGACCGGCGACGGCACGATCCACACAGGACCCGGCGCCGATCTCAACGTCGTCCTCGATCACCACAATTCCCACCTGGGGAATCTTGACCCGGCCCTCGCCACTCGGCAGATATCCGAAGCCGTCGCTGCCGATCACCACACCCGTGTGCAGGATCACGCGGTTTTCAACCCGGCAGCGGTGACAAATGGTCACCCGACCGCAGATCGTGCAGTCGGTTCCCACGGAGACCCCGGCCTCGATAATCACATGGGAACCAATCCGCGTGCCCCGCCCCAGTTTGACGCCGGACCCGATAACGCAATAGGGCCCAATGGACACGGCCCCTGCGATGTCCGCATCCGGAGCCACAACGGCCGTTGCGTGCACCCCCGGCGGATAGAGCAGGTCAGGGTCGGGTAGGAAATGGGCAAGCAACTGCGCAAACGCAACCTGGGGATCCTCCACCCGGATCGCAGGCCGGTCCGGCGTGAATTGTGGACCCACCAGCAAGGCACCTGCCTGGCAACCGCCAAGGTCATATCCCCGGCGCGATCTCGTCACGAAGCTCAGGTCATCCGGTCCGGCATCCTCAAGCCCCGAAACACCGGAAATCACCAGATCGCCGACATCCCCCAACAGCTCACCGTCAAGCTCCCGGGCAATATCACTCAAAGTCCGCCCGGCCATTTCACTACTCCCGCCAAAAAACCCGGAAACCCGACTAAGCAACCGCCCCCCATCTATTAATGACGGGGGGCTTAAGCAGCTTGGTTGATTTCCCGTTAAATCTGATGGTCTCGCCAGCCCCTGTCAACTCAAATCAAGAGTCTACTGGTCTCCCCGGGCCAAGGCCGCCAGCACGTCGTTGGTCAGATCGTAATCGGGATCGAGGTAGAGCACCGAGACCGCGGCCGCATCGATGATCAAACCGTAGCCTTTTTCCTTGCCGATGCGTTCCACTATTGTCTTGATCTGGTCGAGAATCGGCGAAATCCGGGTGTTGTATTCCTGTTCCGCTTTTTTGTCGACGCCATCGCGGAACTGGAAATACTCGGCCCGTTTCTTTTCAAACTGCTGGGTCTTGGTGGCCAGGGCATCCGCGCCCAGAAGCATCTTCTGGCTCTCGATGTCTTCGGCCATGCTGGTCAGTTCCTTTTCCCGCTGATCAACATCCTGTTGCAGCCCCTTGAGGAACTTCTGGTACTGCTCCTGGGCATCACGAGCAGCCTCGTACTCATTGGCGATGCGCTGGGAATCAATCACCGCCAGGGGCCGTTCCACCGCCGCCAGCACGGTCCCGGGGACCGCGGCGGCCACCAGGGCCATCAGGACAAGGCTGAGGCATCCAGAGACCAGAAAATCGCGACGCATGGCTTCTCCTTCACTTGACATGACTGCGGCCGGGTAAAACAGCCGACTTTTCTAGAAGAAATTCCCGACGGTAAAATGGGGCTCCCAACGGGGTCCGCCCACCCTGTCGAAGCCGTAACCATAATCAAAACCTATGGTGCCCATCATCGGCACTTCAACCCGCAGGCCGAATCCGGCGCCCTTGCGCAGGTTCGCCAGATCAGCCTCCGCGAAGCTGTTCCAGACATCACCCATATCCAGGAAGGATAGGAGTTGGATGGAATTGGTCAAGGGGTACAGGATCTCCGTGTTGAAGATCGAGAAGTACCTCCCGCCGATGAAACTGGGATTGCCCCGCGGCACAACCTCCAGATCGCTATAACCGCGCAAGGGATAGCGCCGATTGCCGCCCAATCGGTAGCGTTCCCAATCCGGAACATTATCCGCACTGCCGAGACCGTGGATCATGCCGAAATACCCGCGCAAATGCAGCACGAAATTGGACGGCAACTGCTCGAAAATGGCGTGAGAAAGCAAGTGCTCCTGGAACTCGATCTTGCCCCCCAGAACCCCACCGGCAAGCTCGACACTGTAGCTCGTGTTGGAACCGCGGGTCGGGAAAAAGGGACTGTCGGTGGAATTGCGACTGAAGCTGAAGCGCACGCTGCTCTTGCTCTGGGGCCAATCGACGCGATCCAGACGCTGCCAGGGAAGATCGCTTGTGCCGAGGGACTGTTCAAGATCATTGAGGTACTTAACATAACTGGCGCTGAAATCCGACAGTTCGGTTTCGGACAATTCATACCGCAGACCTACCCGGCTGTAGCGGGTTCCCGGCACACGCCGGCCGAGACGCAAGCTGAATCCCCGGGTCCGGCTTTCGTAAAAATCATCGTAATTGAACTGGTAGCGGTCGAACAGGTCGGCGCCCACAAGGGTCGGGGTACCGCGGAACCAGGGTTCGGTAAAGCTCAGGTCGACGTAACGCTGCCGACTGCCGAACTGCCAGGTGACCCCCAGGTTCTGGCCCTTGCCCCGGAAATTGGTTTCGGCAACCTGGATGAACCCGCTGGCGGAGGTCTGCGCGCTGTAGGCCATCCCGAACATGAACTGACCGGTCTGCTTCTCCTTGACCTTCAGCACCATGTCCACATCCCCGCCTTCGATGGGCTGGATATCGGGCTGGATATCCTCGAAAAACCCGGTCTGAAAAACATCCCGGATCGAGGACTGGATGCGGCTATTGCTGAACGTGTCGCCGGGGAAGATCCGCAATTGGCGCAGGACGACATTGTCATAGGTCTTGGTGTTGCCCGTGACCCGAATGTCATGCACCAAGGCCGGTTGCCCCTCACTGAACTTGAAATCGATGCTGACCACATGATCGACAATGTCGCGCTGGGGTTCGACGGTGATGTAGATGTAGCCGCGGTCCGCGTATACCTGCTGCAGGTTGTTCAAGGTGTCCAGATAGTCATCCTCCTTGAACACCTCTCCCTTCTTCAAAAAGACCTGGTTGGCGACCGCCATGTCGTCCAGGACGGTGTTGCCTTCCCAGTGGATATCACCGGTGAAGTACTGGTCACCCTCGGAGATATGAATGACGATATCGAGTTCTTCCCGGTTTTCAACCGGGACCTCCTGGATCATCCCTTCCGGGT
>CAZJGK010000109.1:2744-7994 GCA_964545545.1 uncultured Fibrobacteraceae bacterium | reverse complement strand
CCCAGGCGCTCGGCGTCCTTGACCACATTCATGAAGATCAAGGCGGTGGGCACATCCCCGGTTTTGTTGCCCACCGAGAGCCGTGAAACGACCCGACGGCGGATCAGGCGCTCCAGCTTGTTGATGCGCCGGTCCCGGTCATAGATGTTCGTCTGCGGATCGGTGTCCGGATTGCCGTCGACGGTCACGCCGCTGGTGTGGGCGAACATGGCGGCGGCCAGATCGAGCATCTCGGTGATCATCTGAACGAGGCTGGTGCTCCAGTTGTCCTGTTTGAACAGATCGAGCAGGGATCGGAATCGCATGATCGCCTCCGGTGGCTCAAGCGCCCCTGAGCAGCTTGTCCACCAGGACAAACATCAGGGGCAGCAGGAAAAAGACCCCGATCATGTAGACCAGGGCGTAGATCCGTCGTTTGGCCGTGGCGGCAGCCAGGCCGCGGGCCAGGGACATGGGGATTTTCCTGATGAACGGCAACGGATAGATGATCAGGATCCCCGACACATTGAACAGCAGATGGACCAGGGCGACGGTCACGGCCGCCGGCGTGCCGGTCAACGAGGCCAGCAGGGCGGTCACCGTGGTGCCCACGTTGGCGCCCAAGGTGGCGGCAAAGGCGGGCTCGAGCGGCAGGATGCCGGCGCCGATCAACGGGACCAGCAGGCTGGTGGTGATGGAACTGCTCTGCACGCACACGGTGACCGCCATGCCCATGGCCATGGCGGCCATGTTATTGGAGCGCAGGGCGCTGGTGAACACCCCCTCGGCCTTGTTCAGCACGAGCTTCTTGAGCAGCTTGGTCAAAAACGTCAGGGCAATGAAAATGCCCGCCAAAGCGACCACGATCATGATGATCGCGGAGGCCCCGTTGGCCAGGTGCCAGGTTTCGGTCAGCAGGTGCTGAATGCCGTGGACCGCCGGGTGGACGGCGTCCTTCACCGGATTGGGAAACTGTGTGCCCTGGGCGCCGACCAGGTGGTCGCTCAGCCAGGTTGCCGAGGTCTGCAGGAAGTGGGTGGTCAGCTCCAGGGGAAACAGGATCAAGATGGCGATCAGGTTGAAAAAATCGTGCATGGTGGCGCCGGCGAACGCCCGCTGGAACTCGGTGCGCCGGTTGATGGTGGTCATGGCCACCAGGGTGTTGGTCACGGTGGTGCCCATGTTGGCGCCCATGATGATGGGAATGGCGTTGGGCACGGTCAGGACCCCGCCCGAGACCATGCCCACCACGATGGAGGTGGTGCTGGATGAGCTTTGGATCAGCGAGGTGGCCAGCAGGCCGATCATCAAGCCCAGCACCGGGTGCGACGTGGTGGCGATCAGGTTGCGGCTGAATTCCTTGCCCACGAGCTTGAACGCCGAGCCGAACAGGGCGATGGCCAACAGGAACAGATAGATCAGGGCGATCAGAAAAAGGAAGCTGAGGAATCCGCGCAGGATCCGGGCAGAAACCGGTGCAGACGGGGAGGAAACCGGGGCGTGCGGCACGATACTCCAATCCCTGGACGGGCGCAGGCCGGTCTGGTCAGGGAAGCAAAATCAGGAGGATATTCCTGAAAGATTCCAGGGCGACCTCCGACCGGGGCGTAAGATACCGGGTTGATCCGGAGGCGTCAAGACGTGTTGGGAAGAGGGTGTCAGATGGCGGACTGCGGCCCTGATCTGCTTTCGGTCACCGGGAAACAGGGATCGTCGGCTTGTTCTTCTTGTCCTTCTTCAATTGCCGTTTTTCCTTGGCAGTGTGCTGGGCGGTTTTCTGCTGTTCCTTCTTGCCCTTGTCTTTGCTCCCCTTGTCACCCATGTCTCATCCTCCTGGTATGAAGACAACTGCAATCAATAACTCTTCCCGGCAAAATGCGGAAGTGGGCACCCGCGCCGATTGTCCCATACCGCCGGAAACTTCTCATTCTCCGCCACTATTACCAAAAAACCGGCAGCCTGTCACCTGTATAGCCTCAAGAAGCCCACAATTGACGACCGCGCATAGGGGCCGTTGGGTCGGTGTTCAGTTTCGGTGAAAAATCGCGATTTCGAGCGCCATTGTGGCTGTTTCGGTGGCGGCGCGCGGACGAGGAACTTGAACGGGGCTGATAGGTGTGGTAGAAATCGCCGCAGGCGGGATTGCGAAGCGACGCCCCATCGGGGCGATGAAGCCGGTCTCGCCCTCGGATCCCCAACTGCGCTTGGTCGGCTGCAGGCGGTGAGCAAAGATCTTCCGAGGCATTCCGGCAGCTGATTCACGACTTGCCGGACGGAGCTGCTGCATGATCGGTCGCACCGTATCCCATTTTCGGATCACCGCGGAGCTAGGATCCGGCGGCATGGGGGTCGTCTACCGCGCGCGGGATACGCGGCTCGATCGCGACGTCGCCCTGAAGTTCCTGCCCCCTCACCTGACCGCCGATCCGGAGGCCAAGGCGCGTTTCGTCCACGAGGCCAGGGCCGCGTCGGCCCTGGAACATCCTTCCCTTTGCACGATCCACGAGATCGGGGAGACCGATGACGGCCGCCTGTTCATCGTCATGCCCTGCTACGAGGGGCGAACGCTGCGGGAGCGCATCGCGCAGGGGTCGATGCCGTCGGACGAGGCCGCAGCCGTGTTCCGGCAGGCGGCGCAGGGACTGGCCGCGGTCCACGCACGGGGCATCGTGCATCGCGACATCAAGCCGGCGAACCTCTTTTTGACCAACGACGGACGCACCGTCATCCTGGATTTCGGGCTGGCCACGCTGGCCGGACAGACGCGCCTGACGATCGAGGGCACGACGCTCGGCACGGCGGCCTACATGTCGCCGGAGCAGGCGCGAGGCGAAGAGGCCGACGCGGGCTCGGACTGGTGGTCCCTCGGCGCGGTGCTCTACGAGATGCTCACGGGCCGGCCTCCGTTTCCGGGCGAGCACCAGCAGGCGGTGATCTACTCGATCCTCAACAGGGCACCAACGCCGCCGGACGAGTTGCGCGAAGGGCTGCCGGCAGGACCGTGCGAACTGGCTGCCGGGCTGCTGTCGAAGGATCGCGGCTCGCGGCGCGCGGCGGCGCAGCGGCTGCTGGCGCCTTTCCTGGAGAATCCGACGGTGCCCCTCCTGCCGACGCGGCCGGGAGGCCGATCGCGCGCGGTCCGCTACTGGCCGGGAGCCGTCGCCGGGCTGGCCCTGCTGGTCGCCGCGACGATCATCGTGGGACCGCGGTGCGGCCGCCGCAGCCCCTCTTTCGCGTCGGTCGCGGTCCTGCCCTTTGAGACCCTTTCGCAGGACGCGACGGAAGACTACTTCTGCGACGGGATGACCGACGAACTCACCTCCCTGCTGGGCTCGATCGGCGTGTTCGACAAGGTGACCAGCCGCCGCTCGGCCATGCGGTTCAAGGGAAGCGTGCAGACCGCCGGAGAGATCGCCGGGGACCTGGGTGTCGATGCGCTCGTGGAGGGATCGATTTTCTTCAGCAGCGAACGGGTCCGGGTGACGGTGGCACTGATCGACGCCGGGCGGGACAACCAGCTGTGGTCCGATTCCTACGACGAACCGCTGGTCGATATACTCGACCTCCAGCGCAGGATCGTGCGCGAGATCGCCGGTGCGATCTCCAGGAACCTGGATCCGGAAGTGTCCGTGCGGATGGCCGCAAGGAGCCCCGTGGACCCGCGGGCTTACCGGGCCTATCTGCGGGGCCTGGACTGGCTGAACACGTCGAACGACGACGAGGGTTGGCAGTTCATCGAGACGTGCTTCCTGGAGTCTATCGCGGCGGATTCCACGTTCGCTCCGGCGTGGGCCGGACTGGCCGAGGTCCATGTCCGACGGACCCATTCGAAGTCGGGCATCCCGCCCGCGGACGCGATCCCGGCGGCTCGGAAATACCTCGCCCGGGCCATGGAACTGGATGACTCGAGCGCCGAGGCCTATCTGACCCAGGGGCACCTTGCCTGGGAGCACGAATTCGATTTCGCGCGAGGCGAGGCCGCGCTCCGCAAGTCGATCAGCCTGAATCCGAACCTGTCCTACACGAGACTAATCTACGCGTACCTGTTGACCTGTTCGGGCAGGCACCAGGAGGCGGCCGACCAGGTCGAGAAGGCCTGGGAACTGGACCCTCTCGCGCGGCTCAACTGGGTGGGCGTCTATCCCCTGGTGAACGCCGGGCGCTTCGAAACGGCGCTGCGGCTGATCGACCACGTGGCGGAGCAGTTTCCCGACTGGCAGGAGGCTGTCTACCTGAAGGCCAGCACCCTGCAGTGGCAGGGCCGGATCGACGAGGCCGCCGAATTCCTGGAGAGCCGCCCGGATAGGCAGATGAGCGTCGGGGAATCATGCCGGTTGGCCCGCCTGCTGTACCTCCAGGGGCGAAGGGAGCGGGCCCGGGCGATCCTGGCGGACCTGGAACCCGTGGTCGACGATCCGTTCGAGTTCACGGCTGTCGGCCTGGCCGCTCTGGCGACCGGCGAACGGGAGGCGGCGAGAAGATGGGCCGGGCGTCTCGATCGCAGCGCGGTGGACCTGCCCTGGCAATCGATGCTGCTCCACGCCGCTCTGGGTGACCTCGACCGGGCCTTCGCCCAGCTCGACCGCTGTTACGAGTTGCGGGTCAACTGGATCACGCGGCTGGGATTCATCGTCGAGCGGAAGGACAATGACTGGAACGCGTTCCGGTCGGATCCGCGGTACGCGGCGTTCCTGGCGAAGATGGGGATCGCCGGCTAGGGGAAGATCTCGACCCGTTTCCAGCGTCCCGACTCGAAGCGGCGCCACATAAGCACGCCGGGCGATCCCCGGGACTTACCCCGACCTGACGACGGACGAGGAACTTGAACGGGGCGGATAGGTGTGGTGGTCATCGCCGCAGGCGGGATTGCGAAGCGATTCCATCCGTCGACCACACGAGTTAGGGAGTGCGGACTATGCGGGTAGATTTCCTGTCCGCTCATGGACGGTTGGCGGTGACATCCTGTCACCCAACCTCGACATTACGGCCCTCCCGCCATCCATGGCTCCCGGTCAGCGGGCAAGGTTGCCCTGGTGAGGTGAACTCCACGGCGAGGACCGGATCCGGAAAGGATGGCCGTCTATTTCTGCCGGATCCGGCCCATGCCCGACACGTGTGTCTGCTTCTTTTCGGGATTCCCGTAATAGGTCAGGTTGCCCACACCGGAAACGCGCCCTTTCAGGGAATCCGAAGCATAGACATCCGCGTTGCCGGCCCCGGAGATGGACCCGTCGGTGGGCACGCCTGCAACTGACGGGCCGTCTGATCCGC
>CAZJGK010000109.1:0-2644 GCA_964545545.1 uncultured Fibrobacteraceae bacterium | reverse complement strand
CCGGAGATGGACCCGTCGGTGGGCACGCCTGCAACTGACGGGCCGTCTGATCCGCGCCCTTCACGACCCCGCCCGGGGATTCGCCATGCTCGGTTATGGCGCTGGAAGCGAGTCGGCTATCTTCACCCCCTGGCGCACCCGACCAATGATCCTTAATATGGCCCAACAGAAAATCGGGCCGATAGCATGAGGATTTCCAATGAAAGACCAGATCGGCCCCTAAGCGAGGAGGGCCGGTCTCAGACCGGCCCTCCTGTTATCGTCGAGCCTGCCGGCCCGTCATTCGCTCACGGCGATCAATTGTACATCGCCTTGATCGAGCTCCAGGCGACCGGCGTGTCGGCGACGGCGCCGCTTGCCACCATGTCCCAGTCCGCGCTGGCGAAAGAGATGTCCCAGATCACATCGCCCACGCTATCGAGCTGGAGGGAAGGGATGGCCGAGGAGCCCTGGTGGGAATCGCTTCCGTCGTCGAAATGGGTCGAGGGGCCGACCGTGAAGGAATGCAGGGAGACGGAAACGTCGCCGCCGGCCTGGCGGATCAGGCTCGTCCCGTCGAGCGGACTGATGATGGGGTTTCCGCCCGGGGTGGCCTGCAGGGCGTAGTTGCCCGCTTTCTCAAGCATATCGGGCCCCACCCGCATCTGGTAGACATTACCCTGCCAATCGAAGGCGAGGATGTAAAACACCGGATCGACGCCGTCGACCGGGTCAAAGGGCCGGGTGACCACGAAGTTGTCCAGGGTAATTCCGTTGTATTGGATGGAACCGGGGAAGGGGCCGCCGCCGAGGTTCACCAAGCCGTTGTACTCTGGGCTGATTCCCTGGAGGGTGCCCGGGAGTCCGACACCGCCGCCCTGCGCAATCGGGGCATCCACGCATTGCTGGATCCCGATGTTGGAAGTCGTGATGTCCGCACAGGTTAGATCGGTCTGGTAGTAGACCCAGGTGCAACCGGGGTTGGCGAAGAGGCAGCCCCAGAGGTTGGCGCGGGCCGGCTGGGCCAGGGTCAAAGTCGAGGCGACCAGGGCGAGGCCGAGCAAGGTATGAACGGAGCGTGGACTGGCTAATCTATTCATGAGCAATTCTCCTCTCAGGATGTTGGTGGAAATCTCAGTCTATCATTCCGGAAGGAAAAACGCAACTGATTATGTCTGGTATACCGGCGCGCGGGCGAGGGACTTGAACGGGGCGGCTAGGTGTGGTAATAATCGCCGCAGGCGGGATCGCGAAGCGATTCCATCCGTCCGCGTTTCATGCAAAGGAGGGTTGCCATGAATTCGCCCAGGATCTGCCCGCCAGCCTGCCGGATCGGATTTTTCCTGCTGACATCCTTTATGGTTTCCCTGTTGTTGAGCTCCTGCTGCGACGATTGCCCACCCCAGTGCCCGCCCAGTGATGATCTCACCCAGGGGTGGTTCGTCCAGGAGACCCCCACCGATGCCGACCTCAACAACATCTCGGTGCTGGATGCCAACACCGTCGTGGCCTCGGGTTCCGACGGGACCATCCTGCGCACCACCGACGGCGGCCGGACCTGGAATGTCGTTTCCAGCGGGACGACGGCCTACCTGTGGGGAATGTCATTCGTCGACGAACATACCGGCTGGGCGGCCGGGGACGGACCGGTGCTCCTGAAGACGGTGGACGGGGGCCTCACCTGGAACGAACAGGCCGTCCCGGGCACGAGCAATCTCCACGATGTCTACTTCGTGGACGAGAACACGGGATGGGTGTGCGGAGGGCCGGTCGGCGATGAGGTGATGGACCCGGTCCTTCTGAAGACCGACGACGGGGGGGAGACCTGGACTTCCCAGGATATCGACTTCACCGGAAGGACCATGTTCTTCGTGGACGCCGATCACGGATTCGTGGCCGGAGGCGCGGACTTTCGGGCGACCACCGACGGCGGCCAGACCTGGACCGTCCATGACCCCCAGCCCATCACCTGGTACGGCTCGGTATTCTTCATCGACACGTCCACGGGATGGGCGGCCGGAGGACAGGGTTTCCTGGCGAAATCGACCGACGGAGGCGTCACCTGGGCCAGCCAGAATTGCGGCACCGGGCGGAACATCACCGAGGTTTATTTTTTCGACGCCGACAACGGGTACTACCTGGCGCGCAACCCCGGCACCATCGGCGTCACCGCCAACGGGGGTCAGCCCTGGCGGTTCCAGACCTTCCCCGCGGAGGTGAATCCCAGCGACATCGGTTTCGCCGACCGGGACACCGGCTGGATCTCGGGCCTGGACGGCCTGATCCTCAAGACCGAGACCGGAGGCTGGTAAAGGAAGGCCGCAGGCCCGCGCAATTGGGCCTGCGGACCTTTCCTGAAGGCGCCGATTCCCTGCGGGCTGGCGCGTTGTGTTGTCATTGTAGCCTGAATATCCCGGTATGCTGGACCCACATCCCGCCCACCCGGATGGCCGCGTTCCTGGTCCTGATGTCCATTCTGCCTATCCTGGGCCTGCCCGGTCCCGCCACCGCGGGCGAGAAGATGGCCGCCCCCATGATCAAGGCGGTCGGGCGGTCGACATCCCAGGCGAACAGGAGCAGTCCGGCTACGAAGCTGAGGATCATGACCAGGGCCATCCAGGCGGTGTCGTGGAGCCAGCACGAGGCCGCCATCGCGCTCGACTTC
>CAZJGK010000108.1:0-8534 GCA_964545545.1 uncultured Fibrobacteraceae bacterium | reverse complement strand
CATGGCCACGGGTTCTGTGCTGTTAACCTATTCGTTATCTAGGCCTTAGTATAACTCGTCCAGCGCCGTCCGGCATCAATATCCAGATCCAGTGTGGCATTGCCGACAGCAAGCTTGACGGGAAAGCTTACGCTGGTTGGTCAGGGGAAAGGCGACACATTGGAAATTGTAAAACGATATTTTCCTGAAGCAGAAGGTGGGATCTCCGGGACTTCCCGGATTTCGACAGCTATATCGCCGAGCAGGGAAATCAACTTTCTGGAAATCATTTTACCGCTTTCCGCAGACCAATCTTCGCCGGGCACCACCTTTATGATGACCTTTTCCCGCGACTCCTGAATGACTTGCATTTGCGCGATGCCGGGGATATCCGGGCCAAAGAATCGGGGACCAAGGCAGGAGTAGAACTTACCGTTTTTCCCAACCAGCAGTTCAGATGTCCGTCCGCTGACTCCTTCAAGAAGCGGAAACCCCCGGCCACACGAACACGGTTCCCGTAACCACGTTGCCATATCACCGGTCCGATAACGAATAAACGGCATAGCCCTATTTGTGAGATCCGTGATCACAATTTCGCCCCGCTCCCCGGGATTGCACGGCGTTCCGTCAGGCCTCAGGATTTCCAGATGGACCTGGTCGCTGAAAACGTGCAAACCGCCCAGTTTTTCACATTGCTGGGCAATGACACCAAATTCCCGGGATCCATACCGATCAAAGACTTTGCATTCAAAAAATCCCTCAATCGCAGCACGATGTTCAGGCGTCAATGTTTCCGCACTTGATAGAATCCCCTTCAGGGGGATTGTCTTCTTACCCTGGTGCTGCAGATATTCAGCAAAAAACGCCAATGATGAGGCGAACCCCAGCATCATGATTGGCTGATAGGATTTTAGCTCCAGGTAAAATTCGTCGATCCGGGCGGCATCCATATTGTAGGCGTTCAGGGTGCGCATCCGGTGAACAACATTTTCCAGGAACCGGCCACGAAGTGACCGACTGGCCTTGTTGTCCCGAGGATGGGCCCACAAAATGGCCTGTTTTTCTCCTGGGGACCACCCCGTCCAGGTTCGCCCCCGCATATCATTGGCCTTGTGAATTTCCAGGATACGGCGGTCATTGAAAAACTGGAAAGGCGCCCCAGATGAACCACCGGTAAAATTGGGAATTAAGTCAGATGGGGGCGTGGCCGGATCCAGAAACCGTTCGACTCGATCCATGAGTTCGCGTTTGGTCTGCAGGGGAAACCGTTGCAGGTCGGCAAAGGTCAGGGCCGTGGGATCCAACCCCTCCCGGGTGCAGAAATCACGGTAAAAAGGCACCTGACGACAGGCGTGGCGCAATATTGCCGTCACCTTGGGTTCGCTGGATGCGGCAAGCTTGTCCGGTGAATTCCACTGGATGTCGACGAGTTCACGAAAAGAAGACATCCGCGCAGGGCGCATCAGTTTCAACAAGGAAAGCGAAACAGTCTTCATCACAACAGAAACCACCCTTTTCCCACCTTGTTAACCAGGTATTCCACGAAAAAATCAATGGACCTTCAAACAGACATGCCTGCAATTCGGAAAACTTCCTCCCAATCCTTCAAAACAACATCAAGGGAAAACCGCTGTACAGCAACGCGGGCAGCTTCCCCCATTGTTTTCCGGGCGTCAGGATTGGCCATGAGGTCCAGGATGGCCTTGGCCATCGCTTCAGGATCACCAACGGGAACCAGTCTGCCGCCGACCCCTGGTTCGATGATCTCCCCGGGACCGCTGGGACAGTCCGTCGACACGACCGGCAACCCCGCGGCCATGGCCTCGCAGAGAACATTGGGAAAACCTTCGGTGACCGACGACAAGACGAAAAGCTCGGCCTGCTTCAACACATCATGGGGACGCTTGACGCGACCCGGGAAATCCACCACCCCCCGCAGCCCCAGGTCATCCCGGAGCGTTTCCAGGTCCGGCCGCAAGGGGCCCTCGCCCAGAACGGTCAGGTGCATTTCGGGAGCAGCCGCATGTACGATAACCATCGCCTGCAATAGCGTATCGAATCCCTTTTGAGGGTGCAATCGTCCCATGGCGATCAGCGAGGAAGGGGGCAATTCCAGTTCAGCCGGACCATCCTGGAATTGCGGCTCCATCACCGGGTTGGCGATGATGCGAACCTTGTCGCCCATCCAGCCCTTGAACCAGGCCGCGGCAGCCTCGGTCTGGTTAACAAGCACCACAGCCCTGGGATACAGCAGCCTGCGCAAAGTATTCCAGGATTTGCTCAGCGGGTGAACCCGAGGGTCGAGCCGCTCCGAAACCACCACGGGCACAGCCAGCCCCCAGCAAGCCAGAAGGGTCAACACATTGGTAAAATTCAACAAACTCACAACCACATCCGGAGATTCGTCCCGGATGATATTCCGCAACGCGGCGACCCGCCTGGCGTTGTCCCGGACTCCGCCCCGCGAAATGCGGGACAGCAAAATGGGTCGCAGTCTGACGGCGGGATCCAGGGGGTAAAAGGACCCGTTCCCATCATCGTGAGTCGTCACCAGGGTGACCTGCCACCGTTTTCCAACCCAGGAATTCGCCAGAATGGAAAGAACCCGCTCCGCTCCTCCGGTGGCCATGGATGATATGACTAGAACCAGTTTCATAATCCCAAATGCAGACTGGACCGGCAATCAGAGGCGGCGGCGCCGTCGTCACGCAGTCCAGCACAGGGTTAAGGTGGCCTTTTTCAATCGCCTTGGGGGCACCCCCGATTATAAGCGCCCGACAGGGGTTTGTCATGCGGGATCATCATCGAAGCCGTAGTCAGGAAAAGAGTGGAAATATGCGGCCGGAGTTCCTATCCTGTTCCCACACACGATTTCCTGCATTGGCCCTTGATCAAGGCGATTGGCCTTGTTTATGCCAGGGAAAACCCAGGCCCAGCAGCACAATTCCCCATCGAAAAGGGATCCCGCGATGTCCAACATCCAGAAAGTCCTGGTCACCGGAGCCGGCGGCTTCATTGGCCATCACCTTGTCAAGCGGTTGATCGACGACGGGGTGGAGGTCGCAGCTTTCCTGCGCTACACCTCATCCGGTCAGCATGGGTTGCTGGAACGTCTGCCTACCGCCTACCGTGATGCCTATGAGGCGCATCTGGGCGATTTGCGGGATTTCGAGGCGGTCCGCCGGGCCATGCAAGGTTGTGACACGGTGCTGCACCTGGGGGCCCTCATCGGGATCCCCTATTCCTACGTCAGCCCGCATGATGTGGCGGATGTGAACATAGGCGGCACTTTGAACGTGCTGCAGGCCGCCCGCAAACTCGACGGCACACGGGTCATTGTCACTTCGACCAGCGAGGTCTACGGAACCGCCCAGACCGTGCCCATCACCGAGGACCACGTCCTGCACGCCCAGTCACCCTATGCCGCCACCAAGATCGGCGCCGATCAACTGGCCCTCAGCTTCCATCGGTCCTTCGAGCTGCCGGTGGCCGTCTGTCGTCCCTTCAACACCTTCGGGCCGGGTCAATCGCAGCGGGCGGTCATCCCGACCATCATCGCCCAGGCCATGAAATCCGATCACATCGAACTGGGCGCCCTCCACACCACACGCGACATGAACTACGTGGAGAACACGGCCGACGCCTTCGTGACCATGGCCAACTCCGACCGCTCGTGGGGCGAAACGGTGCAGTTCGGCTCCAACCGGGAAATTTCCATCGGCGACCTGGCGAAGCTGATCCTCGATCTCATGGACAAGGATCTGCCCATCGTATGCCGGGACGAGCGCGTGCGCCCCCAGGCCAGCGAAGTCGAACGCCTGATAGCATCCAACGACAAGGCAAACGAGCTTTTTGGCTGGAAACCGGCCATCGATCTGGAAGAGGGGCTTAAGCGGACCATCTCGTGGATGAATGAACACACTGATTTTTACAACCTCAGGGGATACACCATATGAAGAATCGAAAGGTCGCAGTCCTGTTGGCCGGCGGAAAGGGAACCCGCCTGGCTCCGTTTACCGCCGTATTTCCCAAACCCCTGGTACCCATCGGGGAATATCCGATCATGGAACTGATCGTACGGCAACTCGCAAACTCCGGTTTCAAGGAGTTGGTTTTTTCCACCGGCCACCTCGCCGAACTCATCGAGGCCTACTTCTTCAAGCACCCGTTGAAGGACCAGGGTCTGACTTTCCGCTTCGTGCGCGAAGACAAACCCCTGGGCACCGCAGGGTCGTTGAAACTGATCGACGACCTTCCTGAAAAATTTCTGGTCATGAACGGCGATGTCTTTACGACCCTCGACTACGAACGACTATTCGATGAACACGTGTCATCCGATGCGGCCATGACCATCGCCACTCACCGCAAGCATGTGAAAATCGAGCTTGGTGTCCTGCAGCGGGACAAGGACAAGGTGACGGGCTACATAGAAAAGCCGACCTACGACTACGAAGTCAGCATGGGAATCTACGCCTACACCAAACGGGCCGTGGCGCTCATTCCGGATGAAAGCTATTTCGATTTTCCGGATCTGGTGAGATCCTTGATCAGCGCGGGTGAATACGTCCGCAGCTACTTGAGCGAGGACGACTGGCTCGACATCGGCAATCCCGACGATTACGCCGCAGCGCAAGATCTCTTCACCCAGAACCCCGGGCGCTACCTGAAGGACCTGGCTTGAATATCCTGGTGACAGGCGCCGGCGGTTTCCTGGGCCGCCACGTGCTCCGCGCTCTGGCCCGGAACCTGACCGACATCACCGTTCACGGCCTCGACCTGCCCCACGTCGCCCAACCCGGCGGCGGCCCGGCCAACGCGCATTATTGCGATCTCGCCGACCTCGAGGCTGCCCGGCGCGTGATGGCCACGATCCGTCCCGACACAGTCGTCCACCTGGCCGGCCTGATCCAATCATCCGACCGTGAAGCGCTCCACCGGGCCAACGTCACGGCCACGGAAAATCTGTTGGCTGCGCTCCCCCAGCCACCGGGGCATCTGATTCAGATCAGTTCCAGCGCCGTTTATGGCGTGCCGCAAACGTTGCCCGTGGTCGAGACCCACCCCCTGGCCCCCGCGTCTCCCTACGGGGAAAGCATGCGTGAAAGAGAGGATGTTGTCCGTGGCTGGGCAGGGAACGCCAACGTTCGTCTGACCATGTTGCGGCTGTTCAATCTCTGCGGCCCAGGCCAGGCGCCGGGTATGATGGTGCCGGCCTTCGCCCGACAGATCGCACTCATTGAGGCCGGCAAACAGGAAGCACGCCTGACGGTGGGCCGACTCGACACCCGACGCGAAATCATGGACGTGCGCGATGTGGCCGATGCCGTGGCGGCAAGTGTCCGGAGCCCCGCGACAACCCAACCAGAAC
Source organism: uncultured Fibrobacteraceae bacterium (assembly GCA_964545545.1). GTDB lineage: Bacteria > Krumholzibacteriota > Krumholzibacteriia > LZORAL124-64-63 > LZORAL124-64-63 > JAHJTW01. The sequence continues at coordinate 3,187 of CAZJGK010000108.1, read as the reverse complement.
AAATCCTGAACGTCTGCACCGGCAACTCCCGACAAGGGCAGGAAGTCCTGGACCTGCTCCTGGGCTTTGCAACCACGCCTATCGAAGTGGAACAGATCACCCAGGAGGGGCGTTCGGCCGATGTGATGGACATTCGCGGAGATCCCGCCGGCCTCAATCGCTCCCTTGACTGGTCGCCGCACTATTCCCTGGAAACAACCCTCCGTGACGTTCTGGACGACTGGCGCCGGCGCATCGCAGCCCCAGACCCGACATGAGAATTCTGCATCTGACCAACATGTACCCCGATCCGGACCGTCCATTCTGGGGAATGTTCGTGCGCGGCCAGGTCGAAGCCCTTCGCGCTCAGGGTGTCGATTGCGATGTCCACCTCGTCGACGGCAACGCCTCACGGTGGAATTATCTGCGCGCAGTCGGCAAGGTCCGGGACCTGGCCGCGAGCGGGCGCTACGACATCCTGCACGCCCATTACGGACTCACCGGACTGACCGCGACGGGACAGCGCCGCCTGCCGACGGTGCTCTCGCTTTACGGATCGGATGTGAACATCTCCTGGCAGCGCTGGATTTCCCGACTGGCCGAACGCCGCGCCGCCAGAACAATCGTCTGCTCGCGCCGCATGGCCGACAGTCTGAAGGCCGCACGGGTTCCTCTCATCCTGCCGCCCGGCATCGACACGGACCGCTTTCGTCCCCTGGACCGCAAGGAAGCACGCGCTCGCTTCAGTTGCAGACCCGACGAAACCGTCCTGCTCTTCCCCGGCAATCCCGACCGCACGGTCAAGGACTACCCTCTTTTCCAAGCGGCCGTACAGGCTTTGGACCGGAACAACGTGCACATCATCACCCTCGGCGCCATTGCGGACGAGGACCTGCCGGCCCTCTATTGCGCCACGGACTGTGTGATCCTGACTTCGAAGACCGAAGGATCACCCACAGTCATCAAGGAGGCCCGGGCCTGCGGTTGCCCGGTGGTTTCGGTTGACGTGGGAGATGTAGCCGAGCAGGTGGAAAACTGCCCCATGTGCTGGGTGACAAAGACCCGGGAGCCACGGGAAATTGCAGCCCGGGTCGCCGACGTCCTGAATGCCCCGCGCCCCGTACCGACGGCCGAGGATCGTCAGGAGATTTCTTTGGCGACCACCGGCCGCCGACTCGTCGAGGTCTACGGGTCCGTCCTGTCTGCCTGAGCAGAGCGTCCGAAGGGTCAGAAACACCATTTCTGGACCAATTGTTGCTTAGGAAAATGGAAATTTGTTGCAAAAGGTTGCCCGGCGCGATTAGCTTTCCCAGCTTGGTTCTATTCACCCTCTCAGCCCAGGATCCAGATGCTCAGCAAATCCATATACCTCTTTCTGTCCAATGTGATCGGATACGGTATTCGGCTCATCTTGCCGATCTTTCTGGTACGGATGCTCACCAAGGAGGATTTCGGAACCTATAGCCAGTTTTTCCTGCTGGAAATCCTCATCAAGACCCTTTTTCAGATGGGCATCAACCAATCGCTTTATTTTTTCGTCCCCCGGGACAGGGAAAATGCCGGCGCTTACCTGCTCAACAGTCTGTTGTTGAATATCGCTTCCTATGCTGTGGTATACACCCTCGTCTGGTTTTTCAAGGGAGAAATCGCAGCCCAGATGGGGATGAAAATTATTTTCATCTTCTTCTGGTACCTGGCCGCCTATTCCCTGCTGATGATGCTCAACATTTCCATCATCTCCTACCTGACGGCGCGGCAGCATATCATGCAGGCCTCCGTCCTCACCATCTTGCGGGAAGTCCTGGCCAGCATCGCCACCTTGTCAGCCGCCTTTTTCTACCACGACCTGCAAAAAATCATCCTGGCGCTGGTCATTTCCAGGGGGTTGAGTCTTCTCGTCGGTGCCATCTATGTTCATTTCGGTCTGCATGGTTTTCGGGCCAAGAAATACTTCTTCGGCATGTGGAGCCAGGTCAAGTACGGGGTGGTGTTGGGAATCGGTGGCACGATCTGGGTCTACTCCATGCGCTTCCATGAACTGATGGTCAGCCGGAATTATGACATCGAGACCTACGCCGTCTACACCGCCGGCTGCAAGCAGATCCCCTTTCTCCAGTTTGTCTCCCAGTCCATTGCCGCCGTCGCCCTGGGCCAGTTCGCCCTGCTGGTGAAGGATGAGGACTGGGATGGCGTCACAAAACTCTGGAACAAGATTCTGGGAACCATGTACGGAATCGGCGTTCCCGTCGTCCTGTTCCTGCTGCTGGTTTCCCGGCCTCTTGTCGTGGCCATGTTCACTTCGGACTACGCCGGCGCGGTGCCGATATTCCGTTTCAATCTGCTGGCCAATCTGGCCATGATCCTCAATTCGACCCTGGTGTTGCGCGCCATCGATCGCAACGATGTCACCCTCAAGGTCAACGCCACCATGTTTGTTCTCTTGCCTTTTTCCCTGTACGCGGGCATGAAGCTGGGCGGCCTGCCGGGGATCGCAGCGGTCAACATGTTCTTCGTCATCATAACCCGGATTATTACCGTGAAATATCTCAACCACCTGACACCCGTACACCTTCCTTATTTTGCACCTTTCCGCGACGTGCGGGATTTTTATATCAGCGTATTCAGGAAAAGCCAGGCCCTGCTGGCCCGGGCCTTGCAACTCGTCCATTAGATCTTGTTGTGGAAGCCTTCTGTAGCCGGCCGCTCTACCCTCGAAAAAACTCTTTGATGTAACGGGAAAGACGGCACTTGATATATTCAGGTGTCATGAAAACCCTTGGCGAAGAGAAATAGCGAACATCTTTTTCCAACCGGGAGGTCCCCTGAAGCCAACCTGGTTCCAAAGAATTTTCAAGATAGGCACGAATACCGTCCTGGAGTATTCTTGCTTCCAGGAAAGGGAAATACTTCAATTTCCTCAATTGGAACAGGCAATGATTTAATTGTAAGGTATTCCAATAACCAATGTGATCTTGATATACCTTTTGTTGCCTGGCATGCGCAATTACAACCTGCAATGCCCTTATGATATCCAACATGTTCTCTATCTCATAGGTCTTGGTAATCGACCCAGGGTAAACCCTGTAATGGTAAACATCAACATCCACAAGAATAGTTTTTGACGCATGAATGGCGGCCTGAAGCGACAGCGACAGATCCTGCCCGATTTTTACGGGGGTAAAATCAACGGCATCGAACAGCTTGCGCT
>CAZJGK010000107.1:0-8698 GCA_964545545.1 uncultured Fibrobacteraceae bacterium | reverse complement strand
CGGCAGCACGGTCATGGTTTTCGGCCGGCCGCGGTCGATCGTGGTCCGGCCTTTGCCCGGGGGCCGCGTCCGACCGCTGGTGGAATTGAATGAGGCCGCTCTTGTCATGGCCTTGCCGCCGGACCAGGCCTTGGACCTGCGGATGCCGCTGGAAAAGCACCTGCGCCGCTTGGCGCGCACGGATTTGCCGGACCGTGTGGCGCGCTGGGCGAATATCATTGATCATGAGCCCGGGAGGGTCATCATCGGCGAGCGCACCAGCCGCTGGGGCAGTTGTTCGGCTCGCGGCACCATCTCCCTGTGTTACCGTTTGGTGATGGCGCCGCCGGAGGTCATCGACGCGGTTGTGGCCCACGAGGTTTGCCACCTGGTGCATCTGGATCACAGCCCGCGTTTCTATGCTTTGCTGGATGTGACCTGTCCCGGACACCGGCAGGCCTCCGAATGGCTTGAAACTCATCAGGACGATTTGGTCCTGTGACAACGGGGTGGAGAACATGAGCCATCTTTACAACCATGAAGCGACCTATGCGTTGCTGCACGAATACACCCGCAGCGATAGTCTGCGCCGCCACGCCTACGCTGTCGAGGCCGCCATGCGTGCCGCGGCGGAGCGGACCGGAAACGACCCGGAATACTGGGCGGCCGTGGGTGTGCTCCACGATTTTGATTATGAAAAATATCCCGAGGCTCCGGATCATCCGCTCAAAGGCGCGGACATTCTCCGGTCGCGTGGTTATCCCGAGGAGTTCGTGCGCACCATCATGTCCCACGCCGCGTACACCGGTGTGCCGCGCGAGAACGACTGCGCCAGGTGGCTGTTCGCCGTAGACGAATTGTGCGGGTTCTGCATGGCCTGCGCCATGGTTCAGCCCGATAGGAAAATCGCCCAGGTGAAGGTCAAATCCGTGCGCAAGAAGCTCAAGAAAAAGGATTTTGCGGCCAAGGTGAACCGCGAGGAAATCGCCGCGGGCGCCGCCGACCTGGGTCTGGAGCAGGACACGGTCATCGAGCATGTGCTGGGGGCCCTGGTGCCCGTGGCCGAAGATCTGGGGTTGTAGTCATGGCACGCTGGGCGGGCAACAGGATTTGCGGCATGCTGGGGGTCAAGCATCCCATCATCCAGGGCGGCATGATCTTCAACAGCGGCGCCAAGCTCGCCGCCGCGGTCAGCAACGCCGGCGGACTGGGTCTGATCGGTGCCGGCAGCATGCGGCCCGATCTGCTGCGGGACCAGATTCACAAGGCCCGCACCCTCACGGACAAGCCCTTTGGGGTGAACCTGCCCCTGATATATGCCCATGCGCCCGAGAGTCTGGAGGTCGCCTTGGCCGCAGGCGTCCGCATTTTCTTCACCTCGGCCGGATCTCCCAAAAAGGTGGTTGGCCATTTGAAGGACGCCGGCTGCATCAGTGTCCACGTGGTGGCCAATCCCGCCTTGGCCAAAAAATGCGAGGACGCGGGCTGTGACGCGGTGGTCTGCGAGGGGTTCGAGGCCGGCGGCCACAACGGACGCGAGGAACTCACCACCATGGTGCTGGTTCCCGAGTGTGTGCGCGCGGTGAAGATCCCGGTGATTGCCGCCGGAGGCATCGCCACCGGCGCGCAGTTCGCCGCGGCGATGGCCCTCGGCGCGGACGGCGTGCAGATCGGATCCCGCTTTGCCGTCAGCCGGGAATCCAGCGGCCATCAGGGATTCAAACAGGCGGTGGTGGCTGCCGGACCAGGCGACACCCACCTGGTTTTGAAATCCCAGGTTCCGGTCCGTCTGTTGCGGAATCGGTTCCGTGACCGGATCATGGAGATGGAGAGCAGCGGCGAAGATTCCGAGGAAATCAAGTCCGCTCTGGGCAGCGGCCGCGCCCGCCGCGGCATGCTGGAGGGCGATCTTGACGAGGGCGAGCTCGAAATCGGCCAGGTCGCGGGCCTCATTGACGACATCCTGTCGGTGGCCGTGATCATGCGACAATTGCTCACAGGTTATAAGGATGCTGTTTCCGGCCTTTGAATCCCTGTCCTTTCCGGGAGAACTCCGCCTGACGGCGCAAACCGCCGCCAAGGTCAGTATCTGACCGGGGCGGTCCAAAAGCCAAGGTGATGGGATCAGCGGGACCCGGTTGGTTTCTGCAGACCGTTTGCCGCGGCGTGGCGAGCGGCGGCGGGGGTGCTGTCTTCCTTGACCTGGTAGCGGAGGGTACGGCTCTGCAGCCAGCGGACGCCCAACAGGTCGATCCAGGTGCGGCGCAACCGGCCCCAGTTGGTGTATTTGCTCCGGCCGCCGCTGCGCCCGCGGTGGTTCACCGGAATCTGGGTGAGGGAACAGCCCTGCATGGCCAGCAGGACGGGCAGGAAGCGGTGGCTGCCTTCAAAGTAGGGAATGTCCTGAAGAGGTTCGCGATGGAACGCTTTCAGGGAGCATCCGATATCGATGATCCTGTCCCCGGTAACGCTGCGGCGGGCGGCGTTGGCCAGCCGGGAACCCCAGCGCTTGGCCAGGGTGTCGTGGCGCTCGGCGCGAAAGCCGCAAACCACGGAAAATTTATCCAGCAGTTCAGCCAGGCGGGGGATGTCGGCGGGGTCGGACTGGCCGTCGCCGTCCATGGCCACCACGCAGTCCATGGAGGCGGCCCGGAAGCCGGCGGCCATGGCGGCTGATTGACCCGCATTCTCGGCGAAGGTCAGAACACGCAGGGCGGGGCAGGTTTCGCGCCGGCGTCGCAGAATGTGCGGGGTGTCGTCCCTGCTGCCGTCGTCAATGACGAGGATCTCGACCTGCCGCGGGTCACTACCCAGGACGCTCTTGATTTCATCCAGCAAGCCGTCGAGGCTGGCTTCCTCGTTGTAGACCGGGATGATGACGCTCAAGGGCTGCACGATGAAGTCTCCCTCCCGCATAAGTATTCTCGCCCAGGGAATCCCGAAACATGATCGCTCAACCGACGGGCCATCGCAAAGATGAATTCGACATGTAATTCCCGGGCAAGGGAATCCTGACCCCTGGCGGCCCGGCTCTGAGACAGGGCCGCGTTTATTTGGTCACTGGATTTCGGGGGTTTCCGGGTTACAATGGCCAGGAATGCCGGTCACATGAGCAAAGGAGCGATTTTTGGCTTCACCCGCGGGTATTGCCGTTTCCCTGGCGGATTTGCGCCGCAGTCTGGCCGTCCTTTGCCCCCGGCACGGCATCGACGTGGCCGGCGCCGTCGCTTGGCCCTGCTCATTACCGCTGACCGGACGCTTCCGCCATTGGTTGCAAAGTGGCCGCCACGGGGACCTCGCTTACATGCAGAGGAACCCCGAAGCGCGTTTGCAACCCGCCGTCAAGAATCCCTGGCTCCGTACGCTGCTGGTTTTCGCCCAGGGTTACACGCGCGGCTGGCCTGCTGGAGACCCCGATCCCTCCGCCGGTGGTCAGGAAAACGGACCTGTAACCTGGCCTGGACGGGTGGCCCGCTACGCACGCGGACGTGATTATCACGATGTTTTTCTCGGTGACATCAAAGGCGTGCTAGGTGGGCTGCGTGAACAATGGCCCGCCCTGCATGCCCGGGGGAGATGTGATACCGGCCCTTATCTTGAACGCGAGTACGCCTGGTTGGCCGGTCTGGGTTTTCTGGGCAAGAACACCTGTCTGATCCATGAGCAGCTGGGCTCGGGCATGTTCCTGGGGGTGGCTTTGACGAATCTGGATGTCGCGGGCCTGCGCTCCGGAAGTGTGCCTCAAGCGGAGCCGCTGTACTCGGTCAGCCCGCGGCGGCGGCACACTCCGGCGTCGGCTTTTCTTTCGGCTTGCGGCCGCTGCACCCGGTGCATCGAGGCATGTCCCACCGGAGCCCTGGGTCCGCAGGGGGGGGTGGATGCCGGCGCCTGCATCGCGACCTGGACCATCGAACGCCAGGGTCGGGTGCCCGTGGAAAGGGAATCGCAGACCGGAGGGATTCTTTTCGGATGCGACATCTGCCAGGCGGTTTGTCCGTGGAACGCCAAGGCGGCCCGCAGTGGTCTTCCGCCGACAAAACCCGCATATGCCACGCTGCCGGAACATGCGGAAATGACCCTGGTCGATCTGGCCGATATCCGCGATGATGCCTTTCGGGAACGGTTTCGCCGCACCCCCTTGTGGCGGTGTCATCCGGAGGGGTTGTGCCGCAACGCCGCACGGGTCCTGAACGCCGGAAAGGTGAAATGATGATGGTACCCGCGGACTACTGGGTTCCTTATCCCAATGGCCAGGTCGGCTGCGAGCTGTGCCCCATCGGTTGCCGTCTCAGGCCGGGCCAGGACGGACCCTGTGCCTCCAGGACCAACAACGGCGGGGTCATGGAGTTGCTGTCCTACGGACATATCGTTTCGGCGGCCGTCGATCCCATAGAGAAAAAGCCCCTGTACCATTTTCATCCTGCGCGGGAAATCCTTTCGGTCGCGGCGCCGGGGTGCAATCTTCACTGCCTGTTTTGCCAGAACTGGACCATCAGCCAGCCCATGCGGGTGCCGACGAGAAAGGCGTCCCCGGAGGATCTGGTGGCCGAGGCGCTGAGAACCGACAGCCTGGGCATTGCCTATACCTACAGCGAACCGCTGGTGTGGTTCGAGTTCGTGCGCGATACGGCGCGGTTGGCCCGCGAGGCGGGTCTGAAGAATGTTCTGGTGACCAATGGTTTCTTGAATGATGCGCCGCTGGCGGAGTTGCTGCCCTGGATCGACGCCGCGAATATCGATCTCAAATCCATGGACGATCGTTTTTACCGCCGCATCTGCAAGGGCAGGCTGAAACCGGTGCTGGCGGCCATCAGACAGTTCCATGCCGCGGGTGTTCACCTGGAACTGACCAATCTCCTGATCCCCGGCCACAACGATTCTGACGCGCAGATTTCCCGGTTGGTGGACTTTATCGCGGGCCTGGAGCGGGAAATTCCGCTGCACTTCAGTGCCTATCATCCCGCCTGGAAGATGGAGGCTCCGCCGACCCCGCCCCGGACCCTGCTGCGGGCCCTGGGGATTGCGGAACAGCGCTTGCCCTGGGTCTATCTGGGCAACGCGGCCCTCCTCGAGGGCCGCGATACCGTATGTCCGGATTGTGGCGAAATGCTGGTGTCCCGGTCGGGTTTCCAGGCGAAATCATGGCTCAAAGGCAGGCCGGTTTGTCCAGGATGCGGCAGACCGGTGCCGTTCGTGCTGACCTAGCCCGGGTCCGGGTCGTGGTAGTCAACGGTCACATACGTGGTGATCCCCCCGCGGACGAACCACTCCCCGCGCACTTTCATCGCTCGCGGCCTGGTGGCCGCCACCAGGTCGTCCAGGATCTGGTTGGTCACCTTTTCGTGGAATGCGCCCTCGTTGCGGTAGGACCACAGGTAGAGCTTCAGGGATTTCAACTCCACGCACTTGCGGTGGGGAACATATGTGATCCGGAAGTGGGCGAAATCCGGTTGACCCGTCAAGGGACAAAGACAGGTGAACTCCGGACACTCGAATTCGATCTCGTAATCCCTCTCGGGCTTGGGATTGTCGAAAACTTCCAGATCCTTGCCGGGCTTGGTGGCCATGATTCCTCTCTGCCCTTATTTCACCAGGGCCATGCGGCCCACGGAGGTGTTGTTGCCGCTGGTAACCAGGTAAAAGTAGATGCCCGCGGCCACCTGGTGGCCGTGATCGTCATTCCCGCTCCAGGTGACGCTGTGCGTGCTGGCGGACAGCACTTCGTCCACCAGGGTTTTCACCTTATGGCCGGCCACATCGAAAATCACGACGCTGGTCGCCGCCGACTTGGCCAGATCGAAGCGAATGGTGGTCCGGGGATTGAACGGGTTGGGATAATTGTTGTCCACATGAAAAGCCACCGGAATGTCCTGGTCGCCAGGCACGGGTGAGGCGGCGCAGACGCTCAGGGCGCCGATCAAGCCGCAGCCGGGATTGTTGGCCAGGGCGCAGGGTGAGGCGCTGCTGATGCCGTAATTATTTCCGGCGGCGTCACAGAAGAGGGGGTCGGCCGAGATGTTGCCGCCGGTGCCCGTGGGGTCGGTGAAGCCTGAATAGTCGGCTCCGAAATTTCCGAACACGTCGTTGCAGTCGAAGGATACCGGGGTTGAATCGGCCGCGATACCGTTGGCGAAGTTTGTACCTCCGGTATTGGCCGCGATAATGTTGTGGTCCATGTTCGGGAAGACCACGGCAAGGTAGATCCCGCCGGCGCCCATGGCGGTGCCGGCATTTCCGGCGATGGTGTTGCCGGTCACCGTTCCGCTGGCGTTGTTCCGGTAAGCCAGGCCGCCCCCGATAAGGTCTGCGGTGTTGCCGGTCAGCACCGAATGGGTCAAGTCCGCCAGGGGACAGTCCTCCAGGTTCATCCCCGCGCCGATGTCCGCTTGGTTGCCCATGCAGACCAGACTGTCGGCCTGGACACTGGTCCCCTTCAGGTAGGCGCCGCCGCCGTACATGAGCGTGCTCGCGGGCAGGTATCCGTTATCGGTGAAGGTGACCTGATGCAGGTTGGCGGTACCGCCTGTCATGTAAAGTCCGCCGCCGTTGTTCAGGGCCGAGTTGCCGCTGACCAGTCCCCGGGTCCATGACAGGTCGCTGGAGGTGTTGAACCCATTCACATAGATCCCCCCGCCATTTTCCAGGTCGGTGTGGCCGATGATATCACACGAATTCATGGTCAGGGAGCTGTCCAGGACGTGGATGCCGCCTCCCAGGGGTGAGTAGGACAGGTTGTTGGTCACCACGGTGTTGTTTTCGATGATGCAATCGGTCATGGCGATGGTGCTGTTGTAGATGAAGACGCCGCCGCCGTAGATGGCGCTGTTGTCGTGGACGTAAACGTTTTCCAGCACGGAATTGGAGTTGATCAGGGCCAAGCCGCCACCACAGCCGAGCTGGCTGGAGGAACCCACGGCATTGCCGGTGAACTCGAGATTACGCAGGGTTGGCGAGACGTCCTTGACCATGGCGCCGCCCCCATATTCGGCGGAGTAGGGGATGCCGCCGTAAAGTTGCCCGCCCCCATTCCGGAAACTGAAGCCGTCAACGACCGTACCGGGGCCCACTGACCCCTGGAAGCGCAGAAGGGGGCTGGCATTGTTTCCGGTAAGGACGGTGGGATTGTTCAGGGGGTCCCGGGTCAGGTAATCACTGCTGTAACCGCCAAGGAGCTTCAGGTCCCGGTCAAGGACCGTCATGGGCGCTGCAGGAGTGAAAGCGGAGGTGATGGCGATGGTGTCCCCGACGGAGGCCTCGTTGATGGCGTCATAGGCCGTTGGGAATTCGGCGGGAACCCGGTGAAAATCGTCCCCCAACGCCTTGAGCAGGTTGATGCGTCCCTGGCCGAGTTGCCCCGAGTATGAGGGGTTCAAACTGTCGATGTCGTCGCAGCTGTTGAGCAGCGAGTTCATCACGCCGGTGCGGGAAAGGCCTGGGTTGGCGGACCAGATAAGGGCCAGGGCGCCGCAGGTGATGGGGGAGGAGAAGCTGGTTCCATTGACCGTGGCATAGGTGTGGGTTGCGGAACTGGGGATGTACCAGGTGGAATAGATGTCCACCCCGGGAGCCGAAAGCTCGACCCAGGACCCGTAGTTGGAGAACGAGGCCTTGACGTCGTTTTGCTGGGTGGCCGCCACGGCCAGGACATCGGGGTGGGTGGAGAGATAGGAGGGAACATCCAGGGAGCTGTCGCTATCGGTATTGTCGTTGCCGGCCGCGGTGACGATGACCGCCCCGGCACTGACCGCGGCGCTGACCGCCAGGGAGAGATAGTCGGTGGATCCCCAGCTGCAGTTGATGATCTTGGCCCCGTTGTTCACGGCGTACAGGATGCCTTGGGAGGCGAAGTCCATCCGCACCACACCCAGCGAGGTGCCGTTGCGCAGCCAGCCGACCCTCACGGGCATGATCTTGCAGCCGTGGGCCACACCGGCGATGCCGATGCCGTTGTTGCCGATCCCCGCCACACAACCCGCGCAGGCTGTGCCATGGCTCTCGTAGTCCATGGGGTCGTTGTCGGGGGTACTGTCGTCCTCGTCCGGATATCCATCGCCGGGCACGTTCACGAAGTCCCAGCCGCGGATGTCATCGACCTTGCCGTTGCCGTCGTCATCTTGACCGGGGGTTCCGTAGTACTCGGCCCAATTGGTCCAGATCGCGCCGTTGACCTGGTCGGGGCCCGTGCCGCCCAGATCCGGATGGTGCCAATCCACACCCGAATCCACGATGGCGACAATGATGTTGGAATCACCCAGGGACTGGTTCCACGCGCCCAGGGCCCGCACATCCGCGCCGCCCAGGTTCATGTTGCGCACGTACCACTGGTTGCCGGACAAGCCGGGGTCGTTGGGCAGGTAGGCGTAGTTGCGGCAGATGTCCACCAGGCGCACGTCTTCAACCAGATCGCTGGCCATGAACGCCTCTTTGACTCGCTGCAGACCCATTTCGGCCGGAAAGTCGATGGCGATGGTCCGTTCGAAACGATCCCGCGCGCTCTTGTCTGGCAGCTTGGTGGTCAGCCCTGCGTAGAGCTGTTCCATATCCTTGACCTGGAATCGGGAGGCCAGATCCTGAAAGCCAGGGATATCGGTCCTGGTCATTCCGGCGGCTTTTTCCGTACTGAAGGCCACGCCCGGTTTCAGGGTCACGACGATACGGTCGGGGACCTGTCCCACGACGGAATTGTTCTCGAAAGCCAGGGCTGAACTTGCGCCGGAAG
>CAZJGK010000106.1:0-8781 GCA_964545545.1 uncultured Fibrobacteraceae bacterium | reverse complement strand
CCCTGGGCGGTTTGATCGGCAGTAAAACGGGGAATACGGCCCTCGGCGCCATCATCGGCGCTGCGGTGGGCGGGGCCGCGGGCGCCTACATCGGTCACTACATGGACGAGCAGGCCGCGGAAATCGAACGCGACCTGGAAGGCGCGACGGTTACGCGCGTGGGCGAGGGGATCAAGATCACCTTCGACTCGGGTTTGTTGTTCGCGGTGGACAAGTCCGAGCTGCAACCGGAGGCGAAGCAGAACCTGGACAACCTGGCGGTGATCCTGCAGAAGTATCCCGACACCCACATCCTCATCGAGGGCCACACCGATTCCACCGGTTCCGAGGAACACAACATGACCCTCTCGCGCAACCGCGCGAACTCGGTGGCCAACGAGCTAGCGGCCGTGGGAGTGGACGCCACGCGCTTTACCATCATGGCCTACGGGGAGACCCAGCCCATTGCCGACAACGGCACGGTGGAGGGACGCCGCTTGAATCGGCGGGTCGAATTGGCCATTATGGCTAACGACAAGCTCAAGGGAGCGGCCGAAAAGAAGGCCGGCCAGTAGTTGGTCGTATGCGGACATCCAGCCCGGGATTGACACATGAAACGAATCAAGAGCGGCATCCGCACCGCGGATGCTGCGTTCCAGGAAAACGACCGTCTGAATCGGGAAAAAGCGGCCGGCTTGGCGGATCTGTTGGCGCAGATCCGCGCAGGCGGCAGCGAACGCGCCCGCCAGCGACATCTGTCCCAGGGCAAGATGCTGGTGCGCGACCGCATCGAGGCGTTGCTTGATCCCGGCACGCCGTTTTTGGAATTGTCGCCCCTGGCCGCCCACGAGGTCTACCCCGATAAGGCGCCCGCGGCGGGGCTGGTCACCGGCATAGGGATGATCCACGGTCGGCAGGTGATGATCGTGGCCAACGACGCGACCGTCAAAGGCGGAACCTACTATCCCCTGACGGTCAAGAAGCACCTGCGTGCCCAGGAAATCGCGCGGGAGAACCGCCTGCCTTGCATCTACCTGGTGGACAGCGGCGGCGCCTTTTTACCCCTGCAGGCCGAGGTTTTTCCGGACAAGGAGCACTTCGGACGCATCTTCTACAACCAGGCCACCTTGAGCGCCCTGGAGATTCCCCAGATCAGCGCCGTGCTGGGCTCGTGCACCGCCGGCGGCGCCTACGTGCCGGCCATGAGCGACGAGGTGGTCATCGTCAAGGAGCAGGGCACGATATTCCTGGGTGGCCCGCCGCTGGTCAAGGCGGCCACGGGCGAGGAGGTCACCGCTGAGGATCTGGGCGGAGGCGATGTGCACACGCGCATCAGCGGCGTGGCCGATTATCTGGCCAACGACGATGCTCACGCCCTGCGTCTGGTGCGGGACATCGTGGAGAATCTGGGCCCGGTCACCAAGGCCGTGACACCGCTGGCTGCCCCCGAGGATCCCTACTACGATCCGGCCGAACTGTACGGCATCGTCAGCCACGATCCCAAGTTCCCCTTCGACATGCGCGAGGTCATCGCGCGGCTGACCGACGGCAGCAGGATGCACGAATTCAAGCCCCGCTTCGGCCCGACCCTGGTGTGCGGCTTCGCGCGGATTCACGGCATGGCCGTGGGCATTCTGGCCAACAACGGCATCCTGTTTTCGGCCGAGGCCCTCAAGGGCACCCACTTCATCGAGCTCTGCAACGCCCGCCGCATTCCCCTGCTGTTCTTGCAGAACATCACCGGGTTCATGATCGGCAAGGAGTACGAACACGGGGGCATCGCCAAGGACGGCGCCAAGCTCGTCAACGCCGTCAGCAACAGCACGGTGCCCAAGTTCACCGTCATCATCGGCGGCAGCTATGGGGCGGGAAACTACGGCATGTGCGGCCGGGCCTATCAGCCCCGCCTGCTGTTCATGTGGCCCCAGGCCAAGATTTCGGTCATGGGGGGCGAGCAGGCCTCGGGCGTATTGCTGACGGTCAAGAAGGACCAGCTGGCGCGCGCCGGCAAGACCCTGACCCCCCAGGAAGAAAACGCCATCACCGAGCCTATCCTGGCCAAGTACGAACAGGAAGGGCATGCCTATTACAGCAGCGCCCGGCTGTGGGACGATGGTGTGATCGATCCTGTCCAGACCCGCGACGTGCTGGGGCTGGCGCTGGCCATGTCCCTGAACGCGCCCATTCCCCCCGTAAAATTCGGCATCTATCGCATGTAGGAGGCGGGCATGGGCCTGAGTAAGGAAATTCAGGGCCGGGTGCTGGTGGTGACGCTGGATAATCCCGGGACCCGCAACGCCCTGGACATGACCACCTTGAAGATGCTGGGCGATTTGATGGACGGGTTGGCCTACCGGGATCCGTTGCCGCCCGATGCCGGGGGCGGCGACCGGAACATCGGTGAGCAGGGGCCTTATCGTCCCCATGCGGTGGTGCTCAGGACGACCGGAGACATCTTCTGTTCGGGAGCCGACCTGCAGGAGATGAAAGAACTGGGCGCGGCTGATTTCCAGACCAACCTTACCGCGGCCCTGGAAATGGGAGTCGTGTTCCGGTCGGTGCGCAACTGTCCGACCCCGGTGATTGCGCGGGTGCAGGGACCCGCCTACGGGGGCGGGGTGGGACTGGTGGCCGCCTGCGACGTGGTGGTGGCCGCGACGGCTGCCCGCTTCATGTTCTCCGAGGCCAAACTGGGTTTGGTGCCGGGGGTCATTTCACCCCTGGTGGTCGATCGCATGGGCCTGTCGGCCACGCGTCACTATTTTTTGACGGCCGATCCGATCTCCGCCGAGGAGGCCCACCGGCTGGGGCTGGTCGATCGCCTCGTGCCGGATGCGGATCTGGACGCTGAGGTCGAGGCCGTGGTCCGCTCCGTCCTGCGCTGCGGTCCCGGGGTTCTGGGCATGTGCAAGGGCCTTCTGGACGGAGGGCAATCCCTGGGCTATGGCCGCAGCGGGGATTTTGCCGCCCGCATGATCGCTGAAGCGCGCACCAGACCCGAAGCCCAGAGCGCCCTGCAGGCCTTCTTCGCCAAGGAAAATGCACCCTGGGTCGGGCCCGACGACTGGACCCTGCCGCCGTTACCCGCGAAAGAGGATTCATGAGTTCGCCACGAGCCGATGAAGGAATGGATATCAGGCCCATCGCCAAGATCCTGATGGCCAACCGCGGCGAGATCGCCGTGCGGGTCATCCGCGCCTGCCGGGAAATGGGGATCGCCACGGTTGCGGTGTGCTCGGACGCCGACCGCGGGGCCCTGCACGTGGAAATGGCCGACGAGTTCGTGGTGCTGGGACCGGCTGAGCCTGCGGCGTCGTACCTGCGGGGCGAGGCCATCATTTCCGCCGCCCGGGAAACGGGAGCCGACGCCATCCATCCGGGCTATGGGTTCCTGGCCGAGAACGCTGATTTTGCCCAGGCGGTGCGGGATGCGGGCCTGATCTTCATCGGACCCTCGCCGGAAGTCATGACCAGCATGGGCGAAAAAACGGCGGCCCGCGCCATCATGGAAAAAGCGGGTGTGCCCGTGGTGCCCGGCGCGCTGTTGCCCGCACCTGATGCCCAGGGTGTGTGGCCGGCCGCGGGCGTGCTGGAGGCCGGCCGCAAGGTGGGCTTTCCCCTGCTGGTCAAGGCGGCCTTCGGCGGTGGCGGCAAAGGGATGCGCCTGGTCACGGCCGAGGATGACCTGGTGGCCGCCTGTCAGGCCGCCGCGCGTGAGGCCCAGGGGGCCTTCGGCAACGGCACCGTCTACCTCGAACACTACCTGCAGCGGCCCCGACACATAGAATTCCAGATCTTCGGCGACCGCCACGGACATCAGATTCACCTGTTCGAGCGGGAGTGCAGCATCCAGCGGCGGCACCAGAAAATCATCGAGGAATGCCCCTCGGCGGTGCTGACTCCGGCCTTGCGCCGGGAAATGGGCCAGGCTGCGGTGGCCGCGGCCAGGGCCGTGGATTACGAAGGCGCCGGCACGGTGGAATTCCTGCTCGATCAGCACGGCAAGTTCTATTTCCTGGAGATGAACACCCGCCTGCAGGTCGAACACCCGGTCACCGAACTGGCCACGGGGCTCGACCTGGTGCGCGCCCAGATCAGGGTGGCCGAAGGTCATGCCCTGCCCTGGGGCCAGGAGGATGTTCATCTGACCGGCCACGCCATCGAATGCCGCATCTACGCCGAGGATCCCTCCCGCAACTTCATGCCCTCATTGGGACGGTTGGGGCTGGTGCGTGAACCGTCGGGTCCGGGAGTACGGGTCGACAGCGGGGTCCGGCAGGGGGATGAGGTCTCCATGTACTACGACCCCATGATCGCCAAGCTGAGCGTGCATGGACCGGATCGTGGCGCCGCCATCGAACGCGCCCGCAGCGCCCTGAGGGACTACGCCGTGCTGGGGGTGGTGACCAATGCGGAGTATCTCCTGGCGGTCCTGGATGTGCCGGCTTTCGCGGCCGGGGATATTCACACCGGGTTCCTGGAGGAGCACCTCGGCGGCTGGGAGCCTGATACGACGGACCGGGAGCTGGCTTTGGCGGTGGCCGCGGTGGCGGATCATCTGCAGGCCGGGTCCGTGGCTGGCGACTGCGCCACCGAAGGCGACATCGCGGCGGGACCCTGGACAACCGTGGGACGTTTCCGCCTGCGGGGACTTGATTGATGTGGGAATTCGGCACCTGGGAAAGGCAAACTCATGACCACCCGGTTTCATTTTGCGGATAAGGATGTTCCGGTGACCGTGAACCGTGACGGGGACGGGTATCGCGTGGTGTGTGACGGTGAAGCTATTCCGGGGGTTGTGCGCCGGGAGGGTGACAGCTGGTCGGTGGAGACTCCAGGAGGCCGGAAGCGGTTTGCCGCCCTGGTCACACCCCTGGCCTGCCACGTTTTTGGCCGGGGCCGGGTGTATACCTTCCCCAAACCCGATCCGGAACAGGACGAGGACGAGGCGACCGGGGGCGCCGGTCCGCGTCTGGTGGCCGATATGCCGGGAAAAGTGGTCAAGGTTCTGGTGGCCGAGGGTGATGTTGTGCGTGTCGGACAGGGTCTGATCATCATGGAATCGATGAAAATGGAGACGGAACTTTCCGCCGCCGTGGCCGGAACGGTCTGCGCGGTGGCCGTTACCGCCGGTCAGGTGGTCGGTCAGGGTGAACTGCTGGTTACGATTACCCCGGAGGATTCGGGAGAACAATCCTGAAGGTGTGGTCGCCGCTCCCGCCTGGATTTTCTATGTGTCATGAAATCAATGTGATAGCAATCTCTTTGTTTTGGATAGTATCGGGATAATTTGGCCCGCAGGGTTGGCGTGTGAAATTCACGCCTCCAATTCAGGAAATTTTTTCGGCACCCAATTGTTCGTTAAAATATGGTTCTGAAGGCAATTGACGGGCTTTGGAATATCCTTGAAACCGGGCCTCCAATATTGCTGGATTTTTTCTTTGAAGTGCCTGACTCCGCTCTTTTATTGTCCGCGTACCCCACTATGGGATGTGGTGACCGTCACCTGAAAGCCCAATATCTTGGGTTTTTTATCGCACGGGATATCAAGCAGGCAACGGATACCCCAAACAGGATCGTGCCCTGCTTTCGGGGTTTTTCATTCGGGGATCAGGCTTGGGTGGCATTCACAGTAAACAGAAGTAATTAGCTCCCGATTATGATCGGGAATCGGCGTGATGCGAGATCAAATTAGGCACCATATGGGTGTTCAGATGGATCTGAACCTTAGGAGAGACGGATCATGAAGGATAAGATCATCAGGGAAAACATGCAGGCTGCGGGGGATGGGGTGCTGTTCGGTGATGCGGGTCCACACACCTCCGGCCAGGATAATCTTCAGATCATCAACTCGGTATCCAAGGGGCCCAGGGAGGTGGTTTCCGTCGTCCAAGAAACCAACGAGAGCCGGACCCGGACCAAGGGCATAACCCTTTCCCGCTGGTACACGACTCCCGGCGTGGACCCTTACGATGAACTGGAATGGGAGCTGCGCACCGCGGCGATCACCAACGAAAAGGGCGAGGTGATCTTCAAACAGGAGAATTGCGAGATCCCCAGCGCCTGGAGTCCCATGGCCACCAACGTCGTGGTCAGCAAGTATTTTCGGGGCGGTATCGACACCCCCGAGCGGGAAACCTCGGTGCGGCAGTTGATCAGCCGGGTGACCGACACCATCAGCGACTGGGGTCTTAAGGATGGATATTTCGCCACCGACCAGGACGGCGAAACGTTCCGGTCCGAACTGAAGCACATCCTGGTCAACCAGCTGGCGGCCTTCAATTCGCCCGTCTGGTTCAATGTCGGGGTGGAGAAAAGGCCCCAATGCTCGGCCTGCTTCATCAACAGTGTCGAGGATTCCATGTCTTCGATCCTGGATCTGGCCAAGACCGAGGGTCTGCTGTTCAAATACGGCAGCGGCGCCGGCTGCAATCTCTCCACCCTGCGCTCCAGCCGGGAAGCCCTGTCCGCGGGTGGCCAGGCCAGCGGGCCCGTGTCGTTCATGCGCGGTTTCGACGCCTTTGCCGGCGTGATCAAAAGCGGCGGCAAGACCCGGCGCGCGGCCAAGATGGTCATCCTGAACGCCGACCACCCGGACATCGAAGAGTTCATCGAGTGCAAGGTCAAGGAGGAGAAGAAGGCCTGGGCCCTGATGGACCAGGGCTACGATGGATCCTTCGGCGGTGAGGCCTACAGTTCCATCTTTTTCCAGAACAGCAACAACTCGGTGCGGGTCAGCAACGATTTCATGCGCGCCGTCGAGGAGGACGGCGAGTGGATCACCCATGCGGTCACCGATGGTCATCCCATGGACACGTATCGGGCCCGGGATCTGATGCGCAAGATCGCTGAAGGCACCCACGTTTGCGGTGATCCGGGCATGCAGTTCGACACCACCATCAACGAGTGGCACACGTGCAAGGCCACCGACCGCATCCACGCCAGCAATCCCTGCAGCGAGTACATGTTCCTGAACAACTCGGCCTGCAATCTGGCGTCCTTGAACCTCATGAAATTTGTCGGTCCCGAGGGTGAGCTGGACGCGGAATCGTTCCGGTATGCGGTGCGCCTGCTGACGGTGGCCATGGAGATCATCGTCGGCAACAGCAGCTACCCCCGACCGGAGATCGAGGCCAGCAGCCACCGCTTCCGGCCGCTGGGGCTGGGCTACGCCAATCTGGGCGCTTTGCTCATGTACCGCGGCTTGCCTTACGACAGCAACACGGGCCGGAACTACGCCGCGGCCATCACCGCCCTGATGTGCGGCCAGGCCTACCAGACTTCGGCCGAACTGGCCAGCCGCATGGGGCCGTTCGCCGGTTACCCGGAGAACCGTGAACCCATGCTGGAGGTCATCCGCAAGCACCGGGCCGCCCTGAACAACATCAACCGCAACCGGGTTCCGGAGACCCTGCTGGAGGAGGCCGAAAACGCCTGGCGCGAGGCCTACGCCCTGGGGCACGATTACGGCTACCGCAACGCCCAGGTGACGGTGCTGGCGCCGACGGGCACCATCGGTTTCATGATGGACTGCGACACCACCGGGGTGGAACCCGACATCGCCCTAGTCAAGTACAAGAAGACCGTCGACGGCGGTTTGATGAAGATCGTCAACCACACCGTGCCCGAGGCCCTGGAACGTCTGGGCTACAACCAGGACCAGATCGACGAAATCATCGATTACATCGGCCGCAGGGAAACCATCGAGGGCGCGCCGCACCTGAAGGATGAGCACCTGCCCGTATTCGACTGCGCCTTCCGGCCAGCCAACGGCAAGCGGTCCATCGACTACATGGGCCATTTGCGCATGATGGCCGCGGTGCAGCCCTTCCTTTCGGGCGCCATCAGCAAAACGGTCAACCTGCCCCATGAAGCCACGATCGAGGAGATCTCCCAGACGTATCTCGAGGCCTGGCAGATGGGACTCAAGGCGGTGGCCATTTACCGCGACGGCAGCAAGCGGCTGCAACCGTTGAATACCGGGCGGAAGGATGAAGCCCCGGAAGAGGAATCCAACCTTGCGCCGCCCAAGCCCAAGCGGGTGCGGTTGCCGGACGAGCGTCAGGCCATCACCCACAAGTTCTCCATCAGCGGGCACGAGGGTTACCTGACCGTGGGTTGCTATCCCAACGGCAAGCCGGGCGAGATGTTCATCAGCATGGCCAAGGAAGGCTCGGTGGTCAGCGGTCTGATGGACAGCTTCGCGACCAGTGTTTCGATCATGCTGCAGTACGGGGTGCCGCTGAAGGTGCTGGTCAACAAGTTCAGCCATGCCCGGTTCGAGCCCAGCGGTTTCACCAGCAACAAGGAGATCCCCATCGCCAAGTCGGTGATGGATTACATCTTCCGCTGGATGGATCTGAAGTTCGGCGAGCACCTTGGCGACGCCGACGGCACACGGGAAGACGGGGTGGCCGATGCGACCGAGGCCACCTTGGGCGTGGCGAAAACCGCCGGCCTGAAAGCATTGGCCGCGGCCGGCGGCTCCGAGCGCAGCCGCATCACTCTGGATGAACGTGAGCACACGGTGTTCCAGCAACAGGCCGACAGCCCGCCGTGTCCCGAGTGCGGCGCGGTCACCGTGCGCAGCGGCTCGTGCTACAAGTGCCACAACTGCGGGGCGACCACCGGTTGCTCCTGACAGGTCAGACGGAGCGACACGCGGCAAGGGATTGCCATGGGGCCCGCAGTGGAATGGATTCCGCTGCGGGTCCTTGTTTTTGGTTGTGCCTCGGAAATTGTGTCCGCCAGGTGAAAACAACCCCCCACAAGTGTTCCCCTCAGGCATAACCCCTTGTCTCA
>CAZJGK010000105.1:7666-8817 GCA_964545545.1 uncultured Fibrobacteraceae bacterium | reverse complement strand
GGCACACCCGAATCCTTGCCTCCTGCAAAAACCACCCTCTTCATACCCAGATTCATCATCTGGTCCTGAACGGCGTAAACCTGATCCATGGTCACTTCCGGGGCGCAATGGAACTTCACCTTGGCGTTCTTTCCCTGGGAGCCGGCCGCGTCCGTCATGGCCTTGGAAAATTCAGCGAGGGTCGTGGCCTGGCCGTTGACGGAAATCGCCTCGCCGGTGAGCTCGACGCTGATCTGATCGCCCCCCGGATCATTGCGCGAAAGCTGAACAGAGGTCATCCCGCTGCTGTCCATGCGCTTGACCTGGGCCTGATCCTGACCCGGTGACGCCCCGGCAGGCACCGCCACCACGGCGACCAGACAAACAGCAGCACCCAACACAACATTGATCGCCAGAAATTTTCCCGTCTTCACAGCATTTTCCCTCCTGAAAAAAGTCCCTTGAAAACCACTCGTATCATCGAATTCAAGTTTACCAGACACGTCAACACCACCAGCCTCAAAAGAATTCCAAATTTATCCGATTATTCCTTGCGGACCTGAGCCATGTGCACTAGCTTACTTCCATACAGTACAAATTAGGTACTGTTTAAGGAGTGACCATGATTCGCCTGGGAAGAATGACGGACTACGGGGTTGGGCTGATGACCCGGCTGGCGCGGATCCAAGCGCCTGAGCCCATGAACGCGCGGGATTTGGCAGCCACGACAGGCATGCCGCTGCCGACGGTCAGCAAGATTCTCAAGTTGCTGTGCCAGGGCGAGTTGCTGGTTTCCCGGCGTGGCGTTGGAGGGGGTTACCGCCTGGCCCGCCACCCCGACGAGATCACCCTGGCCGAAATGGTCCACGCCCTGGAAGGGCCACCGGCCATCACCGAATGCACGGCCGAAGGCGCTTGCAGTTGTGAATACCAGACCGGCTGTGGTCTGCAAAAACACTGGTCCGGCATCAACCGACAACTCCAGGCCTCCCTGGAGAGAGTCACCCTGGCGCAGATGGCCGCCGAGGCCTCGTCTAATATGCCCCTGAACTCGGGGAAGCGGAGCGTGCAACGATGAGCGACGAAAAGCAGCTGCTGGACGACCTGGCCGGCAAGGAATACAAGTGGGGATTCGTGACCGACATCGAATCGGACACTGTCCCGCCGGGACT
>CAZJGK010000105.1:0-7566 GCA_964545545.1 uncultured Fibrobacteraceae bacterium | reverse complement strand
TACGAAAAGCTGGGGATCTCCCTCACCGAACAGAAACGCCTGGCCGGTGTCGCCGTCGACGCGGTGTTCGACAGCGTTTCAGTGGCCACGACGCACCAGGAAAAACTCCAGAAGATGGGCGTCATTTTCATGCCCATCAGCGAGGCCGTCCAAAAGCACCCTGACCTGGTCCGCAAGTACCTGGGCAAGGTCGTGCCCTATGCGGACAACTTCTACGCGGCGCTGAATTCCGCCGTTTTTACCGACGGCTCGTTCGTCTACATTCCCAAGGGCCTGAAGTGTCCGCTGGAACTATCGACCTACTTCCGGATCAACGCCGAATTCACCGGCCAGTTCGAACGCACCCTGATCGTAGCCGACGAGGAAAGCCAGGTGAGCTACCTCGAAGGCTGCACCGCCCCTCAGCGCGATGAAAACCAGCTCCATGCCGCGGTGGTCGAGCTCTACGCCCACACCGACGCCTCCATCAAGTACAGCACCGTACAGAACTGGTATCCCGGCGATGAAAACGGCAAGGGCGGGATCTACAACTTCGTGACCAAGCGCGGGCTGTGCGCCGGAGACCGCTCGCACATCTCGTGGACTCAGGTGGAAACCGGGTCGGCCATCACCTGGAAGTACCCCAGTTGCGTGTTGAAGGGGGATCATTCGGTGGGCGAATTCTACAGCGTGGCCATGACCAACAACTATCAACAGGCCGACACCGGCACCAAGATGATCCATCTGGGCAAAAACACCCGCAGCACCATCATCAGCAAGGGGATCTCCGCCGGTCACGCCGACCAGTGCTACCGCGGTTTGGTGCGCATGGGCAAGGCCGCCCACGGCGCCCGCAACTTCACCCAGTGCGATTCCATGCTGCTGGGCGACAAATGCGGCGCCCACACCTTTCCCTACATCGAGTCCCGCAACGCTTCGGCCCAGATCGAGCACGAGGCAACCACCACCCGCATCGGCGCCGACCAGATCTTCTACTGCAACCAGCGGGGAATCGCGACCGAAGATGCCGTGTCGATGATCGTCGGCGGTTTTTGCCGTGAGGTCTTCAAGGAACTGCCCATGGAGTTCGCGGTGGAGGCCCAGAAACTGTTGAGCGTCAGCCTTGAAGGCAGCGTCGGATAATTGCAAGCCCCCAGGGGCACAAGGAGTCACGAGTCATGATGAAGATCCAAAACCTGCACGCCTCCGTCGACGGGAAGCCCATCCTCAAGGGCATCGACCTGGACATCAAGCCCGGTGAGGTCCATGCCATCATGGGGCCCAACGGCTCGGGCAAGAGCACCCTGTCGCAGGTCCTGGCCGGCAACGAGGACTACGAAGTCACCGCCGGAACCGTCACCTACCGCGGCCGGAACCTGCTCGAAATGGCGGTTGAGGAACGCGCCCGCGAAGGAATTTTCCTGGCCTTCCAGTATCCCGTGGAGATCCCGGGTTTCGCCAACGAGGAATTCCTCCGTGCCGCCGTCAATGCCAAGCGCAAGCATCACGGCCAGCCCGAGCTGGACGCCTTCGATTTCAGCCGCTTTGCCCGCGAGAAGATCGCCCAACTGGAACTCGACCCCAAGCTCCTTACCAGGTCGCTCAACGCCGGGTTCTCCGGCGGCGAAAAGAAGCGCAACGAATGTCTGCAGATGAGCCTCTTGGAGCCGACCTTCGCCATTCTGGACGAGACGGATTCCGGTTTGGATATCGACGCCTTGAAGGTGGTGGCCAACGGGGTCAACACCCTGCGCAGCGACGAAAACAGTTTCCTTATCATCACCCATTATCAGCGGTTGTTGGATTATGTGGTGCCCGATGTGGTGCATGTGCTTGCCGACGGCAGGATCATCAAGAGTGGCGGCAAGGAACTTGCCGTGGAACTTGAAGCCAAGGGTTACGGTTGGCTGGGAGCGGAATTTTCCGCCGAGGTCGCCGCTGGCGGGAAGGGTTGAACGTGAAAACCATGACCAAAGCCAGGTTTGATGTCGCCGGCCGCGAGGAATGGAAATTCGGAGACCCGGCACCGCTCAACAACGGTGCCTTTACGGCCTGCCGGGACCTCGTCAAACCGGACAGCACGCTTCCCCTGCTGCCGGGTTGCCGGGATGCCCGACGGCTGGTGTTCTGGAATGGACATTTCCTGCCCGCAGCCTCGGCAACCGCCGCAGATCTCCCTTCCGGGGTTAATCTCGCCCCCCTGGCCGAGGCCAGGGTTGCCCCCGAGTTCGGGACTCTGGCCACACCCGACACCGGCCCGCTGGCCATCCTCAACGCCGAGCACATGCAGGACGCCTTGCATATCCGGTTGGCAGAGGGCGCGGCCTTCCCGGATCCGTTCGAGCTCATCTTCGTCACCGACAACCAAACCTCCGGCAAACTGGTGGCGCCCCGCGTGCTGATCACCGCGGGACCAGGCAGCACGGCCACAATCATCGAACGACACCTTGCCTTGGGCGACAAACCCGTCTTGAGTGTGCCGGTCGTGGAAGTCTTCTGTGGACCCGATTCCCGGGTAACCCATCTGAAGTGGCTGGGCGGCAACCCTGCGGCCATGCACTATGGCAGCACCCATGTCCGTCAGGACACCCGCAGCAACTACACCTCCCGTGAATTCCTGTTGGGCGGCAAGCGTGTCCGGTGCGAGCTGCATGTGCACCTGGCCGGGCAGAAAGCGGCGTGCACCTTGACCGGGTTTTCACTGACCGACGGATTGCGGCACAGCGATGTGCGTACCCGCGTGTACCATGATGTCCCGGGTTGCTCCACCGACGAACTCTACAAGGGCATCATCACAGATCGCGGCCAAAGTGTTTTCGACGGCCTGATCCGGGTGGCGCCCGACGCCCAGCAGACCCGCGCCTACCAGACCAACCGCAACCTGCTGCTCGGCAACGACGCGGTCAGCTACAGCATTCCGCGGCTGGAGATCTACGCCGACGATGTCATTTGCAGCCACGGTTCAACTACGGGCCAGCTCGGTCGAGAGGAACTGTTTTACTTGCGCAGCCGGGGTTTCGACGCGGCCACCGCCCGCCGCCTGCTGTCTTACGCCTTCGCCAGCGAGGTCGTGGACTCGGTCGAACACGCTGGTCTGCGGGATGAGCTCATGATCGAGATTCATCGAGTCCTGGACAAGGTGCAGGAATGAAAAACACAGTTGAGGGCATCAGTCCGATTGCAGTGACCAACCGCTGGAGAAGCGACTTCCCCGTCTTCGAGAACCGGGATCTCGTTTACCTGGACAGCGCCGCCAGCGCTCAGAAACCCGCCGTTGTCCTGGATGCCATGCGCGACTTCGACGCCCACCATTACGCCAACATCCACCGCGGCGTCTACAAGCTCAGCGAGGATGCCACGGCGCGGTACGAAGGGGCACGCGCCACGGTGCGCGATTTCCTGGGCGCCGCCAGCGAACGCGAGATCGTCTTCACCCGGGGCACCACCGAGGCCGTCAACCTCGTAGCCCACAGCTTTGCCCGGCCTCGGCTGGGCCCCGGGGACGAAATCCTGATCACCCACCTGGAGCACCACGCCAACATCGTACCCTGGCAGTTGATCTGCGAGCAGACCGGGGCGGTGCTCATCGTCGCGCCCATCACCGAGCGCGGCGAGGTTGATCTTGGAGCCTTTGCCGACCTGCTGGGCCCGCGTACGAAGCTGGCCGCGATCGCCCACGTCTCCAACGCCCTGGGCACCATCAATCCCGTGCGCGACCTCGTGGCCATCGCCCACGCCAAGGGCGTGCCCGTGCTGGTGGACGGGGCCCAGGCCGTGCCCCACCTGCCGGTCGATGTGCAGGACATCGGTTGTGATTTCTACGCTTTTTCCGGCCACAAGCTGTACGGGCCCACGGGGATCGGGGCTTTGTACGGCAAGCTGGAGCGACTCGAAGCCATGGTGCCCTACCAGGGCGGCGGGGACATGATCCTGTCGGTCACTTTCGACAAGACGACCTACGCTCCGGCGCCGCACAAGTTCGAGGCCGGCACGCCCAACATCACCGGCGCCGTGGGTCTGGGCGCGGCCATCGACTACGTGGCCGAAATCGGCTGGCCGGCCATCACCGCCCACCAGCAGGATCTCCAGGTCTATGCCGAAACGTTGCTGACGAGCATCGACGGCCTGCGCCTGATCGGCACCCCAGTCCACCGCGCGGGATTGTTTTCCTTCGTCATGGACGGCATTCACCCCCACGATGTCGGCACTTTCCTGGCCGCCGAAAACATTGCGGTGCGCAGCGGGCATCACTGCGCCCAGCCGGTCATGGAGCGTTTCGGCGTCCCGGCCACCACCCGCGCCTCCCTGGGTATTTACAACACGCGCAGCGACCTTGACGCCCTGCACGCTGCGCTGTTGCGCATGAAGGAGTTTTTCTGCGCATGAATGAACTTCGCGACCTGTACCAGCAGCTGGTCCTGGACCACGGACGACATCCCCGCAACAAGCGGGCCATGGATACGTGCGGCGACGGGGCCCAGTGCCGCCACACCGACGGCTACAACCCCCTGTGCGGCGATAAGCTTACCCTCTATGCCAAGGTCCGTGACGACGTGATCGAAGACCTGAGTTTCGAGGGCGAAGGTTGCGCCATCTTCACCGCCTCGACGTCGATGCTGACCGAGGTGCTCAAGGGCCGCAAGGTGAGCGAAATCAAGGGAATCCTCGACGAATTTTTGGATATGCTGATGAGCGGCGAGAAGGAGCCCCACCCCGAGGGGCTTGGCAAGCTGGCAGTGTTCGGCGGGGTGAAGGACTTTCCCGCCCGCGTCAAGTGCGCCACCTTGCCCTGGCGGGCCCTGGAAGTCATTCTGGAAAATACGGAGGGAAAAGAGGTATCTTCCGGAGCGGATCAGGCCCCGCAATCCTGATCAACTCCCGGCGCCACCTTGTCTGTCCAACCTGATATCGGGGATCATATGCGACGCAGCGAAAAGGAAATCACCGACCGCGCGGAGATTGACGGGATCATCCGGCAGTGCAAGGTCTGCCACCTTGGACTGTGCGACGGGAACCAGCCCTATGTCGTACCGGTGAGCTTCGGCTACGACGGGCAGGCGGTATACATCCACAGCGCGCGGATGGGACGCAAGGTGGATGTCCTGCGGAACAACAACCGGGTCTGCGTGGAGTTCGAAATCGTACAGGATCTTATCACCGGACCACAGGCCTGCGACTGGAGCGTGCACTTCAAGAGCGTCATGGGGTTCGGGACCGCGGTCCAGGTTGACGACCCGGCTGAAAAACGCGTCGCCCTGGCTCTGCTCATGGCTCAGTACACCGACGGAGAATTCACTTTTCCCGCCGACATGCTCGCGCGCACGGCCATCATCAAGGTGGCGTTGGAAACCTTGACGGGGAAAAAGTCTGCCCCGGTTTGAACCAAGAGAGGGATTCATGCCATCCCCCCGTTTCTTCCCGGCCCTCGCCGTCCTTGTCTTTCTGCTCCTGGACACCGGGGCGCCTCGATCCGCTTCTGCGGCCGACACCACCGAGTGTTTTGCGGTCGGCCCGACGGACTTTGAATTCTACCTGAGCATGGCTGGTCTTGGTCTTCCCGCTTCAGACCAGCGTTTGGGCAGCCAGATCGTGCTGGGGTACGGGCTCACCCAACGGTTATCGGGTTATCTGGGAACGGTTCTGTCCGCCGATGGCAACATGGTCCGGGGCAGTTCGGAAATCGCCGCCGGGATCTTCGGAACACCGCTGGACACCGACCACCTCGATCTGGATGTTTTCCTGGAGTTCAGCAACGACGAGCTCGATGAATTCACCACGGGCCCCAGCCTGGAATTGAACTGGGACGCCAGACCTGACCAGACGACCTGGGGTTTGTACGCTCGCAGTGGACTGGCCATTTCCGGCTCCATCACACTCGCAGGGTCCCGCAGGACTTCCGACCTGGAGCTGACCATGGGCGCGTACTGGACCGTTGCTCCCGGTCACCAGTTGCTGGTGGAATTCGATGGCGCCCGGAAAGACAACGCCGGTGGCCACTCACCTCTCCATGACTCCGAAAAGGAATGGACCACCGGAGGCTGGGCCGTCGGTTACAACGCTGCCATCAACAAGACCATGGAATTGATCAGCCAGGCCTACCTCGATGTTCCCGGAGACGAAGAGAGCTATTCCTGGGGCCTGATGCTGGGCTTCATCGCCACCATGTCGCCGGGCCTCTAGTCGGGATTATTCTGACGAGAACACCTGTGGGGGGTTGTTTTCACCTGGCGGACACAATTTCCGAGGCACAATCGAAAATTTTCTGGACCAGCGTTGTTAATTCCCGTATGGATCACACCATCTCACTGTAATGGAACCCCAAAGATCCATCGGGACCGACCTCATGAAAATGCGCCTGATTTGTTCCCTGTCCGGGGCGGTGATCCTTGCCGCCTTGGTGATGCTGGTCGTGGGCCTGACGGCCTGTTCGGATGACCCCATACGCCCGGTCTACCAGGTGGGCACCATCGAGGGACGCATTACGGTGTTGGGCAAGGCCGCCTCCGTGAAGGTCCGTGCCCAACAATCGAATCCATTTAACCAAGCCACCACCCGCACCGATTCCAGCGGCTGGTATCATCTGGATCTACCCAGTGGGTTGTACCGGTTGAAACTGGATTTCGGTTCCTTCAGCATCATGAACGACCAACAGGATACCATCCGCGTCACCCAGCAGGTGATTCGGCACGATTTCCCCCTGGGAGCAGCGGAAATCCAGGTCGACCTGCCGGCGGAATTCGAGAACCGTTCCTGCCATATGCATCTGAGTGGGAACCACCGGTCCGAATTCCGATATACCCAGGTCCAAAACGGGCAGGCCTGCTTCAACTTTGCGGCCCTGGCACCGGGTTCCTATGCCATGAGTTTCAATTCAAACCCGACGAATATCGACTTTCCCGCTGCCATGACCCCAGGTGAGGAACGGGATTCCCTGGCCGTGGGAACCGCCGTGACAGCGGATTACCACATCGATTTCACCCGCTCGTACGCCTCGTTCAGCGGCCGGGTCCGGGGGTTTTGGCAGGATACAGGAACCGAAAAACCTTCGCTCAATATCTCCAGCCCCGATTCGCTCCCCTTCGGCTCTGTATATCTTGCCAACGACGGGTCCTTCACGGGAGAATTCCTGGTGGCCCGGGAAATCGTGCTGGCCACCTATTTATCCGGCATTAGAACCTGGTTTGGCGGGACATCCTGTGCAGCCGCCACCCACTTCACGCTCAAGCCCGGTGATCGAATCACGGGTATCGAGATTCCCCTGAGCTGCCTGCGCATCACCCTGCAGGGACCCGGTGACCTGACTGATCATCAGGCAAAATTCCGGATCTGGGACGGCGGGGGACACCCCCTGGACTACTGGAGCTACAGCTATGATGAACCGGGGATCATCTCCAACCTCGGTCCAGGCACCTACTTTCTGCAGGTCAACGGCTGGGATTCCGGGCAATCCTGGGCCGCCCAGTGGTACCAGGGCGCCGAATCCCTGGCCGAAGCCACACCCATTGATCTGGGCTCGGGGGTGCTCCTGGACCTGGACCTGAACCTGGTGGAGGGAGGGCGCATCCTCGGCCAGATCTATCAGTACGA
>CAZJGK010000104.1:0-8893 GCA_964545545.1 uncultured Fibrobacteraceae bacterium | reverse complement strand
CCATCCATGGCTCCCGGGCCTCCATGACGCCATGATACAAGGGGTTATGCCTGACTTGAGCACCTGTGGCGCCATATCCCAGCACGGCAGGCACAATTTCCGAGGCACAACTTACATAAACAACTTCACGGCAAACAACACCGCGACCACCAGCACCAGTTTCCGAATCCACGCGTGCCCCTTGGCCACCGCCAGGCGGGAACCCAGCCAGCCGCCCAGAGAATTTCCCGCAGCCAGGGCGATGCCCAACCGCCAGTCCACCTGGCCGTGCGCCACGAACACGACCAGGGCCGTGATGGTGAACAATCCCACCACACAAACCTTCACCGCATTGATCCGCACCAGGTCCAGGCCGTGGATCAGCAGACCGGCGATGATCAAAAAACCCACGCCGGCCTGGATGAAGCCGCCGTATAAACCGATGAGCAGGAAGGTTCCGGCCAAGGCCGCCGTCCGGGTGCGCGTCAGGGTCCGGGCGTCGAAATTCAGGCGCCGGACCGGATCGATGATCATCACCACGCATACCAGAACGATCACCCCGGCGAGGATGCGGCGAAACAGCGCCTCACCGATGCCGACGGCCATCTCCGCGCCCAGCACGCTTCCGATCACAGCCGGTGGGGCGCAGATCAGGACGATCTTCAGCGGCAGGTGGCCGCTGCGCCGGAAACTGTCGGTCGCGACGATGTTCTGGGCCAGGATCGCGATGCGGTTGGTGCCGTTGGCCACGGCGGCGGGCAGGCCCAGAAACAGCAGGACAGGCAAGGTCAGCAGGGAACCGCCCCCGGCCAGGACATTGAGGATTCCCGCAGCAAGACCGACCCCGAAGAGCAGGAGGATATGCAGGAGATTCATGCTGGCTCTCGCAATTTTATCCCTAGCCAGGGAATGAAAGGTGAAGGTGGAGAAACTCCTGGATGTCTACCGGGACCTGCTCCATGATATTGTCATCGCCTTGAGAATATCATGCCCACGTCGTCTCCGCAGGAGTAAGTTGGAATTATTGACGATGTTCGAGCCTATCCATAATCAATTGTAGGGGGGAATAATGGCAATGGGGCTGGAACCACAGGACCAGGCTGACCATGGCTCTTTGATGCGCAACATCGGTTTTGTGCTGATGGTTTATGGCGGTATTGGTCTCGTGTGGGGCCTTGCCCAGGCCTTTGTGGGTGGAGATTTTTCGCCCACAAGTGAGATGATGGCCATTGTTGGGGGTATTTTCCTCTGGAAACAAAGCCTGCAGTCCGCATATGTGGTCAGGATCCTGACGGCGGCGTTTCTGGCCATTGAAGTCACCACCATCTTAGGCTACAATATCATGTATCCTCCAGATCTGATCAGGACTTATCTGCGGTCTGTGTCAGTCGGAAATTTGATCTTCTATAATGGGTTTCAGGTCGTGAGTATCATAGTCGCCTTGGGGGTCTACCGAGCCTTGGGGGCGTCTCGAATTCAGAAAGCGATTCAGGTGGCAGGGAAGGGGTCCAGACGAATATGGTTGCGGCCTTGGGCGGGTTTCATCTACGGGTTTGCCTTTCCATTTTTCCTGATGGCCACGGTCTATACTGGAACTCATGGTGCCAGAGCAAAGCAGATTGTCGAAAGGGCCCGTGCAGAATATGGCCCGGAATATCAGTACTTTGTCAAATCGATCTCCACGAATTGGTCCAGTAATAAAGGAACGACAATTCGCTCGGTCGTACTGAAGTACAACGACACATCCATCAAATCCGTACGTATAGAGTGGGCTGAATAATCTCGGGGATAATACCGATATATTACTTGCCGACCAATATGAAACCGCGGCTTTCGGTTTCCAGCCGGACTTGCTGGTCTAAAAATTTCCGGAGGGAATCCAAACGATTATTCTTAGTCAGGATCATGTCCCCGCGAGCCAGCATTTGTCTCGCTGTGGCAACCGACAGGCCGGGATCGACAATGGGGCCTCCGAAGCGCTCATCCCTGGGAAAGGAAAACTCCGCCACCGGTCCCCGGTTGTAGAACACGATGCTGCTGGGCATCACCTGGAAGCAACCCAACCCGACGCCCTTGGCCTGGACAAGCCGCACCAGAGCGCGCGTCGGCGGGCCCAGATGAAACCCTCCCAGCACGAACGGCCACACCAAGGCTACGACCATCCAGGCTGCGGTTCGTATGCGCAGCCAGCGACCGGCAATTTCGGGAATTCCCGCCGCAGTCAGCAAGGCCAGGGGTGTGACCATGGGCAACAGATAGTTGGGCCGCTTGGAACCGCTGATCGAAAACACGACCAGGGGCACGGCGATCCACAGGATCAACAGCAGGCGCCTGGACACGCGCTCATTTCCCGCACGGTGTGGGCGCATGCCGCGCACCAATTCCGGCAGCCAGGGGAGCATGAGCAGGGGCAGTTGGGGCAGGAAGTACCACCAGGGCTCGGCGCGGCCGTGCGCGGTGGAAAGGACCCTGCCGGCCGTCTCGTCGCCCAGCCAATACCCCATCAGGTTCGGGTGCTTGTGGAGGGCGACCGCGAACCACGGGGCGGCCAGGCCCACAAAGACCAGCAGGGTCACGGGATGGATCATGCGGAGCAGGGGACGAGCGCTGCCGCGGCCGGAAAGCGCCCACGCGGCCAGGGGAATCACGGTCCAGAACAAGACCATGTGCCCCTTGGCCAGGAAGCCGATCGCCAGGCCGAGGCCCGCCAGCAGACGGGAGTTCAGGCCGGGGGATTCGGCGAGCAGACCCAGGTAGGCCAGCAGGATTCCTGCCCACAGAAAAATGTCGCCTGTGGTCATATGCCCTTGAACCATGGCCAGCGGTGAGAGCAGGGCCATCAGGAATGTCCAGTGGGCCCGCCCCCCCTTGATCCCGAATCGACGCGCAAGGCGCATGGTCAAAAACGCGCAGAGCAACAGAGCGAAGGTGCTCGGCAGCCTCACCGCCCACTCGGCATCGGGCAGGATTTTGAGGGCCACGGCCCCGGCCCAGTAGGCCAGGGGTGGTTTGGTGAACAGGGCGGCGCCGTTGAAGGTCGGCGTGATCCAGCTACCGCCGTGGGCCATGTCCCAGGCGATGGACGCATAGCGGCCCTCCGTGCTTTCCAGCAGGGGATAGGCGGCCAGACCGATCAGCCACAACAGGCCGAACCCTGCGCCGAGCCATTTCCGGGTGACTGGGGTCAATGCACCATCGCGCCTTTCTTTCCCTTGCCTCCGAGCAACAGCGCCAGGGGAATGAACACGATGAACGAAATCATCAACATATGAAAGACATCATTGTAGGCCATGGTGGCCGCCTGCTTCTGGACCATGCCGCCGATCAGGCCGTGGGCAAGTCCCTGGTTGGACACGGGATCCAGGCCGGATACGTGGTTCAGGGCCTGGGTCGCCCCCTGAAACTTTTCCTGCAGAAGAAGGTTGCCGGGCGTGAGGTTCTCCACCAGACGGGCATGATGCAATTGCATATGCTGGGCCAGCACGGTGGACGAAATGGCGATGCCGATGGAACCGCCCTCGTTGCGCATGAGATTGAACAGCCCGGTGGCCGACCCGATCTGCCGTGGGCTGAGGTTGGCGAAGGCGGCCGTGGTCAGGGGTACGAACAGGAATCCCAGGCCCACGCCCTGCAAAATGCGGCTGTTCATCATGTAGTTGAAATCCACGGCCAGGTTCATATGCATCATCATCCACATGGACCAGACATTCATGGCTGCGCCGAAGATCACCAGGAATCTCAGGTCCACCCGGCCTACAAGGGCACCCACCACGGCCATGGAGAGAAGCGAAGCCACCCCACCGGGCGAGAGCACCAGTCCGGCCCAGGTTGCCGTGTATCCCATGAGGGTCTGGGCGTACAACGGCAACATGGTGAACGAGCCGTACAGGCCGAAGCCCAGCAGGAACATCAGCGTTGTCCCGGTGGCGAACTTGCGGTCCTTGAAGGAGGACAGGTCCACGAGCGGCCGCCTGGCGGTCAGGGATCGCCAGAGGAACAGGGTCAAAAACAGCGCCGTCGACAGGGCCAGGGTCTGGATCAACGGGCTGTGGAACCAATCGTAATGCTGGCCGCGGTTCAGGCAGATTTCCAGTGAGCCCAGGCCCAGTGCCAGGAACAGGAAGCTCAGGTAGTCGATGCGGCCCTCGGGCTTTTTCATGTACGCGGGATCCGAAACGTTGAGCAGGGCCATGGAGATGCCGATGATGCCCACCGGCACGTTGATGAAAAATACCCAGCGCCAGGTGATGGTGTCGGTGATCCAGCCGCCCAGGGTGGGGCCGATAATGGGTCCGAAGATCACCCCGATACCGAACAGGGCCATGGCCCTGCCGTGTTCCTCGGGGGGGAAGGATTCGAGCAGGATGGCCTGGGACATGGGCACCATGGCTCCGCCGGCCATCCCCTGCAGCACCCGCATGGCCAGCAGCATGGGCAGGGAGACCGCGGCGCCTGAAAGGAACGACGCTACGGTGAACAGACCCAGGCACCAGATATAGGCGCGCTTGCGGCCGAAGAAGTTGCCGATCCACCCGGTCATGGGCAGGATAATGGCGTTGGCCACCAGGTAGCTGGTGATGACCCAGGTCACCTCGTCCTGCCCGGCGCTGAACGTGCCCTGTATGTGGGGCAGGGCGACGTTGGCCACCGAGGTGTCGATGACCTCGATCAGGGTGCCGAGCATCACGGTGACCGCGACCAGGTACTTGTTGGTCGTCGGCAGCGCAGGTGAGTTTGCCGTCGGGGTTGCGGAACCGGCCACGCTTATTCCTCCCGCCCCTTGGTGTCGACGGTGACGCCGCAGGACAGTCCGATTTTCAACAGCCGTTCAGGAATCGTGTCATCAAGGGCAATCCGTACCGGCAGGCGTTGGACTACCTTGACCCAGTTGCCGGTGGCGTTTTCGGGCGGCAGCAGGGAAAACGCCGCGCCGCTGCCGGCGCCCAGGCTGGCCACATGGCCGTGGAAATCTTCGCTGCCGGCCGCATCAATGGTCACGGTCACCGGCAACCCGACCCGGATGCGGCGCAGTTGGGTCTCCTTGAAGTTGGCGTCGATCCAGACATGGTCGCCGCTCGTCTGGACGATGCGGCAAAGGGGCTGGCCGGGCGCGTTGACCTGGCCGGGCATGGCCGTCTTGTCTGCGATGACCCCGGCACAGGGCGCGGCCACGGTGCAATAGCTTCGCTGCAGGCGGGCGTTGTCCAGGCCGGTTTGGGCTTTCTCCAGACCCTTTTGCTTGGCCTCAAGTCCCGCCTTGGCTGCGGCCAGCTGCTTTTCGGCGGCGGTCAACTGGGCCTCGGCAACCTTGGCTGCGGCCACGGCCTGGTCGTACGGACGTTTGGCCGTCGAACCGCGTTCATTGAGCGCGGCGAAACGATCGCGGTCGGTACGGGCCAGATCCACCTGGGCCCGCACGGCCTCAACCTGGGCTTCGGCGCCCGCGATCATGGCTTGTTTCAGGGCCACGTCGGCTTCCGCTTCGCCGAGGTTGGCCTGCTGTTTGGCGATGTCCTGGTCGAAGTCCCGGGGGTCGAGTTCGGCGATGACCTGGCCCTTGTCGACATGTTGATGATCCTCGACCAGCACTTTCAGCAGAGTGCCCGGGACGCGGCTGGAAACCGCCGTCACATCGGCGCCGATGTAGGCGTTGTCGGTAGCGGGGAAAATTTGTCCGTGTTGCCATTTTTTCCAGCCAACGAAAACCAGGACGGCAGCGACAAACAGGATGATGATCAATCCGATCCAGCGCTTATTCATGGTGCGATGCTCCCTTGGTTATCTGTTTCCCCGGTGGAATAAAATGAAACAAGGTCCCGGCCGGTCACGGCGGCAAGGCGCGCCGAGGCCAGGAAACCCTGGTGGCGCTTGATGATGATCTGCAGACGCGAGCCGGCCAGCAGGGCTTCGGCGTCCAGCACATCGCTGGATCTGGCCAGACCCTGATGATACTGGTCCTCGACGATGCGGAGGTTTTCTACCGCGGCCACCACATTGGAGCGTGCGGTTTGCTCCTCCCGTCGGGCCTGTTCCAGAGTGCGTCTTGCCTGCTCCAGGGCGATGCGCGCGCCCCGCTGGGCCTCGAGGCGACCCCGGCCGGCGGCCAGGACCCGGGCGTCCGCCTTGGCGGTTTCCGCCGAGCGGGCGCCGCCGTCAAACACATCCCAGCTGACGCCCAGGGCCACGGAATTCACATGGGGGTGGACCAAGGCGTCGTTTTCCTGCCAGGTGTGGCTGGCCGAGAGGAACAGATTGGGGTAGCGGGCTTTTCGCGCCAGATCGGACAGGGTGCGGGACGTGCTTTCCGCATGGCGGGCGGCGCGGATCCCCAGGTTGTTTTCCAGGAGCGAATCAGGGTTTCCGGGGGTTTCCAGTGCGTGGCTCGTCACCGTTGGCAAGGAATCCGGCAACATGATCGGATCCCCGGGATCTTGGCCCAGGATCAGGTTCAAACCCTGGATAGTGAGGACCAGATGGTCGTTCACTTCAGCCCGGGCATCGCGAACCTGGTCGAGGCGGACCTGTGTTTCCAGCAGATCGTTGCGGGCCACAAGACCCTGGTCATAAAGGTCCTGAACATCCTTCAGGTGGGATTCAAGCGAGGCCAGGGATTGGGCCAGCACACCGTCGCGGCCTTGGAGGTCCATGGCGGTGAGGTAGCGATCGAGGGCTTCAAGCTGGGCGGACTGGATGCGGGATAAACCCGCCGCTTTGGTGGCGGCAAGATTCTGGCGCGCGGCCCTGATGGCCAGCTTGCGCTGACCGCCGTTCCACAGCAGCTCGCGGGCGGTCAACTGGTATTCCCCGTTGCTCTGGTTGCCCATGGGAAAACTCAAGGGCCCGGCGGCAATTTCCGGCTGATTGTCGCGCGTGATGTACTGGCCTTGAAAGTTGACCGTGGGATACCAGGTGGCGCGGGCATGCTGCACATCGGCGATCGCGGCCAAGGTATCGCTGCCCGCCTGTACGGCAGTCCGGGATTGCTGCGCTGCCAGAGCCACGACGCGCTCGGGTGTCAACACAGCCTCCTGTGGGGCGGCGGCGCTGCAAACCGTTGCCAAGGCCAGGGCCATAACCATGGCCGGCAACAGAGAAGGGATGATTGCACAGCGGTTGTTCACGAGATGAATCTCCTTTCCATAGCCTCGTCGGCGTTGGTTTCCACGCGCTGGACCAACGCAGTCAGATCCCGGGCCAGTTCATCCTGGGTAATGCCGTTCCCGCGATCAGGTTCAGGACATGGATCATGCGTCTCCGGGATTGTTCGGGTCGTGGACCATGGTTCATCCGTTTGTTGAACCGGTTTTCAGTTGAGTACCCAACAAATGTGGACACAACAGTTGTTGTGTCAATTATGAATCCTGTCCCCGCACTTGCCGGATCGGTGGGTGTCGGGGCATATTGTTGTTCAGGAGTGAGGTGACCCGCTGAAAAAGGTTGTCAAATGAACATTCCGGCCCCCGAGCTTACCTGTCCCCCTGAGGCCGCCGTTCTGGCCAAGCTGATCGCCGACTGCGGCGGTCGCGCGTTGCTGGTCGGGGGCTGGGTGCGTGATGCCTTGCTGGGGCTGGAGGCTCCGGACCTGGATATCGAAGTTTTCGGGTTGGATCCCGCCGCTCTGGAAGCCCTGCTGGCTGAGCACTACCGTCTTGACCACATGGGTCGCGCCTTCGGCATCCTCAAACTCCAGGGTCTGGGCATTGATGTCTCGGTGCCTCGCCGTGAAACCAAGACCGGTCCCGGGCACCGGGGTTTCCTGGTGGACGCCGACCCGGACCTGACTTTTGACCAGGCCGCCCTGCGGCGGGATTTCACCTTCAATGCCATGGGCTATGATCCCATGAGGGGGGAATTGATCGACCCTTGCGGAGGCCGCCACGACCTCCAAAACCGCCTCCTGCGCCACACTTCGGAGAAGTTCACCGAGGACCCCCTGCGCGTTCTGCGGGGAATGCAGTTTTGCGCCCGATTTGAACTGAAAGCTGTGCCCGCCACCATTGATCTGTGCCGCACCGTCGATCTGGAAGGATTGGCACCCGAGCGGATTTTTCCCGAGTGGCGCAAGCTGATTCTGCAGGGCGCCCGGCCTTCCCTGGGGCTGACATTCCTGCGGGCCACCGGATGGCTGCGGTTTTTCCCGGAACTGGAGGCTCTCATCGACTGTCCCCAGGATCCGCGCTGGCATCCCGAGGGCGATGTCTGGACCCATATCCTGCACAGCATGGATGTGTTCGCGTCGGAGCGAATCGGCGATCCCGTCGAGGATTTGGTGGTGGGGCTGGCCGTGCTGTGCCACGACCTGGGGAAACCCCGGACCACCACCGTGGCCCAGGATGCCATCCACTCACGGGGACACGCCGCAGCGGGCGAGGTGGAAACGCGGACGTTTCTCGGTCGTCTGAAGGTTGCCGGCAACCTGGTGGAACAGGTGGTGCCCCTGGTGCGGGAGCATTCCCGCCCCCTCGAGTTTTTCAAGGCCGGCGCCTCGGAGGCGGCCGTGCGGCGTCTTGCTGGCCGGGTCGGCCGCATCGATCGCCTGGTTCGCGTCGCGAGGGCGGATGTCCTGGGCCGCCCACCGCTGAAGGCTTGCGATTTTCCCGCGGGCGATTGGCTGTCGGCCAAGGCCCGCGCGCTGAAAATTTTCAAGAGCGGACCCCTGCCTTTGGTGAGGGGACGTCATCTCATCGCCCTGGGCCGTGCTCCCGGTCCCGAGTTTCAACCCCTGCTGGATGAATGCTTTCAAGCCCAGCTCGATGGTGTTTTCCAGGACGAGGCCGGGGGCGTAACCTTTCTCAGGTCTCTGCTGGACCAGTAAGCTTCGCCATCGCAATGATTTTCTCCTTCAGTAACTAAATTATTCGGTTGTGCCTCGGAAATTGTGTCCGTCAGGTGAAAACAACCCCCCACAGGTGCT
>CAZJGK010000103.1:0-9022 GCA_964545545.1 uncultured Fibrobacteraceae bacterium | reverse complement strand
TCCTGGAGGGCGGTCGGTTCGTCACAGATGAGCAGTCGGGGATGCTGTTGCACCGCGGTCGCCAGGGTGAGCCGCTGCTTCTGCCCGGCCGACAGCAACCGGGGATCGAGGTCCGCCACATCCTCCAGGCTGAATTCCCGGAGTGAAGGCAGGGGATCCAGGCCGCGGTGTCCCAGGGTTATTTCCCCCCTCACGGTGGCGGCGATGAGCTGGTCATCCGGATCCTGGGCCATGTAGGCCACACTGGCCTGCAAGGGGGAATCCTCTCCGGCCAGGTATTCCAGCAGCGAGGACTTGCCGGAGCCGTTGGCGCCCAGCACGGCAACCCACTGCCCCGCATCCAGGCGGAGATCGATATTTTCCAGGAGGGTCATGATGCCGCCGGGGATCCGCCGTTCCAGACTGAAGCCGTGCAGGTCCAGCAGCCGCTCGGGCTCAATTCCCATGCCGCAGGGACTCCAGGTTTTGGCGGGCGGAATCCGCCCAGCCCGAGTCTTGATCCAGTTTCAGATAGGCTTCCCAGGCGGCGATGGCACCGGGCGTATCCCCGGCTTCCTGCAAGCTGCGGGCGTAACCGAAAGCGGCTCTCTTGTCCGTCTTGTCCAGAATCAGCAGGGCGTTGAACTGGGCCGCGGCCAGCTTGAACTGGGCGGTCTGGAACAGGGCGTTGCCCCTGGCAAAAGCGAAATCGGTCGCCTGCGGCCGCGCGGCCACCAGCACGTCCAGGTGTTGCAAGGCCTGGTCGGCCTTGCCTCTTTTCAGCAACACCAAGGCGAGATTATAGCGGGCCGCAAGCAGGTCCGGAGCAATATCCAGCGCCTGTTCAAAGCGGGCCTGGGCTTCTCCCAGCCGATCGGTGGCCAGCATCTCGACGCCTTCGTTATAGGGACCCAGCGCCTGCGCCCGGCGGCGGGCCTCGCCCCACTGGTCAGGATCGAACCGCAACTTCAACACGGAACCAGGAACCAGCCGGGCGTTCGGCGCCATACCGTTGAACCGGGCGATATCGGCGGCGAAGGCGGGATCCCCATAATAGTCGTCGGCAATGGCGGGCAAGTCTTCACCCGGCTGGACCGTGTGTTCAATGATATTGCCGCTGACTGCGGGGGGTAACACGGTTCCCGGTCCACCGACGCGCTTGGCGCATCCGGACACCAGCAGAATAATCACGAGGCCGCCCACCATCAGGATTCTCGAGCGCAATGAAAAATCGGAATTCATGAACCTCTCCCCTGCGAATCGACGACCTGAGCAGGCGCGCCGGCCCTGCCGGCTTCCTCCAGAATGGCGATCATCATGGCGCTGGATTCGGTGGCGTACAACCTGCGACGCAACGCGGCGGCGCCCGGGTAACCGCGAAAAGTCCGGGCGATGTGCTTGCGCACCACCAGACATCCCTGATTCTCGCCACGGGCGGTCACCTCGCCGCGGATATGTTCGCAGGTGACGGCGCACATCTCGGCAAACCCGATCACCGGTTCATGGCGGCCCTCGTCAACCGCACGCATGCGGTCGAAGATCCAGGGGTTTCCGATGGCGCCCCGTCCGATCATCACACCGTGGCACCGGGTGTGTTCGACCATCCTACGATAGGATTCGCCATCGGTCACATCCCCGTTGCCGATGACGGGGATATCGAGAATATCCACCAGATCCGCGATGTGATCCCAATCGGCCTGCCCGGTAAATTTCTGGGATCGTGTCCGCCCGTGCATGGTTACCCAGGGCACCCCCCGCTCCTGCAGCAAAAGGCCGACCTCCCGGTAATTCACCGACCCCTCGTCCCAGCCCGTGCGAATCTTGGCGGTCACCGGCACCGCGCTGGCCGCGCAGACGGCCTCTACGATCCGTTCCAGCAGCGGCACATCGGCCAGCAGAGCACTGCCACCGCATTTCCTGACGACCTTCTTGGCCGGACACCCGAAATTGATATCCAGCACATCCAGGCGCCGGGTGGACAACAACCGCGCGGCCGTGGCCATATGCTCGGGGTCGTTGCCGAAGATCTGGACACCCACCAGCCCTGCCTCAGCTTCGGTATCCACCAACCGCCAGGTGGCCTCACCCCCGTAGGTCAACCCGCTTGCCGAAGCGAACTCGCAAAACCCCATGTCCGCCCCGAAACGGCGGCAGATATCGCGAAAGGGTCTATCGGTCACTCCGGACATGGGCGACAGCAGGCGACGCACATCCTTCAGCCAGGGTGTGCGGGGATCGATGCGTACGGGTTTGCGGTCCAAGGACAAGACGTCCGCCTCTGCTTGGGAGTTCATGGGCTATGCCGCGCCAGGGAAATCTAATGCAGCCTGTCCTTCATGGGTAGGTCCCGGCGCAGAACACTGGCTGTCGCCCGCCCAAACCGTTAGGATACACGGTGCCATGACCAGCCGCCCCTATCATCTTTGCCTCGTCGACTCCATGCGTAGCTATGGCGGGGCCGAGGTGTGGTTCCTGGACACCGCGCGCCGACTCCGCAAGCGGGGCCTCCTGGTCTCCATCATCACCCAACCCGACGCCGTCTGGCTGCCGCGAATCCGCTCCGCCGGACTTACCTGCGGGGCGATCCCCCTGCGCTGCGACGCCGCCCCCTGGACCTGGATCAAGCTGGCCCGCTGGTTCGCCGGCCACGGGGTGACCGCCATCGTGGCCAACCGCACCAAGGATCTGAAGGCCTGCGCCGTCGCGGGCCGCCTGGCCGCGGTCCCGGTCATCCTGGGCGCTCGTGAAAGCGATTTCCCCCTCAAGGATAAGTACTACTACCGGTGGTATTTCCAGCGCCTGGCCACCGGACTGCTGGTCAATTCCCTGGCCACCCGCCGGACCGTGCTCTCCAGCGCCCCCTGGCTCGACCCTGATCGTGTGCACACCTTGTACAAAGGGATCGATTCCCGGCGGTTCTTTCCCGCCGCTCACCCGCCTGAAAGCCCGATCATCGGCTTCGCCGGCCAACTCATTGTGCGCAAGGGCCTGCGGGACCTCATGACGGCCTGGACACAGCTGGACAACAGGTGCCGGCAGGGCGGCCAGGACCGGCCCCGCTTGCGTGTGGCCGGGGAAGGCCCCCTGGCGGCTGAAATGGCATCATGGCGGCGGGGCCTTGCCCACCCCGACCGGGTGGAACTGCTGGGGTTCCAGG
This sequence comes from uncultured Fibrobacteraceae bacterium, assembly GCA_964545545.1. Lineage (GTDB taxonomy): Bacteria > Krumholzibacteriota > Krumholzibacteriia > LZORAL124-64-63 > LZORAL124-64-63 > JAHJTW01. The sequence continues at coordinate 5,886 of CAZJGK010000103.1, read as the reverse complement.
AAGACATGCCCCGGTTTTTCCAGGGATTGTCCATGCTGGTCATGCCGTCGCACGCCGAGGGCTTCGGCTTGGCGGCGGCCGAGGCCTCGGCCTGCGGCCTGCCGGTGATCGCGTCCCGGGCCAGCAGCCTGCCCGAGATCATCGCAGATGGCCTCACCGGCATCCTGCACCCTCCCGGTCAACCGGCTGCCCTGGCCGCGGCCATGACGGAGCTTTGCCTGGACCCCGCTTTATGTCAGGATATGGGGCGGGCCGGACGCCGGATGATCCAGACCCGTTTCGGCATGGAAACCTGCCTGGACCGGCTTGTCGCCTTGACGCGCACTCAAGATTGAAAGGAATCCCCGGTGAAAAACCTGAAAGTCGCCACCGTCCAGACCAGCCCCGAATTCGGAAATATTTCCGGAAACCTCGCGCGCGCCCTGGACCTGCTGCCGGCCGGCTGCGACCTGGCCGTGCTGCCCGAACTCTTTGCGACCGGCTACCAGTTCCGCGATACGGACGAGGCGATGGCCATGGCCGAGGAAGCGTCCCGGGGCGCAACAGGCGGACCCATCATGGCTGCCCTGACGGCCTGCGCCTCCAGACTCGGCACAACTCTCGTGGCGGGGTTGGCCGAACGCGCCGCCGGCCGCGTCTACAACAGCGCCGTGCTGATCCGGCCCGACGGCAGCCGGGAAATCTACCGCAAGGTCCACCTGTTCGACCGGGAAAAAGAGGTCTTCACTCCGGGCGATCTCGGCTTCCCGGTGTTCGAGGCCTGCGGCACGACCCTGGGCATGATGATCTGTTTCGATTGGATCTTCCCCGAGGCCGCCCGCAGCCTCGCCCTGGCCGGGGCGCAGATCCTTTGCCACCCCTCCAACCTGCTGCTGCCCTGGTGCCCCGCCGCCATGGTCACCCGCTGCCAGGAAAACCGGGTTTTCGCCGTCACGTCCAACCGCATCGGCAGCGAGGAGCGCACGGGCACGCGCCTGGATTTCATCGGGATGAGCGAAATCGTATCACCGGTCGGGGATATCCTGAAACGGATGGGCCGCGCCGGAGAAGGCGCCGCAGTTGCGGACATCGACCTGGACACCATCGAGAAACAGGTCACCCGGCGCAACCACATTTTCGGGGACCGCAGGCCTGACCAGTACCGTCTCTAGGGTTCGCTCAGATCTATGTTCTTGGGCAGGATAACCACACCGGCGGCCGAAACCTTGAACAAGCTCCGGTCCTTTTCGTTGTCAAACCCGATCTCCATCCCCTCGGGTATGACCACATTCTTGTCGATGATGCAGCGATGAACCTTGGCGTAACGACCGATGTTCACGTTGTCCATGAGGATGCTGTCGGTCACTTCGCTGTAGGAATTGACGTGCACGCTCCGCCCCAGAACCGACCGTTCCACATGGCCGCCGGAAATGATGGTGCCGCTGCCCACGATGGAATCCTCCACCGTGCCCGGCAGGGTGCCGTCCTCGGTGAAACCGTGCATCGACTTGAACGGCGGCACGGACGGTTGCCAGGCCCGAAACAGCCAACGGGGATCGTAGAGATCGAACTGAGGGTGGCGGCTGACGAGATCCATGGTGGCCTCGTAATAGCTGTCGAGGGTACCGATGTCCCGCCAGTAACGGGGTTCCAGCGTACGGGAATCGCGGAAGGGATAGGCATGCGCTTCCCCCTGGAGAACCAGGGCCGGGATTATATTCTTGCCGAAATCATGGTGGCTTTCGATATCCCGCGCATCCAGGCTCAACTCACGCACCAGATCCGCCGTATCGAAAAGGTAGACGCCCATGTTCACCAGGCAATGATCCGGGTCCCCGGGGATGGTCTTGGGTTTGCTGGGTTTTTCCTCGAACCCGACCACTTTCCAGTCCTCGTTCACTTCGAGGATCCCGAACTCCTCCGCCCCCTCGCGCGGGACGACCGCCGCGGATAGGCTCATGCAGCCCTTATGTCCGGCGTGGAATTCCAACAGGTCGCCGTAATCCATGCGGTAAATGTGGTCTCCCGAGAGGATCAGCACCCGTTCAGGCTTGCGGTTTTCCAGCAGATAGATGTTCTGGTAGACGGCATCGGCCGTGCCCCCGTACCAACGCTGCCCCACCCGATGCTGGGGGGGAATCCGGTACAGGAATTCCCCGGCCTCGTAGCTGAAGATATTCCAGCCGCGTTGCAGATGCTGGTCCAAGGAAAAGGATTTGTACTGGGTCAGCACAAAGATCTGGCGCAGATCGCTGTTCACACAATTGCTCAGGGTGAAATCGATGATCCGGTAGGCGCTGCCGAAGGGCACTGAGGGCTTGGAACGGTCACGAGTCAGGGGATAAAGACGTTGACCCTGGCCGCCAGCCAGGACGAGAGTAAGTGTGTCACGCACCAGTTTGCGAAGTTTCAAGACTGTGACTCCACGGTTAGGGCAAGGGAAACGCGCCGCCCGGCCGTGTGGCTGTCATCAACCTTGGGCGGTCGCTTTTTTGTCCAGCACATGCGCGACGGTTTCCATCAACTCCGTAACATCCGACGACTTGGTCAGATACGCATCGGCCGCCCAGGTAAGATAATTGTCCTTGTAGCTCGAAAAGGCCGTGTTCAGAATTACGGGGATCCGCTGATCGCGTTCCAGGATGCGTTGCATGGCCTCGATCCCGTCCATCCCGGCCATCCGTATGTCCAGGATAACAAGATCCGGCTGCATGGTCTCCACAAATTCGAGCCCCTGGACCGCATTGCAGGCCGTCATGGTCTCAAACCCGGCGCGCCGTAACTCTGTCTCGTACAATAACCTGAGATGGGGTTCATCGTCTACGATGAGGATCTTGCTCATTTCCGGCCTCCTGCTTCAATGCGCCCCAACCCGAAGATGGAGCCAGTTCCATGAACAATACGACGACATGTTAACAAATTCCCGTTGCCTGTGCCACCGTAACACCAGGGAACCATCATGAATTTTTCGGCAGAGGCAGAATGAAGGAAAATTCCGCTCCACCCCCTTCGCGGTTTCGCGCTCCTATCAATCCGCCGTGGGACTTGATTATCTGCTGGCAGATGGTCAATCCCAGACCGCTACCGGTCGGCTTCGTGGTAAAAAAGGGCGCAAACAGCTTATCGATCACCTCTTCTGCAAATCCCGGGCCATTGTCTCTGACCTCGACCAGGATCCCGCCCGTCATCAAGCGGGTCCGGACCTGGATTTGCCCCCCCTCGGGCAGGACCTGCATGGCATTGACGACAAAATTCTGCAGCACCTGCTGGATCTCGATGGAATTGCAGGACACCAGCGTCCCCTGGGACTGCAGATCAAGTTGCAAATCCACACCCTGAGCCTGCATTTCACCCTCATAACGCTCCACGGTGGCGCTCACCAGCTCGTCGATGACGACTTCCTTGCGCTGCTGCTTCTGGGGACGGATGAAATCCAGCAGGTCGTGGATGATCGTCTCCATGCGGGCGACTTCTTCGGTGATGATGGACGCGTAATTGAAGTTGGGGTCATCGGAATCGATGTTCCGCACCAGCGCGCGGGCAAAGCCGCCGATGGCCACCAGGGGATTGCGCAGTTCGTGGGCGACAATGGCCGAAGTCTCGCCCATGACGCTCAGACGCTCCATGCGCAGCAGCGTAGCCTGGTGCTCCTTCTGCTTCTCGTGGGCCTTGCGCAGGGCGATCAGGCGGCGCTCGAGTTCGGTGTAAAGGCGGCTGTTTTCTATGGCGCTGGCACTCTGGTTGGCGAACAGCTGCAGGAATTCCAGATCAAGATCCGTGATGTCCTGGCCGCTGATGGCGTTGTCGGCGATGATCGCCCCCAACATGCCGCTGCGCGTCACCAGCGGGGACACGGCGAAGCGATTGCAGCCCAACCATTGCCGGATAGCCCCCGTCCCGGGCAGATCCATGTCCGGAGCGACCATGATAGCCTGGCGTTCCTCCATGCTGCGGATCAGGACATGGGCGTGATCGGCCAAGGGCACATTCATGTTCTTGACAATGGCGTTGACCGCGGTGTCCGTCTGTTTCACCGACTGATCGTAACGGGTCATCATGGAAAACAGGTCTTCGGGCTGATGGGACAGGTCTTGCCAGATACGGCCCGCCTCGTCCTGGTTGCTGGGACCGATGGCGATCTCCCCTTTGAGCACATCCTCCTTGTCATCCACCAGCAGCAGGAAAGCCCGGTTGAAGCGCAGACCCTGGCCTGCGGTGATACAGATCAGAGCCGCCTCCAGCACTTGGTCGAGCGTTAGATTGGCGCCGTAAAGCGCCTCGCTGACCTGGTTGAGCAGCGAGAGCTTGGCCAATCGGGAGGCCCTCAATTCATCTTCATAATCCCGGTGGCGCGTATCTGAGATGAAGAGCAGGCAATGGTCGAAACCGGCCTCGGTTTCTCCGGCCGGGGCCAAGTTCCGGATGGGACGGCCCAAGATCTCCACCGGGATCGGCTCGCCCTGGGACGGCACCATTTCCCGGCGGCACCTCTCCTCGATACATTCCTGGAGGTCAAAACAACGGGACATTTCCAGGGGAGGGATGAATCGCCCAGCAAGGGATTGGCCCACTAATTCGTCCTCGGACATGCCCAATAACCCACACGCAACGCCGCTGGCCGCAGTGACCACGCCCCCCCTGGCCACCACGATCAGTGCCAAGGGGCTCTGGTAAAAAGCGGCGGCCAGCAGGGAGTCCTGCCTCGGACTTGCGGAGTTTTCAGGGATATCGGCCATGCTCAGACTTCCCTCCGGTCAGCAAGAGCTTCGGTGTACAGGATCTCGTATCGGTCGACGGCCGCCTTCCAGCCCCAGCGACAGGCCATACCCCGGGCCATCAGTTTCCGCCAAGTGGCCGCGTCGGACCAGGATTTTTCCACCTGTCTCAGACATGCCAACAAAGCCTCGCTGCGGGGTTCGGTGAAGGCAAACCCCGTGGCCTGCTGATCAGGCACCGGCACCACGGTGTCCGCCAGGCCGCCGGTGCGACGCACCACCGGCGGTGAGCCATAGCGCAGGGCATACATCTGGGACAAACCGCAGGGTTCGAACAGACTCGGCATCAGGAACACATCACACCCGGCGTAGATCCTGTGGGCCAGGCCATCGTCGTAGCGGTCGCCGAAGGCGATCGAGCCCGGGTAACGCGCGGCGAGTTCACGCATGGCCTCTTCCAACCGCGCTTCACCGGTGCCCAGGACGGCGAAGGTGAAACCATCGGCGATCAGCCGCGGAAACAGCGGCAACAACAGGTCCAAGCCCTTCTGGGTGACCAGCCGGCCCACGAACCCGCACAGGGGGCGTTCCAGGCGGCCTTCCCCGGTTTCCGCGGCCTGCAGGCCCAGTTTCTTCATCAAGGCCCGCCGGCAGGATCTTTTGCCCGCCAGATCACCCGGTCCGAAATTCGCGGGCAGGGCGGAATCATGGACCGGATCCCAGGTTTTTTCATCGATCCCGTTGAGGATGCCGTTATAGTTCTTGCCGCGACTTTTCAGCACCTCCTGCAGACCGCATCCCAGCTCAGGGCCGCCGATGGTTTCTGCAGCGTATGCCGGACTGACCGTATTGACCCGGTCGGCGGTCAGGATCCCCGCCTTCATCAGATTGACCTGGCCATTGAATTCCAGCAGACCCGGATAGACCGCCTGACCCGCAGGCAGACCAAGGACCTCCGCGGCCCGGGGGGAATGGATTTCCTGGTGGGCCAGGTTGTGGATGGTCAGGACCGTGGCGGCCTTCCCCGGCAGGGTGCGGCCTGCATACCAGAGGTTCCGGTACAGCAGCGCAGGTACGGCCTGGGCGTCGTGGGCGTGGATCACATCCACCGGCCAATTCAGCAGTTGCGGCAACAGGAGGGCCGCCTGCCCGTGGAGCCCACAGCGGTCCACAACATCGGGAAAGGCTTGAC
>CAZJGK010000102.1:0-9033 GCA_964545545.1 uncultured Fibrobacteraceae bacterium | reverse complement strand
ACCTCCAGGATCCGGACGCCTGAGCGGTCAGTCCTCGGTGGCGCCCCACTGCAGGTCCCCCCCGGGCCACACCGCTGACCAGCTGGTATGTCGAATTCCGTCAGAATTAGTTTGGCTACCCGAGCGGGACTTGAACATCCCCTACCCCTTGACGCTCCCCAACGTCAACCCGCTGACCAGGTATCGGTTCAGGACCAGAAACAGCACCACCACGGGTACGCTGACCAGCAGCGAGCCGGCGGCGTAGTTGGCCCACTCGGTCTGGTAGGTGGTGAACAGGGATTCCAGGCCCAACGGCAGGGTCATCAACTGGCCGCTGGTCAACAGCACCCGGGCCACCATGAATTCGCTCCAGCCGGTCATGAAGCTGAACAGGGCGGTGATCACCAGGGCGGGCGCACTCAGGGGCAAGGTCACCCGCACGAAGGCTTGCAACGGGTTGCAGCCGTCGATGAGGGCGGCCTCGTTCAAGTCCACGGGAATGGTGTCGTAGTAACCCTTCATGGTCCAGATGCAGAACGGCAGGGCGGTGGCCACGTACGCGACCATCACCCCGGCCAGCGTGTCGACCAGGTGGAACTTGCGCATCATCAGGTACAGCGGCAGCAGCAGCATGGTGGCCGGGAACATCTGGGTCATCAGGATGCCCTGCAGGGCCGCCCCGTGGCCCCGGAACTTGTAACGCGACAGGGCAAAGCCCCCCAGGCTGGCCAGGGCCACCCCGATCAACGCGGTGCCCAAGGAGACGATGGCCGAGTTGCGCAGCCACAGGAAAAACGGCTTTTCGGTGAACATGATCCGGAAGGCGTCCAGGGTCGCCCCATGGGGAATGATCTCCAGATGGGTGCTGTAGAGCTGGTCGCCGGGGCGCAGGCTGATCCCGATGACCTGGATCACCGGAAAAATCGCGAACAGCACCAGCAGCCACACCAGCAGATGAACCCACACCGTGGCCCACACCGATTTGATACTGCCCGGACGCGCCATCAGTAGGCCTCCTGCCGTGAGACTCGGTCATACGCGCGCACTATCACCAGCAGCACCAGGAAGATGAAGACGCTGAAGGCGGCGGCGTAGCCGTAGCGGTAATAGACGAACGCCGCCTTGTAGACATAGGTCACCAGGATGTGGCTCTTGTCCGCGGGCAGGCCCTGGTCGGTGACCAGCCAGATCACGTTCAGGTTGTTGAACGTCCAGATGGTGCCCAGCACCAGTGCGGGCATCAGCACCGGCTTGAGCATGGGCAAGGTGATCTTGAAGAACCGCTGCACGGGGCCTGCGCCGTCGATGCGCGCCGCCTCGTACAACTCATGAGGAATGCTCTGCAAACCGCCCAGGGCGATCACCATGATGAACGGAAAGCCCAGCCAGATGTTCGTGACCACCGCGGCGGTAAAAGCCGTCGACTCGTGGGCGAACCACGCCACGGGGTGGATGCCGACCAGGGCCAGCAGCTGGTTGACCGCCCCGTATTCCACATTGAACATCCCGCGCCAGGTCAGGGCGGAGATGTACTGGGGCACGGCCCAGGGCAGGATCAGCAGGGCGCGGTAGATGTTGCGTCCGGGCAGCTTGCGGTTCAACAGCAGGGCGGCCCCCAACCCCAGGACGAAGTGGAAGATCAGGTTGATCACGGTCCAGGCGATGGTCTTGCCGAAGATGTGGTAGAAATCAGGCTCCATGAAGATGCGGGCGTAGTGCATGAAGCCCTTCAGCTGCGGATCCCGAAAATGGTACATGTTCCAGTTCGTGAGAGAGACATAAAAATTGAAGAAAAACGGGTAGGCGACCACGGCCAGCAGCACCACCGCCGTGGGCAGCAGGAACCAGAACGCCAGGCGCGAATTCGAATGGCCCAACTTCACGCGCACTCCTTATTCCCGCATCCGGGCAATCATGGAAACCGCACGCTTCTGCATGAACGCGGCGGCCTCGGTCGGGGTCATGTTGCCGTTCATCACGCTCTGGTAGCCGGGGCGCATGCTGTCCCAGATGGCCCGCATTTCGGGCACGATGGGCATCAGGCGTCCCTTGGCGATCTGCTCGTTGCTGACTTTCATCACCGCATCGGTCTGGAACTCGGGCAGCTTGCGCGCCTCCAGGTCACTCGGCAATGTGCTCAGGGTCTTGGCTAGATCGCACTGCACCTTATAGCCCGTCAGCCAAGACAGCAACGCGGCCGTGCAGTCCTTCGTGGCCGGATCCAGGTAGGCGTTGACCGAATAGCACTTCGCGCTGGTCATGGGCGTGGGCCACAGGCCCGTCGCGCTCACCTTGGGTATGCACGCCAGCTGGATCGTGACCCCCTCCTTGCGGTACCCCTCCCACGACCAGGGACCGTTGATGATGTAGGCCGCCTTCCCGGTCTTGAACATGGTGTCGGCCAGGGGATAGTCGCATTCCTGGGGCATGACGTCGAGGCGACGCAGATGCTGCATGAAGGTCAGGGCGCCGACCATAGCCGGGGTATCCAGGGTCGGCACCGCGTGATCGTCCATGACCCAACCGCCGTAACCGCCCAGCCAGGGCACCAGCCAGAAGGGCTCCAGCAGATTGAACACCAGGCCGTACTGGTCGGTCTTGCCGTCGCCATCCAGGTCCTTGGTCAGGTTCTGGAGCTGGGCCACCCAGTCATCGGTATTGTCGGGGATGGAATCCACCAGGGCCTTGTTGGCCACCAGCGTCAGGTGGTTGCCCACCTGGTCGGGCAGACCCCAGACCTTACCGCCGAGCTCGGGTAGCGCCGAGCGGTCGAAGCGCGCGATCTCCTTCTGCGGCAGCAAATCCTCGATGGGCATGAGCAGACCCATGATCTGATAGGGGCCGATCTTGTCAGCCGGGCCGTACACCATGTTGGGGCCGCCGTAGGCCAAGGCCGCCGTCTGGAACTGGGTCTGCAGATCCTCCACCCGGTAGTGGACGCGCTGGATGTCGAAATCTGCATATTCCGGGTGCTGGGTGCGGAACTCCTCGACGTGCTGATCGAAGAGGGTCTGTTCCTGGGGATCCATCTGCTCCCAGATGATCACGCTGTGGCTGCGATCCACATGGCCGCAGGACAGCAGGAAGGCCAGGGGCAACAGTCCGCATGCCACTTTCCCCAGGTATTTCCAAGGATGCCGATTGTCCTTCATGGTGGTCAAACCTACACCCTTTTTCGTTGAAGAACAACGACGGATACGGTATCGTGCCCCCTCAATATTATGGCTTTTCACTCCAGCTCCTGGATCGATGGTATCATCATGCCCAGATTCTTCCCTCGTCCAGCATCTGCGCGGGTCACCTTATGCCTGACTATGGTGCTGTTGGTCGTTTCGGCCACCGTTTCCACCGCTGTCCCCTTCCATACGCCGGTCATCGACGGCAGCATCAAGACCGATGGCACCGACTGGGACCCTGCTGATCTGGTGGTCAACGACCGGGCTGACGACAACACTTCGCGCACCGGGAACATTCGCAACCTGTGGTGCACCTGGGACGAGGACAATCTTTACCTGGCCGTCACCTACCAGGATTTCGGCACCGACGAAGCCCTGGCCGTCTATGTGGACCTGGACAAGGGTGTGAACCTGCGTTCGGCCGCCGACCTGGACACCTACCCCGGCAACTTCCTGCTGCCTGCAGGCAGCGGCATCGACCTGGTCCTGGGCCGTAATCCCGGTGACGGCGCCGATCTGGGCGGGCCGGCCCCCGGCGTCCGGTTGGTCAACGACAACACCGGCGCCACCATCGACATCAGCGATCAGGTCACCGCAGCCCAGGCCTTCAGCGTGGGCAAAAAATCCGCCAGGCAACAGCCCGGTGCTCTGCCCTTCTGGTTCAACGCGGAATTCGCCCTGCCCTGGTCGGCCATCTATCCCTCGGGGATGCCCCCCCACGCCGTCATGAAGGCGGTGGCGTTGATCACCAAGGCTTCGGCCGAGTTCAACGGTATCGACGCGGCCCCCAACAACCCGGGCCTGGACGGCGGCGCCGGACAGGTCGACCTGCTCAACCTTTCCGCCTCCATCCTCGACGATGGCGGCGACAGCCTTGCCGACCCCGCCGCGGGCACCATTTCGGGAACGGTGACCCTGCCCGACGACAACGGAACGACCGCCATTTCGGCTTCGGCCGCGATCATCAACTTTGCCGGGCGCGATCCGGGCTCCCCCCTGTCCAGCGTCACCACGGCAGCGGGCGTCGCGACCTACACCCTGCCCCGCCTTTCCGACGGCGACTACACCGTCACCGTCACTGCCGAGGGCTACCTGCCCGCCACCGGAACGTTCACCATCAGCGACGGCGGCGCCACCACCGGCGCCGATTTTACCCTCGACAAGGCGACGGCGATCCGCGGGACCATCGGCTTTGCCTCCGGCCCCGGCGGCGGCGGCTCCATCACCCTGCTGGATAACGGCGGCAGCATCCTGCAGACCAGCGCTTTCACCGCTGCAGGCGGCCCGTATGTCTTCTACGTCGAATCCGGGCAGTACACCGTGCGCGTCGAGGCGGACACTTATCTGCCCGCTGAAATTCCCGTCAGCGTCACCGCCGGCACCGATGTCACGGACGTGGACTTCAATCTCGCGCGCCAGACCGAGATCAGCGGCACCGTCAGCTTCGAATCCGGACCCGGCGCGGCCGGAACCCTGCGCCTGCTCGATGGCGAGGGCAACCAGATCGACTTCTCCGATTTCCCCGCCAATGGCGGTGATTTCGCCTTCTTCACCGCCACCGGCGGCGATTTTACCCTGTCCGCAGGCGCCTCTTCCTACGTCACCACCAGCCTACCCCTTACGGTTGCCGCCGGAACCGATGTGACAGGATTGGCGATCATCCTGCCGCGCGCCGCCCGCGTGGCGGGAACCATCGGCTTCGAAGGCCCCGCCGTTGCCGGCCGCCTGGAACTGCGGAACGAGTTGACGGGAGCGTTGAGCGACACGGGCAGCTTCGCCGCCCCCGGCGATTCTTTCGCCTTTTACCTGGAGCCCGGCACCTACCATCTGACCCTGACCGCCGCCGGCTATGTTCCCCTGGAGCCGATTACCGAGGTGGGCCTGGAGGATATGGATCTGGGCCGACTCACCCTGCTGGCCGTCCGCGCCGACCATCTGGAAATCGTGGACGACCAGGGCAACACGCAGCCCGAGGTCCGGGGCACCGTGTCCATCCCCGCAGATGACCTGTGGTTCCCCGCCCAGGTGAACCTGGCGGCCCGGGATGCCCAGGGCCGCGATGATCTCTTCGACCTGGACGGCAACCTGACCGGTTTCGTGTTGAGCGCCCTGAAAATGGACGACCTCAACCCCCCGCGCGGCACACCGACATTTTTCGCCTCCGCCGACCTGGCCGACACCACCAGGACCTTGGATTTCCAGGACGGCCGGTCCCGCTTCTGGATGACGAATACGGCCGTCGAGGTGCTGCGCGTCTACCTGGCGCAGCCCGCCAAGGATCCCGTTGCCGGGCGCATCATCGTCGCCTTCCTGGATCCCCAACCCACGGCCGTCGTGTTGACCGCCGGGGCCGACAGCCTGCTGGCCGACGATCTGGCCACCGTTACGGTCACCGCCCAGCTCTTCGATTCGGCCCGCAACCCGAGCCGCATGGCGGACATTCCCCTCACCTTCGCCGTCAGCCCCTCTTCGACGGGGGCCGGACGTTTCGCCGTTCCCACCGTGACCACCAATGCCGACGGCCAAGCCCAGGCCGAACTGTCGGCCACGGGTTCCGGAACCCTGTTGGTCACCGCTTCGGTGGTCATCAATAACCGGTCGTTGGATGTTCTGGCCGGGAATCTGGACAGTGGGCTGTCCCTGCTCGCGATCATCTCCCGCTCGGGCCCGCCCGTGGGCTGGCGCATCGACCTGACCTCGAATCTGAGTGACCTGGTCCACCCGGTTTCCGTAGGCGCCCAGCTGGTTGATGTCTTCGGCAATCCCGCGCCCTTGTCCGGGGAGAACTTCACTTTCAGCGCCAACCCCGCCAGCTTGGGCTCTTTCAATCCTGCAACCGCCGCGTCCGACAGCACCGGCAGGGCCGTAAGCATCTTCACGCCCACCGGGTCCGCCGGCCTGGTGACCCTTTCGGGCCAGGGCGGTTCGTTGGCGGTCGAGAATTCCGGCTTGCGGTTGCGCGATGTCTTCGTGATTTCCGACCCCGACTGGCAACACGAACCGGGAACCCGTCATGTGTTCCCGCCCATGGACCTGACCGCCCTGGTGGTGGACAACACCCCGGATCTCCTCAAACTGGACATCCCGTTCGCCTCGGATTGGAACGGACTGCAGTTGAGCGTGATCTTCGAAACCCATTTCGATGCCGCCGGCGCCGCGCGTGACCCCTTCGAGCAGCCCGTGAACTACGGTCAGGAGTTGAAGCCCGATTTCGCCATCACCTGCAAATACAGCGCCAACGACTACGGGGATTTCCGGCGCTGGAACAAGGCCCTCGGCAGCTGGGAATGGTATGATCCGGATACGGACACCTACACCACGGCCCAGGGCTTCAACATCGAGAACCTCTGGACCGACAAGGGCGGCGACGCCTTCCATATCGAAATTCCCTGGAAGGCCTTCGGGGGCCGGCCCGATTCCCTCATGCTTGAAACCTACCTGACCCAGGACGACAGCGGCGTCAAGCGATCGGCCTTCGATTCCGCCCCCCAGGACTCGACCCTCGATTTGACTTTCGACTACCTCAACCCCGGGCCCAACGACTGGGCCGCGGCCCTCGGTCCCGTCACCCTCGTGGCCTGGAGCGACCCCTACCACGTCAAAACGGAATTCCCGACGCCACCGCCGGTCAGTGAGGTCCAGGTCACCCCCGCGGAAATCGACGCCGGGGCCATGATCACCCTGACCGCCAAGGTCACCGACGGTGGTGACGGGATCGGCGATGTCCTGGCCGATCTTTCGGCGGCCGGCGGCGGGGCGATGACGCGCATGTTCGACGACGGACAGGCCGCCCACGGCGACCAGACCGCCGGCGACGGCATCTATAGCCTGCAGATCCTGATCCCGGTCGCCAATCCGGGCGGGAATCAGGACTTGACCGTGATGGCCTTCGACGGCAGCAACATCATAGCGGCCTCCGACAAGGTCACGCTCCATGTCACCGCCGTGGTCGAACCCTTGCTGCAGGTCAGCGATCCGATCGGTGACGACCATGGTCCCAATCAGCCGGGAACTGCTCGCAAATACTATACTTATCCCACGAATATCGTCTTCGGACCCGGATCCTTCGACCTGACCGGATTGACGGTATACGAAACCACGGCCCTGGTCGGCGGGCAATCCATCGACATGATCGCCTTCCAGGTCGGGATGGTGGATTTTCCCGACCCGGCCGATCCGAGCACCGCGGACTGGAACCCCTTGTACGCCGAACTCAATCTCCAGAAGATCGACATTCTCATCGACAGCGGACCTGGTGGCGCCACGACCACCTTGCCCAACCGCCAGGCCGGATTTCAGGCCCGGGATGCCTGGGACTACGCGGTGATCATGGACGGTTGGTACAAGGCCGTCATTCCCAGCCTGGGCCAGAACACCCTCCAGTCCTGGCGGGATAACGCCCTGAGCAAGGATCAGGATATCCAGCTGCTGAGCGATCCCGAGCTCAACACCGTCACTGCGCTCGTCTCGCGCGCGGCCCTGGGCGATCCCACCATTGAAGACATCAAGAGTTGGGACATCGCCGTCTGCATGGCCAGCCACGACTTCGGCGGCGAAGAGGTGCTGGGAGGCATCCGCTGGGTAAACGAGGCCCGCAGCGAGTGGAACTTCGGCGGCGGCCAGAATTCCGATCGTGACTCGAACATCATGGACCTGCTCCTGATTCCCGGCTCGGGTCATCAGCCGGGCAAGACCCAGGAAGAGATCCTCGACTACGAATCGCCCGACGCCCTGAAAAGGTTGAAAGCGGGCTTGACGCCCGTGGCCATCGAGATGAGCGCTTTCGAGGATACCGGCCCTCCGGTCATCGATACCGGCGGCGGGGGCTCCGTGGTGACCAAGGTCGAACCCCTGGCCAACGCCCCCATCGGCCTGACCATGCACATCAGCGACGACAACCGGGTGGCCCATGCCGAGTTGCGCTACCGCAGTTCGGGGTTTGCGGGCCAGGGCTGGCAGCGCGAGGTGGCCATGGGTTCCCTGGGTTCAGACCTGTGGGTGGTGGACATCCTGCCCTCGTGGCTGGATTCCAACCTGGTATATTCGCCGGTGGACAGCAGCCGCTACCTGGAATTCGAGGTCTCGGCCTCCGATGCCAGTAATCCGCCCAAGGTCTCGGTTTCACCCGTCACCACCCTGCAGGTCACCCCGTCCGCCGACTCGCGTTTCGTCTCCCATCCCCTGGATGAAGGGGACATCATCCTGGCCCAGATCGACGGCTCCACCCTGGAGATCCCCGATGATCTCAGGAGCAGACTCGTGGCCCGCCACCTCGCCGAGGCCTGGACCGGGTCGGCCGTCGGCGCCGACACCATGGGCGGCAGGATCGATGTTTCCTGGGGTCTGTACAATGTGCCCGAGGTCCTGAAATCCGCGCCACAGGTCCCCCCCGGCCGGCCCCTCGGCGTGTTCCGCGAAATCAGCCTCGCCACCCGGGACAGCCTTGGCGACGACTTCGACCAGGGAGGCCGGCTGCCTGGAGAAGCCCGGCTGTCCCTGCACTACCCCCAGGCCTGGGTGCCCCGCGGCACCGATGAGAACATGCTGGGCCTGTACGAGTACACCGCGGCCAGCAACCGCTGGGTCCTGGTGGGGGGCACCGTATCGACGACCGGCAACCTGGTGACCGCCTCCATCAACCACACCGGAGCCTACGGCCTGTTCCGCACCGAAGCCTTGCAGAAAAACGAGGGAGACGTCATTTCGGGGATTCTGGTGTCACCGAACCCGTTCTCACCCAACGAAGACGGACTCTATGACGAGACCAACATCTCATTCTACCTCGACCGGGAAGCCACCGTGACGGTGGAGATCTTCAACGCCCAGGGCAATCGCAAGAACGTCCTGCAACAGACCTACCACTATTCCGGGGACG